>JBHJJJ010000146.1:0-55878 GCA_050042755.1 Rivularia sp. (in: cyanobacteria)
GCTTTTTGGGGAACTTACTTAGGAATTTGGCTGCAACAAACGGCGATTAAATTCACATCTGTAGGAATTGCTTCCACCCTTTCACAAACTAGCCCGATTTTTGTTATACCCATTGCGGTTTGGATGGGAGAAAAAGTTACTATTCGAGCTATTTTAGGTGTTTTCATTTCCATTACTGGAATCGCACTACTTTTTATGCCAAGGAGTTGAAATTTTCTATAGCATCTTAAATCAACATTACATTTACCAAAAATTATCTTTCCAAAAAACACACTGTTTTTGTTGAGAAGAAAGACTTTTTCCTAAGAGTTGTAAATCTTCATTACTAAGGAAAGAGGCTCCGTAATGATTGTGCACTATTGGTTTTCGAGAGGTGTAATCAAAAAAGATTGCGTATCTATCAGAAGATACTGGTATTTTGCCGCGATGAAATATACTACCAGTTGCCGCTAAAATAACAGTTCCAGGAATTCCCGTGCAAGATTTGAAATGTGATGGAGATATTACTTTCTCCATAGTTTTATCTTGAACGTAACCATGTGTGTATTTTAAAGAAGAAACTAATTTAGAAGTCAAAGATTGGGGAATATATTCAAAAGGACCATTATTTTCATCTACATCATTTAGATAAATTACGACTTTCAAGACTTTTCTATCTTCAGGATCTATATGCCACAGTCTTGATTTGAGTTGAACCTTGTTAACAATATCCCGACGAAAATACGCTCCATGATAAGCCACTGGTAAACCAATATAGTTCTCAACTATATTGACTAAACGTTGTTCTAAACCCCAAATAAAAATTTCTTGATGTTCTAAAATTTGTTGCGGAGTAGCATGAATTACAAATTCATTCTTATTCTCAGAAATGCTTCGCGGTATTTTTGGCATCAAGCTTTTAGCTGCATCAAGCATCTGCTCGGTAGAAGGAATCGACAGAGCCTCTAATGAAGTAATTGCAACTCCTTCAGTTCTCAGTTTCTCTACCAAATCTAGTTCGTACTCCGAAATAATAGGTAAATTATTAGAGTGTTGTTTCCGTGCTTCTCGGTAATTGGTTTCAGCTTGATTACACAAAAATGGAACTTGACGAGTGTTTAATGATACTTCATTTCTAACTTTGTAGACAATTCTTTTATACATAATTTAATTAGGGCTACGGTACATAACTAAGGTAAAAATCAACAATAACGCGAAGCTATGTGTATAAAATGTTGTTGGACAAATCAAATATACAATTACATATTTTCCCGGAGATAAACTGAATAAAGCTTAGAATTTGCAGAAGATTTACTTTCAGGAGAGATTACTTAACACTTGCTTTATGTAAGTTTGCCTACAAAATTTTTCTTCACTTACATTCAATGGTTGTAGTCAAATTAATATATAGTCAGGATTTGTATTTTTACATACAGTTTAAGTTTTTATACTAGCATAAAAAAGTCTCGGAACTGAATGAAATTCTGAGACTGTATGTAAACTATTTTTTGTAATTATTGACAAATTTACTGAAAAAAACGGGTACGCCCAAGTTTTGTCGCAATACCTTGTAAGGATAATGCTGTATCTCAAAAGGCTATGATTCGCAAAGCTTTGTTGAATTGAGGCTATCAGTGTTAACCCATGACTGGAAATCAGCCCTGTTTTTTTCGCTTCCGGATTGCAATAAGCTGATGTGCAGCTAAATTGAATAACGCAAAAAGTATAGATTATTATTGTAGTGCGTTAGCCCTTCTCAAAGCTGAACGCGAAGCGTGTCCGTACCCAAGGTCGGGTCGTTCCGGAGGGACTTAGGACATACATCTTGCTCGCTTGCTATATAAAAATTAAATGCGCGACAGCTTACTAACCTTAGAAAAAAGGCTACTCATATTTTTATCCTTTTTATATAGGGCTTTTCTATATTCCTAAGGATTTACGCTATCAAATGTTTATCAGTAAGTAATAATTCTTCAAACTTAGCTACCGGTAAAGGATGACTTAATAGATAGCCTTGGACTCGATCGCATTTATGTGCGCGGATAATATTTAATTCTGCTTTAGTTTCGATACCTTCAGCAACTATTCCTAGATTTAGATTATGTCCCATGTCAATAATGCCTTTAGTTATTGCTGATTTTTGTCTATCTTTATCGATATTATGGATAAAGTAATGGTCTATTTTCAAAGTATTGATTGGTATCTGTTTTAAATAGATTAGAGAACTTCGCCCCGTACCAAAATCATCAATAGCAAGTTTTATTCCATGAGAGCGTAATTCTTCCATTCTAATAATTGCTGTATGGGTATCTTGCTCAATCATCCCTTCTGTTATTTCCAGTTCTAAGGAAGACGGATGCAAATTATTTTCTGCTAATGACTCAAGTATTTTTGAAATAAAATCAGGTTGAGTTAATTGAGTAATTGAAATATTAATTGCGGAGTAGAAGTCTTTATAACCTGCATCTTGCCATATTTTCGTTTGGTTGCAGACACTATTGATTAACCATTCTCCAATTGGAATAATTAAGCCCGTTGATTCCGCTAAAGGAATCAATTCAGCAGGAGAAATTGTACCGAATTCTGAACTTTGCCAGCGGATTAAACTTTCGGATCCGACAATGTTACCTGAACTAGTCTCAATAATTGGTTGATAATGAACTTGAAATTCTTTTAAATTTCTTTTTGCTAAAGTCCGAAGTAAACTATTTTTTAATATCTGAAATTCGGGTAAAAATCTAGCAGTATTTGTATTTGCTTTAGAAATATATTTTAGTTCAGTTGTTTTCTTCTCCAAGCGAGTCATTATTGCACTTAATAGTTCAGAACGAGTAAATGGCTTGGTAAGGTAGTCGTCAGCTCCTAAATCCATACCTTTACGTAAATCGGACTTAGCAGTTCTAGCCGTAAGAAAAATAAAAGGAATAGTTGCTGTCGCAGCTTGTGAGTTTAGTTTTTGTAAAACTTCATAGCCATCAATATTTGGCATCATCAAGTCACACAAAATTAAATCAGGATTTTCAGTAAGAGCCAATTCTACTCCAACTTTTCCGTTAGGAGCACCAAGAGTTTCAAAACTCTCTGCTTCTAATAAATCCAAAATATTCTCGCGTACTGATTCTTCGTCTTCAATTACCAATATTTTAGTCATAGGTATAAAAATTAAATTAATGTTCTGGAACCTTTATGAGCTAGAATTAATCAGTAATAGCTTCTCAAAGGTATTTTTATATTCAAAATACTTGATACATTATGGCACGAGATTTTATTTGGCAATAAAATTTTGAATCTGTTGACATTTAAGTATTTATATTACAAATTTATATATTATTACTATCGTATTTTTACTGAAAATTATCAATTTATCTTTTATCAGTTAATAATAATAAAAAATACATGTAATTTTTATTGATGTTTATTTATGAGTCTGTAGGGAAATTATTTAACGGAATTGTAACTGTAAATGTTGTACCTAATCCAACTTCACTTATAACGTTTATTTCGCCTTCTTGCATATCCACGCACTTTTTGACAATTGATAATCCCAATCCCGTTCCTGGAATATTACCTACATTGTTACATCGATGAAAAGAATCAAATAACGATGGCAAATCTTCTGAGGGAATACCTATACCTCGATCTTGAATTTCAAATACTGCTCGTTCTTGTTGAGAAGAAAGAGTAAATTTAACGGTAGTTCCAGCTGGAGAATACTTAATTGCATTAGAAAGTAAATTATTCAAAATATGTCCTAATATTTTTTCATCCATGTATCCGATTAGTTTCGTTTTATTAGTCATAAAATTAATGTTTACATCTGGTGTATCCATGACATTTTTGATCTGATTAATCTGCAAATCTTCTACTAACTGGTAACTATATTCAACTAAATCGAATTTTGTTGGATTACAATCAAGCTTACCTGCTTCTGCTTTTCCGAAAAATAACACTTCATTCAATAAATTAGTTATATGCTTAACTGCTTTTTTTATCCGATTAAAATGCTTTGTCTGTTTTTCTTCATCCCATTTATGACGGTAATTTTCTAGTAACTCAGATGAAGAAAGTATAGTACTTAAAGGCGTACGGAATTCATGAGAAGTCATGGAAATAAAACGAGATTTAAGTTCGTTCACTTCCTTTTCCTTTTCTAAAGCTTGTCTTAAATTTTCTTCAAGTAGTTTACGTTCTGTAATATCAATCCTATAACCAACGATTTCTAAAGGATTATCTGCGTAGTCTTTTACTATTTTTGATTGTTCGTATATCCAAATATAGTTACCATTATTATGTAGAAAGCGGTACTCGATACTAACTTTACTTTGAGTAAATACCTTTGGTAATTCTGCAAGAAAGAATGGTAAATCGTCTGGATGAATGTGATTCATCCAGAAATTAGAATCGCATAGAATTTCATCTGCCCGATAGCCGACAATATCCAAGATATTTTCACTTATAAAAGTCACGCTGTAATCTTCACAATAATCGGATCCATAAATTACCCCCGTACTCGAAAATAGTAAATGTTGTAATTTTTCTTGTGTTAACAACAGTGACATTTCTGTCAGTTTATATTTGGTAATATCACTCTGTACACATAGGTAGTGAGTTATTTTTTTTGCCCGATTAACAATGGGAGACATATTAAGTTGATACCAATATTCGCTGCCATCTTTACAATAGTTACGTATGATTGGTGAAAATTTTTCTGAAGAAGAATCATAGTCTAATTTAAGCAGTTGATTTATTTCATGATTAATCCCTTCAACAAAACGGTTTGTTAATGCCAGAGCTTCCGAGACGCTATCGCCACTCACACGTTCAAATTCAGGATTACTATAAACAATTGGTTTAGAAGGCAATCTGATATCAAAAATCGCTAACCCATTACTACTAGCATTTATTGCTTTATTTTTTAAACGTAAACCTATTTCTGATTGTACTTGTTCGGTAATATTGGAATGAATACTTATCATACCAATAATTTGACCAGAAACATCTTTAACTGCATCAGTTCGTACGTTAATATATGATATATCTTTACGACAGGATTTAATTTCTACTTCATCACGCCATGATTTTCCTTGTTGTATTGTTACTAATAATTGTTGATATTGAAACTCATCTTTCCAGAGAAATGATAATCCGCCCTTAGCATTTAATTCTTCACGAGTATAATCAAATATTTTAATAAAACTTGAATTAAGATAAATGATATGACCTGTTAAATCTGTAATGACAATACCTTCGCTACTACTTCCTATAGCTTGTTGAAAGTATAGTAAAGTATCTAAATTTTTAATTGTAGTGCTTTCTTTTAAGCCTAGAAGTTCCGTTCTAATTTCTTGATTTTTCTTTTCCAGATGCTCTGCTTCTTCTATTTTTAACTGATAATCTTCGAGTAAGAAATGAGTAATACTTTCAGGTGTAATATAGCCTACTAATTTTTCTTTTTCATCTTCAATTACTATAGGTAGACCTTTCAACTGAGTTAAAAGATCTAACATTAATTTTATATCCTGAAAGTGAGAAAATCTCAGTTTAATGGCTGAAGTTGTCATGACTTCAGTAATCTTAGTGCTTTTTAAATTAATTTCCGACTCTACAGCCTCTAAAACATCTTCCCATGAAAACAACCCTACAGCTTGCCAATTATCTGCTACCAAGACACGTTGTAATGGTGGTTGAGATTGATTCATGAATGCAACAGTATCCCAAACTGTTGTTTCTGGCGTTACAGTCGGTGGAGTATAGTTAATTAGCTGTTCTAAAGGTGGTAGCAAAGAAGCAGGAGAGACGGCTTGCATAAATCTATAAGGAAATAGTGTTCACAAAATCTTGACAAAAAAGTAGTTTTGATAAAATCCCTTTTCATATTTCATATTCTTGTCTCTCAAAGGGAATAATAACTCGAGTAAAAATACTGAAAATAAAGGTGAAAATAGATACTTGCTTTTGGAATAGACGATCGTTATCTGCTTAGTTCGCGGGGTTTAATATAAATAACCCCAAGCAAGTCTTCATAATCCACCTAAGTAATCGTCTGCTCCAAACAAATATCTTAGTGTAGCGTTATCTTACAAGGATGCTTGAGACAGACTAGAGAAGCACAAGGAACAACACTCAAAAATGTTATGAATAACCGCAACCATTGCTTACCATAGTTTGCATGATGGTTGCGGTGAAAAATTTTTAAGTTAGAAAAATGCTAAAAATGCCTTAAAGACAGAATTATCTATGCATTTTGCGGTTCTACTAAATTCTCAATCCCTTGGACAACTTTAGCTGATTCTATTTTGTCCCCTTCCTTAATTTTTCCTAAAACTTCTTTACCTTTAGTAAGATAGCCAAAAACGGAATAGCGGCCATCTAACAAGTTGCGTCCCGCTGGAGTAAGTTCGGCTTCAAATAGAAAGAAGAAAAATTGGGAAGAACCCCCATTAACTTCAGTTTCTGGACGAGCCATTGCTACCGCGCCGTAAGAGGAGAAAGGTAAAACAGGCATTTCGGTATAAAGACCAGCTTCTTCGAGAGTAATACCGTAAATTGGTTCTTTATCACCTTCTATCAATACTTCTAAGGGAATTGCCCGGTATTCACCTGTTTTTGGGTCAATAAAACCGACATCTTCACCCGGTGGATCTCCAGCTTGCAGTACGTAAAAATCTTCAGCGCGCAAAAATTCTAAGCCATCATAAAAACCCCGTTTAACCAAATCAACAAAGTTTCCGGCAGTAACTGGAGCGCTATAACCATCCAAAACAACTTCAACGTCTCCTTTAGTCGTTTTTATTTCTACCGTAGCGCGTCCTTTTAATTGGGGTAAATTACTGTATTCTGCGGGTACTTCATAAGGAAAACCCGTCACCATAGATTCTTCGAGTTTTCCTACCAAATCCAAAAGCTTGGCCCTTTCTATCCAAGTTTCTTCTTTGTCTTTAGTTTTGGCTACTTCTTGGAGCTTTTCTACACCAGTTTTTAGCTCGTCAATCCAAACATTGGCTTGCTGTTGATTTTCTTCGGGAACGCTTGCTATAATCTTCTCTGGTTTATTAAGAATCCGCGAAGCAGTTTTTAAGTCTTTTTTTATAGCCCCCCAGCGTCGATTTGCCCGTAGTTGGGTAGCAATATCTTCCAAGTTTTTCTGTAATTTCCGTACTGGTTCATTATCTATTGGAAGTGCATACCGCAATAAAGCTTTACCATCGGTAATTGCATTTCCTGCTGGTAAAGCAGCAATACTGGAAGAAGTCCATCCAGTTGTACTTATTCCTAAAAATAGTGTTACCAGCAGCAATGTAATTAGACTATTCTTCAAAGAAGATTTTAATAAGTTGAACATAGAATCTGGTAGTGCAACATCAAATTATTTTAGATTTCGTCGTAACCTATCAATAATCTTCCCACAGCATAGGAAGCTGAGGAAGAAAAAGGTTTTATATTTAGAGTATTTACAAGTTAAATTTATTCTTTAATGCCCGCACCCTCAATGGTGTTATTCATTAATAAGGTCTAATATTTACTGATGTCTCTAAGAATTGTAAGCGTAATCAATGTCACATATTGAATACTTAATTCATCAAAATTGATCGAATAGCAGCGCTTTTAGCTCCCGAAAAGCTAAATTAATAAGATGAAGTATATATTTATAGGAATGGCCGCAACTGGCATATTTTCCTCGTAGGGTGCTCGTACACTCACTAATATTGAGGCTCCCAACCTACTGGGAGTCTCTTGTGGTTAATAAATACCCCCCATTACAGTATTTGCCCAATAAAAATTCCAACACATTGCAGAGCAAGAAAATCATCGATGAGTAAAGACAAAAAAACTCAAGGTTTCAAAGTTATTGCTGACAACCGTCAAGCCCGTTATTTATACGAAATTTTGGAAACCTACGAAGCTGGAATTCAGCTCGCAGGAACCGAAGTCAAGTCTATCCGGGCTGGTAGAACTAATCTTCAAGATGGATATGCCTTAATTCGCGACAATGAAGCATGGCTACTCAACGTACATATTTCACCTTACAACTTAAGCGGACAATACTTTAATCACGAACCGCGTCGAAGCCGCAAACTTTTACTTCATCGCGACGAAATTCGTAAATTGATTGGGAAAACAGAACAAGAAGGGTTGACTTTAGTACCTTTGAAAATGTATCTCAAAGGCGGTTGGGTAAAAGTTAGTATAGCTCTTGCTAGAGGTAAGAAACTTCACGACAAGCGAGAAACCATTAAAAAACGTCAAGATCAACGTGAAATGCGGCGCGCACTGAAAAATTATTGAGGGAAGAATTGCCCATCAAACTACTCTACGAGATAGCTATGCCAAACTGAGGTATCTTCATTGCTGTCTGGAGGAAGCAGTAATCTCCAGGTTTTGCCTTCTTTTTGAAGTTGTAGGTAAATATCAAATAATTTTTTTGGTTGCTTTAAAATCCGTTTTGGTAACTTCAAATTTAAATCGTAAGTTCCCTGTATTCGGAAAGCTGGTAAATGCTCAACCGTCATCAGCTTCCGCTGCTTAATTGATAAATGATTGATTTCAAATTCGCGAAAATCCAAATTTAGTTTTTGGCTCAGTTGCTGTTGCGTTTCTTCCATGGAAAGGGCGATCGCATTTTTGATCAACTGTTTATTTGGCTCGGGCGTACCAAAACTACAAGCAGACAATAGTACCAGCAAAATTGCCGTTAAAACCAGTCTTAACATATCTTCCCCTAGGTATTACTCGCTAACCGTCGATAGTATATCTCAACTACCCGCTCGGATGGTGCGTTATACTCCCTAGCCGATAATTGATAATTGATAATTGATAATTGATTTTATGCAAGTTAAAGAAGTTGGCGAACAAGGACTTTTAAAGATATTGCAGCGCTTTTGTCCTCCAGATATTATCGGCGATGATGGAGCGGTATTACCAATAGAGAAAGCCGAAAAATCTTTGGTAGTCACTACAGATGTATTAATTGATAAAGTTCACTTCAGCGATACTACTACTTCTCCGGAAGCTGTCGGTTGGCGATCGGCGGCAGCCAATCTTTCAGACCTAGCCGCAATGGGGGCTTTACCCCTAGGAATTACTGTCGGCTTAGGACTTCCAGGAGCAACCTCCGTCAATTGGGTTGAAAAATTATACCAAGGGATGACCCAATGTTTACAAAAACATAATACCCCTATTGTGGGCGGCGATATAGTGCGATCGCCAGTCATCAGTGTGGCGATTACGGCTTTTGGACAAGTATCTCCACAGCTTACCATTCGTCGGCATGGAGCCAAGGTGGGAGATGCAATTGTTGTTACAGGTTGTCATGGAGCTTCTCGTGGAGGTTTGGAGTTAATGCTTAATCCCGATTTAACAACAAATCTTAGCTTATATTACAGAGAAGCTTTAATTAAAGCACATCAAAGACCAAAACCACGCTTGGATGTTTTACCTATTCTCTGGGAAATGTTAGATTCCCACTCTTTGGTAGATATTTCTGGAATGGATAGCAGCGACGGCTTAGCAGACGCAATTTTACAAGTTTGTTACTCAAGTAAAGTTGGTGCAATTGTTGAAGCGACGCAAATTCCTTTACATGAAGCTTTTGATGATTGGCTGACAAAAGAACAAGCCTTACAATACGCTCTTTACGGCGGCGAAGATTTTGAACTGCTCCTTTGCTTACCAAAACAAGCAGCAACTGAATTAGTGCAAAAACTTGGTAATGGTGCAGCTGTAATTGGAACCATCACTGATAACGATAAAGTATTTTTGCATGATAATAGTGAAAAAATTCCCGATCAAGTTTTAAAATTAAATCGGGGATTTCAACATTTCACAACTCAGGAGTGAAGGGTTCCCTGCCAATTTTTAACTAACCTTTTTCGGCTTGTGCCACTTCCACATAGAGGCTAGTAATACACCAAGTAAACTAACTCCTTGGTTAATTGTTACTACTCACTAACTTCACCCCGCAATGCAGGGTTTCTTCGAGTACTAGGTATTCCGGAGCAAGGCAGCAACTTGCCGCATCAGAATAGCTCCGGAAACCGACACTCTTTCAAATACTATCAAGTTGGGCTGGGGAAACATCAGTTTGACAGGCACCCAAAATCACTTTTTAGAAGAAAAAATTCTTATGGGAACCCTTGATGTGATGGAAACCAACACCGCCAACTTGGAGTAGAATTGAAAATACCCTAATTAGTCCACTACTTAGCATCCAATTCAGCCAAATCAACAACGCGCTGAGAATAACCCCACTCATTGTCGTACCAAGCCATAACCTTAACCATGTCGCCACCCATAACCATTGTTAAGCTGGCATCTACAATCGAAGAGGTATCGCTACCTTTGTAATCGGATGATACTAAAGGTAAATCGCTATAACCCAAAACGCCTTTTAGTTCGTTTTCAGAAGCATTTTTAAAAGCTTGGTTAAGTTCTTCAGCAATGGTAGGCTTCTCAACTTGGACTACGAAATCTACCATGGATACGTTAGGAGTTGGTACGCGTAATGCTACACCGTTCAGTTTACCTTTGAGTGCCGGCAGTACTAATGCTACAGCTTTTGCCGCACCGGTAGAGGTCGGTACAATATTCATTGCTGCCGCTCTTGCGCGTCGCACGTCTCGGTGAGAAGCATCGAGTAAACGTTGGTCGCCCGTGTAGCTGTGAGTAGTGGTCATTGTACCTTTGATGATGCCAAATTTTTCATCTAATACTTTAGCTACAGGAGCCAAGCAGTTAGTGGTACAGCTAGCATTACTAACCACGTCATACTTGCTTGGATAGTAATCTTGGTCATTTACCCCGATTTCGAAGGTTCCAACGTTACCACCCTTTCCAGGAGCCGTAATTAAATCCTTTTTAGCACCAGCTTTCTTGTGCTTTCTTGCCCCTTCTTCAGTGACAAACACCCCTGTTGACTCGATAACCAGGTCAATTTCCCATTCTTTCCAGGGCAAGTTTTCCGGGTTACGGTCGGATACACATTTTATTGTTTTACCATTTACTGTAATGGAATTATCATCAGCAGAAATGTCAGCGTTTTTTAAATTGCCGAGCATGGTGTCATACGTCAGCAAATGAGCATTAGTTCTGGGGTCTGAGGTATCGTTAATAGCAACAAGTTCCAAGTTACTATTTTCTCTAGTCATCCAACAGCGCATAAAGTTACGTCCGATGCGACCGAAACCATTAATTGCAACTCTAACCACAGGTCTTGCCCTCTGTATTTATCTCTAAACAGTGCTTATTTATGACCCCGATCATATCGCAAAGGGGGGGTATTAATAACTATAGAGTGTTAGATTCCTAAAAAAAATTGATAATTTATCCCGATTGGCTAACTTTAGAGCCGAGATCAGCGATATCAATTCTGAAAATTTCCGCTACTTACTTGCGAGAAAAGTTGGTTTTTTGCAGTATGAGTTATGAATCATACTTGACTAAACTATTCCCAAAGAGGTATGTATTAATTGCCAGTGAATGGTAAGACGATGTATCTACGGTTGTTGCTCAACTTGCTTGCAGATCGACTCAGTTTGAGTTATATTCACACCACTTGAGAGTTGAGGTACGGTCAACTAATTACACAATTGTGCCAATTTTTGTCTTAAATACCCGCGAAGGTAAGGTTTGTTAATATCCAAACCAATAGAAATCACGTCAGTAGTATTTGCGTACAATTTGAATTTAGTTAATCAAGGTTTTGATAGCAGCAGATCCTTTGATTATGGTTGCTATCAGTTTGGGATAAAAGAAAGCCACTATATTTTTTAAGCTTTCAATTCCGACATCTAGAACCACTACGATGATATTCGCTCAGTTTCGGTCTTTTTATGAATTCATGACACTTAGATCGTCCAAACTACCTTTTTGATTGGGGTAAAACAAAGCAGTTTCGACTACAAATAAATGACTTTTATTAAGAAAATCGAATTTCCTGCTCGCAATTGCCAACTTTTCTATACTCGTAGATGTGGACTTGATGTAAGCTAAAATCTGATTTCACTAACAAGGTAGTATTGTAAACAATTACTTTCCTAAACTGACAAAGATGTATTTTGAATTACAATTGTTTATTTCCAGATCGTGCTTCTATTCTTAGAAGAAAAGTAATAATAGTTTGGAGAGAGAAAAAAATCCCATCCGGGGTTAAAATTTTTCTGAACAAGTAAAATAAGTGCAACAAATTCCTAGGTCAATATGAAATAAAATATACAGGCTTTGTGCCAGTACAAGTAATATGCTTGGTATGATACGCGTGTTAAAAGTGTTAATGGTGTGGTGTGGTGTCAGAGGAAAAATCAATGGTAAATGCAGTAGATTTTAGCGGTAGACCATTTCATTTTATTGGTGTGGGTGGTATCGGAATGTCCGCTTTGGCCTATGTACTAGCTCTTAAAGGATTTCGAGTTAGTGGTTCGGATGTTCGTCCAAATCATATTACTCATAAATTAGAATCGATTGGAGTAAATGTTTTTGGTAAACAAGAAGCAGCTAATCTTGAATTTTTTGGCGGCGATTCTTTATCGGCAGAATTAAAGGGCGAGAGTCTTGCTACAACACCGCAAGTCGTTTGTTCTACGGCGATTAATGCCTCGAATTTGGAATACAAAGCAGCGTTAGAAAATGGTTGCCCAATTTTTCATCGTTCTGATATATTGGCAGCATTAATATCTCAGTACAGAAGTATTGCCGTAGCAGGAACTCATGGTAAGACTACTACAAGTAGCATGATTGGTTATATGCTGCTGCAAACAGGTGTCGATCCAACAATTATTGTCGGTGGCGAAGTCAAAGCTTGGGAAGGTAATGCTCGTTTAGGACAAAGTCCTTATTTAGTCGCAGAAGCTGATGAATCGGATGGTTCTTTAGTCAAACATTCCCCAGAAATTGGCATTATTACCAATATAGAGTTAGATCATCCAGACCACTACGATACATTAGATGAAGTCGTAGATATCTTTAAAACATTTACCAGCCAATGCAAAATTGTAGTGGCTTGTATTGATTGCGAAACAGTACGCGAGCGTTTCGCGCCGCATATCAGCTACAGCCTCTCGCCAAATAGTGGTGCCGATTACTACGCTACAAATATTGACTATCGCGCTGACGGTACTACAGCTTTAGTTTGGGAAAAAGGCATAGCTCTGGGAGTTTTGAACTTAAGTGTATTAGGTCACCACAATCTAAGTAATGCTTTAGCTGCAGTAGCTATAGGTAGAATAGTAGGCTTAGAGTTTGGTGAAATCGCTAGAAGTTTAGCCACCTTTGAAGGTGCAAGGCGACGCTTCGAGTTTCGAGGAGAAGTTGACGGGATTAGCTTTATCGATGATTATGCCCATCATCCCAGCGAACTAAGTGCAACTCTAGCTGCTGCAAGACTGCAAGCTAGGCCTGGACAAAGAGTTGTTGCAATTTTCCAACCTCATCGTTACAGCCGTACGCAAGCATTTTTAGCTGAATTTGCGACATCCTTCAGCCATGGGGATTTAGTTGTCCTTACCGATATCTACAGCGCGGGAGAGCCAGATACTGGTTTAGTTAGTGGCAAAAAATTAGCTTTAGAAGTAGCAAAACATCATTCTTCGGTAGAGTATCAACCTACTTTAGGCGATGTTCGCGAGTTCTTACTGCAAAACTTGCGTCCAGGAGATTTAGCCCTATTCCTAGGTGCTGGAAACTTGAACCAAATAATTCCCGAAATTATTGACTTGCTCGGGCAACCAGCACAAGCCACATCCTAACTAAAAAGACTTGCTCACAGTACGGAGGTTAAAGCAGCGTCCGTATCAGGTAGTCTCTCTCCTCAAATATTGTCCGTATCTAACAACTGTTTGATTGGTAATTTTAAAACCGTATTATTACGGTAATATCACGTCAAAATCTATTCAAAACTGGTAAGTATGACCATTTCCCAGGCGGCTGCTAATTCCCAGAAAGCTTGTAACCATATCACCAATAAAGGAGCAATGAAAGATTCCGATAAGAACGAAGGAATCCCTTTGAGGGGTAATGAATGTATTATCAAGCCCAAAGTTTCTTTATCTTCCTACACTTCCTAAAGAGTTGGTGGTCCAGCAGAATGGTATGTTGCCCCCCGTTCCTTGGAATCTTTGGAAGCTAGCGTCGAATATGCGAAAGAACACGATCTATCAATCACGGTACTTGGTGCTGGTTCTAACTTATTAATCGGTGATGACGGCATACCAGGTTTGGTTATCGCTACTCGCCATATGCGCCACGCTAATTTTGACTCCGAAACTGGTATGGTAACATTTGCTGCCGGAGAATCAATTCCTGGTCTAGCGTGGGCAGCCGCAGAACGTGGCTGGGAAGGGTTTGAATGGGCAGTTGGCATTCCAGGAACTATCGGCGGTGCCGTAGTAATGAATGCAGGAGCGCACAATAGCTGTATTGCAGATATCTTAGTTAGTGCCGAGGTATTAACGACCGAAGGTACTTTACAAACTCTGAGTGCCGAACAATTAAACTATAGCTACCGTACTTCTGTACTCCAAGGAAGCAAGCTAATAGTTACTCGAGCAACTTTGCAACTTCAGCCTGGTGCAGATCCAGCAGAAGTAACCGCAAGAACTAAGCAACACAAAAAACATCGACTAGCCACCCAACCTTATCATTTACCAAGTTGCGGCAGCGTATTCCGCAATCCTAAACCTCATTCCGCAGGTAGGTTAATCGAAGAAGCGGGTCTCAAAGGCTTTAAAATTGGTCAAGCCCAAGTAGCGCAACTCCACGCTAACTTTATTGTTAATTGTGGTGGGGCCACAGCTAACGATATTTTAAATCTGATTCGTCACGTGCAGCATCAAGTACAAGAACGTTGGTCGATTGGATTACACCCAGAAGTCAAAATGTTGGGAGAGTTTCGATCTGCTTAGTTAAATATCGCGTTGATGAAAAGTTGTATGAGTACAGATTCTAGATTTAAGATTGAGTGAAAAATCTTTAATATTCAACGGAGAACTTTTAATTGGGTGCACTACCTTAAGTTGATACTCCCTCAATCAATTGAGGGATTTTTGGTTCGGCTAGTCTACTTAGACGCTTATGCCACTGGAGTTGTCGAATAAACTAAGTGGTTCTCTAGTGCTAATTACAATACCCTCAGTGCCATTTGCGACAACGGGCTGTTTTTCCAATTTAAATATAAAAAACTATCAAATAACACGACGCATCTATAATTGAATTTGATTTGTTGTTGAAAGCACACGCGGACTATTTATTATGGCGGAAAAAGGACAAGGATTTGGCTTCGGTTTAGGAAAAATGAAGGAACTGGCTGAAGCCTTTAAAAAAGCCCAGCAAGTTCAAGAAGGAGCCAAGCAACTCCAAGAAGAATTGGAGCAAATGGAAATCCAAGGAGAATCTGGTGGTGGAATGGTAAAGGTAATTCTTAGTGGAAACCAAGAACCCAAACGAGTAGAGGTTTCTCCCGATGCTATGAATGAAGGAGCAGAAGTACTTTCCGATCTAGTGACAGCAGCAATGAAAGATGCTTACAATAAGTCCACTGCCACCATGCGCGATCGCATGGAAGATTTGACTAGCGGACTAGAACTTCCCGGATTTTGAAGATAGCGAAGTCAGCAGTCTTATATCCTAGAAACTGCAAAACTTGAGATACTTTAAAAGTGGATTATGGCTTATAAGCTGCTATTCGTCTGCTTAGGTAACATTTGTCGTTCCCCAACAGCAGAAAATGTGATGAATCACTTGGTGGAAAAAGCTGGTTTGAGCGATTCTATCCACTGTGATTCTGCTGGAACATCGAGTTATCACATTGGTAGTAGACCTGATTCTCGCATGAGTGCTGCTGCTAATGCTCTTTTAGGAATTAAACTTTGCGGTAAAGCACGCCAATTTTCATCAGCCGATTTTGAAAATTTCGATTTGATTTTGGCGATGGATAGGGAGAATTATCGCAATATTCTTTCTATGGATTCGAGCGGGAAATATCAAGACAAAGTGCGCTTGATGTGTGACTATTGCCGCAGTTACTCTCTTAAAGAAGTTCCTGACCCCTATTATGGTGGAAAGGAAGGCTTTAATCAAGTTGTAGATTTGCTTGTTGATGCTTGTGGAGGTCTTTTAGATGATATTCCTATGTCTTCAGACGCATAGCTAACGGACACGCTCCCGCCCGCACGCGAGCGTTCACCCTAACGCACAACTCAAGTAAATTTATAGGGATTTAGCATTAGTTTTAAATCCAAAGTTAAGAGTTATTTTTGATAACTCTTAACTTTTTAGTTTTCATCTAGCTAGGAATGGCCGCAACTGGCCGCCTTTTCTTGTAGGGTGCTCGTACACTGACTAATTTTTAACCCAATAATAAGACGGTGAGTGTACGGCACCAACCGAAATTGTAACAATTGCGGCCATTCCTGTTAGCTAAACATTGCATTAACTACTTTGGCACGTTCAACTAATGCGCTCCAAATATTTTGCTGTTGAACCCGCTGTTCTATTAGTCGAAATTCCGACCACACTTGATGACATTCTTTGCGAAGAAAAATTCGCCATTCTAATTGTACCCCTTTGGCGCGAATAACTCTGTCTACAAATTCCTCTAGCATAAAATAAGCATCAGTAGAAGGTTCGCTGAGTATTTGATTTAAGGCTTCCTCCGACTTATCAACTGCTTCTTTATGTAGTTCTTGTAGTATATATATCATTTGTTCTTCGATATTGAATTCCGAAGTAACAACTTCATCCGAGGAATTAATTTGTTGTAATAAAGCAAATTGGTTATTATCTGGCTTGAGTTTATCGACATTATTTTGTCTTAGAAGGCGGATTATTTTCCCTGCATTGGAAACATCCAACTCATAAAGCCTTTGAAAACCCAATTTGAGATTGCTGGAGTTATCGGGAAGAAGGTTATAAATCATTTTGATAAAATTGATTTCCGATGAATCTGCAAGCTCTCCCAAATGAGATTTGAGTATTTTGATGACTAAATATTTTCGGCTTGACAACGAAAGTTGCATCGCTCGATCCAAAGATAGGAAATGTCCTAAAAAATTAGTGCGGATTTCATGCAAAAATTCGTTGTAAGCAGTGTCATAAGAGCCAAAAAGATGACAGCGTTCTGCAATTTCATCGCAGGTTTTAGGAATTCCCGTATCCATTCGACATCTTTGAATGGTATTTTTAACTCGTTCTTCAAATTCCCTATCTAAGCTATGCCGATCTTCTTTTAACTCTGCTAATAAATTTTCTAAATCATTTGTCAATTTTCGCCAAAACTGTTCAAAAAGTTGTTCAAATAATAAATCGCGATCGCCGTAACTTGCCAAAGCAACAGTAGCTTTTTCTAACTCAACATTAATATTTTGGCAAAGTGTCTCTAATTGTTTTTGACAAGAATGCCCATATTCTCTTTCAATTGACTCCACATTCTCAACTAAATAATCAAGAATCGGCTCTAAAACTTCGGTAAAAGCCTCTTGAGAATCAGAACAATCAGCAACAATACACTTTGCAACTCGAATTGGTGTTTCTTTGAGTTCTGCTTGCAATATCTGGCAACGGTAGCTATTATCACCACCTTCTACACCATCTTGACTGCGGTTGAGAACCATAAAAGAACACTTAGAAAGGGGAAAATTCGATAAAGCATCGCGGGCAATTTGATACAGCTTCAAATGTGCTGCTCCCCAAACAGCATTAGCTTCCGGTCTGCGAACAAATACAATAAAATCAGCTTCTTGAGAGATAATTTTAATTAACCGTTCCGCTTCAATTAAGTTTGTATCTCCCAAACCAGGTAAATCTAACAATGAAATTTGACCAATATCCTCGTGAGGAAAAGAACAAGATATTTCAACTTCTTTAACTGCTAAATGGTTAACAATTTTATTGCCGCTTTCATCAATAAAATCTTGAGTAACATATTTTGGAATTTCTGACTCAGTAATCTCTATGGTTGGAGTTCCGAGAAAATGGCGATATTTGGCGATATTATAGTAATAATTCTTACGGAAATGACCGTATCTAGCATTGTCAATTTCGCTATCCTTCTTATAAGCAGGTAAACTAGGCGGAGGAGTGCGAGCGAATTCTTCAAAAGTTATAGGTTTTCCAGCCAATCCCAAGGTTTCGTAATAGGGATTGATTACTTGCTTACTGAATTCATTTGGTGAATAAAAATGTACCTTTGCTACTGCTTGTGGCAACCTAGATTTGTGAACAATTTTACTTAATGTTCCCGTACAGTATCCCTCGCCACCATCGGGAATTACTCGGTTACTGAGTCCGGTTAAACTTTGTAATAAGCGACTTTTACCTTGTCGAGCATAACCAACAACTGCGATATTTATTGTATTGCGAGTATAGCGATATCGTAATTTTTCTAGTAAATATAAAAGACGATCAATCTCATTAATTAGCTCAAAATCAATTTCAGACAAACGTTTAGCAGATGTAGCGTCAATTCCACGAGCGAGAAACTCAGATTGGTGCTGTCTTAAATTGATTAGTGCTAACAGAAGAGCTTCCAGATTTGCTTTATCGCGTTCGATTCGACTACCAAACCTTTGCCGCTCTTGAATAATCGCATTAATACGTTCAGTTCTATGGGTATCAATCTGGATAGTTTTCATCAATCCAATTTTTGTGAAGATATTGCAAGCAGTTATAGCTAAAAGAGGTGAAAATGCTCAATGTCTTTGTGAGGGGCACCCATGACGCTCAAGCTTTTGTAATGTTAGTGGATTTTTCTAAAGCTAGCCCTTAGTCATGGATCTGTGTTGTGGCAATATGCCTTTCGGAATTACTGCAAAGAAAAAGTAATGCATAAGGAAAACGATCTTGAAAAAATAAAAGCAAAAATCATCAACTTGATAACAATAGCGATGTAATCACAGAAAAGCAGTAAAAAACCTGACCTAATTGCCAAAAATGTCTGTAAATATGTCAACCGCAGGTTAGAAGTAGTTATCGTCAAAATTCGGTAATCTAATGCTGGTGCTTCAAAATTAGGAAAACTGCTGTGGTTCCAATTAGAGACAATAATCCGATTTCCATCACACCTTATGTTACTTATGGACTGATTGCCGTTAATATTCTAGCTTTCCTTTACGAATCGAGTTTACCACCCCAGTTTCTGGACGGCTTTCTTCACCTATTTGCTGTAGTGCCGCGAGAATTGAGCTACAGTTTCGGTGGAATTGCAGTAAATCAACCCATTCCAGAATGGTTGACTTTGATTACTTCTCAGTTTTTGCACGGCGGTTTGTTGCACCTGGGCGGTAATATGTTGTTTCTGTGGATTTTTGGTAACAACGTTGAAGAAAAACTAGGTTATGTTAAATATTTGATTTTTTACCTGGCTTGTGGTGTTTTGGCATCCTTGACACAGTGGTATTTTTCTCAAGGCTCCCTAATTCCTTCTTTAGGCGCTAGCGGTGCGATCGCCGGTGTCATGGGAGCATACATTATCCGTTTTCCTAAGGCAGAAGTTATTGGTGTCGTACCCTTAGGTATATTTTTTCCTACTTTCCGAGTTCCCGCATACTTCTTCTTGGGATTTTGGTTTATCCAACAAGCTTTTTACGGTGTTTCTAGTTTAGGAATGCCTACTAACATCGGTATGGAAAGTGGTGGAATTGCCTATTGGGCACACGCTGGTGGTTTTGTATTTGGAGCAATTCTTGGTCCTATATTAGGTTTGTTTAGCGACAAATCCCCAGACGAATCCTGGTAATTAATTGTGCATAGGGCATGGGCATAATAGCGCAGGGAATGAATACATTCTTAGTAAAAAACTCCTAACTCTCAACCCCTAACTCCGAACTATTTCCTATTCCCTATACCGAAATTCCTCTATTTAATTAAATTATTTGTAGGGTGAAATCCTCTATACTTAGCAACTGCAAGCTCTACAGGTTATAGTGCAGTTATTAGTCATAACAGAAAACACCAGTGTTTCCCCTATACGACGAAAACCCAACGCGAATCACACCTTATGTTACCTACGGTTTGATTGGCATTAATGTTTTAGTATTTCTTCACGAATTTTCTTTGTCAGATGCACAATTGAATCAGTTTTTCCAACTGTACGCAGTGATACCACGCCAGTTAAGTATAAGTTTTGCTGGTGGAGTCATCAATCAGCCAGTACCGGAATGGATCACTTTGTTTACATCACAATTTTTACACGGCGGTTGGTGGCACCTGATTTCTAATATGGTGTTTCTCTGGGTTTTTGGCAACAATATTGAAGACCGTCTGGGTCACTTTAAATATACAGTATTTTACTTAGCTTGCGGCGCTTTAGCTGCCTTATGTCAGTGGTTCATTGGGATGGATTCTGCCATTCCTTCTTTAGGTGCTTCTGGTGCAATTTCTGGAGTTTTAGGTGCTTACCTCATCTGCTTCCCTCAAGCTTTAGTTAGAACTTTTATTCTTCTAGGTTTTTTTATAGTTACCCCCAGAGTTCCAGCATGGGTACTTATAGGAATTTACATTGTCCAGAATGTCATATCCGGTGTTGCTGACTTGCAAAGAGCAGCTAATATGACCATGGAAACAGGTGGAGTTGCATATTGGGCGCACATTGGGGGGTTTGCATTTGGATTATTATTAGGTCCCTTACTTGGTTTGTTTAACGAAGATTAAAGTCAGAAATCTGTATGTCAAAGCTTAGGAATTAGGAGTTAGGAATGAGGAGTTAGGAGTTAAGAGTTGAGAATAAAAATTTTTAATTTTTCCCCATCTCCCCATTTCCCCCTACCCTCCAGGAACAGCTGACGGTAAAGGGTTGCGCCACCTTTCGGGTATCTCCCTGAGCCGCACGGCGAAGGGGGGAAGGCGTTACTCTGACGAGTCGTGCCCCGCTGAAGGGGAAGTGACCTGCTAAGGTAACAGCTTTCTTAGAGTGGGAGAGCACCCGAAAACCCCGCGCAACGGGCTGCCTTGGGAATCCGTCCAACGCAGTGGCTTACCATCTCCCGATCTTCATATCCGCTTCAATTCCGATGCACTCCTGTGGAATATTCTTCTGGATCTAAAATTTCTGAGTCTTCTTCTTCAATAGGTGAAATTGGCTCTTCAAAAGTTATATCTATATCAGCAGCGTTGATAACTGCTCCTAACAAGCCCATCTCTGATTCCATTAATTCATCAACGGCTTCACCTAATATATTTTCTTGGGTGTAATTAGGGCGAGTAACCATAACCATACCATCGCTATAAGGATGAATTAATAAAGCATCGTTTGATAAACCCAAGGGTGTTGTATCCAAAATCACTAGATCGAACCGCTCCCTTGCATCTTCCATTAGTCGCCTTAATTCACTTGATTCTATTACTGCGGCTGATTGTCGTAGAGGTCCCGGACTTGGTACTATGTATAAATTTTCAACATCTGGAACAAGGCGGATGCATTCGCTGTTGGCATAATATCGCAGGGGTTCAAGGCTTGCATCAGGATCGGGATTTACCTTAAACGATTCACAACGAGATGGCGATCGCAAATCTGTTTCCACGATCAAGGTTCGATTCCCGGCGCGGGCGGCGGCTATTCCCAAGTTATAAGCGCTTGTGGTTTTACCTTCTTTACTACCGGTACTAGTAATCAATATTACTTTTACTTTTTTACCACCGATGCGACGTAGGTTAGAACGGAATTTTTCTAAAAACTCCATGTAGGGAGAATCGGCAGAAAGTACCACCGGAACAAGTTCTTTATTACTGTCTTCAACCGGCATTATAGGCAATTCCGAAAGTACCAAAACTTCCCGTTGTTTGAGGCTGCTGGCAATATCTTCTTTGGTTTTGAAAGTACCTTCGAGAGAACCTAATAAGAAAATTACACCACTACCAATTAACAGCCCTAAAAATCCACCTATACCTAAAGTTACAGGTATGCTTTGGGCTGCTGCTTTTTGAGGTATAACTACTGGTGGTTGAGTAATAGCCAAAGTACTTACAGTTTCTGCTTCTGCAGTTTTGGCATCGGCTAATTTTGCTTGCATCTGGTCGTAGACTGCTTTTTTTAAGCCTACCTGCTGTATTAAGCGCGAACGCTCTAGTTGCTTATTTGGTATGAGAGCGTAATCCCGCTGTAATCGAGTTTGTTCTTGCACCAAATCAATTAATTGTCTTTGCAAAGTTTCTCGTTGGGTTTGCAAAGCGACTAATTGATTTGCTAGCTGCTGTCGTGCAGGATCTAAATTACTTTGGGCGCGAACACCAGAGACATTGGGAAGAGGAGCAGCCGCACCACCTCCGCCAATTACTTCAGCCGCACGTTCTTGCAGCAGTCGTTCGTAAGCGTCTTTTTGACGCTGTAACTGAATCATGTTTGGATGACTAGGGCGAAAATCTTTTCTAAGAATCTCCACCTGGGATTCAACTTGATAAATTTGGCTTCGTAAATTGGCAATAATTGGGTCGGCGCTCAAAGCAGAAGAAGTATATGCTTGTTGAGGGTTTAGCCCTAACCTTTCTTGCAAACTACGAATCTGGGTATCAATACCAGAAATAACTAGTTTGCTTTGTCTTTGTTGATTTTGGCTATTGGTAATTGCAGCGAGCAAACTGCCATTTTCTGCAGCTAGAATTGCCGTGCGTTCTATCTTATCGTATTGTTCGAGTTTCTGTTCGGCCTCTCGTAATTCTATGCTAACATCGGGTAATCTTTCTTCAATTTTGTCAATAATTGCTTTTAATCGCCCAGTGTTTATATCGCCGCTTAACTGCACCATTGCTTGCATTAAGGCAAACACTGTTTGTTGCGCTCTTTTTCCATCTGTATCTTGGTATTGAATAGTGATAGGACCGGTTGCCTGACCATTTTCTCCTATTCCAGGCACCTTAACAGAAACATTTTGACCAATCTTTTTTGGTTTTACATTAACTTTTTCTGCTACAGCCTCAATTACTTTGTCTTGTAATAAAACCTCTTGCGATAGTGCTAAACCTTTTTGCTGAATTTCACTACCAGTGACAGAAAAACTAACTGGCGGACTAGTATAGGCTAAGCCACCATTGGCAATAAATTTGGGTGGTGGTTCTGGTTGTACGGCTAATATAGTTGAACCCGCAACAACTAAACCAAAGCTGGCTAATCCTATCCATTTGTACTTATCGAAAGCAATTAGATAGCGCTTAACAATTGGTGGAGTCATGGCAAAGATCGATACAAACAGAATTGGCAACGGAGGGGAGCTATAGCACTTACAAATAATAAAATGCCCAGCCGTCGCAGTTGTACAAAGCGCAACCGCTCAAAAATCTTTATTTTTACAAACATATATGTGAAAAGGCTGGGCATTTTATCTTGTGGATCTCCTTATATCAGTTGACTTATATTTAGGAATGGCCGCAACTGGCACATTTTACTTGTAGGGGAGGCAAAAAGTGGTGTAGATTCTCTTCCCACTTTATTGCCGTTGCTCGTACACTCACTAATATTGAACGTAATAATACGGCAATCAGTGTACGGCACCACCTTCTGCTTGTGACAATTGCGGCCATTCCTGATATTGATATCTAAAAGCTGAAGGTTTCAAAAAAGTTAACAAAAGACTGAATATCAAAGAAAGGTCTAGTAACATTTGAAAGAACGTTGGTAATTTTACCAATCAAATTCCGACCAACAACAATAACATCGTTGTCTTGCAACGGCACGTTTTGAGAGGCATCTCCTCTAAGTAGATTCTTTGCGTTTAGTTTCTGGGTAATCGCTCTACCTTGTTCGGGATCGAAGCGTACTAAGGCAACTTCTCTCAAATTAGAGCGAGGAATACTTATACTTCCCAAAGCATCAATAAAGTTACTGCCATTAGGTAAATTTTGAGTAATTATTCCCCCATTCGCATAGTTCAATATACGAACTCGAATTACAGGCTGTGCTAAAGATGAACGCGCAACTACATTACGATCGTAACCGTCATCGGTACCAATTTCACGGCGTGGAATGATTATCGAATCACCATCTTGCAAGCGTAAAGAGGCGAAAGTGCCGCCATTTAACAAGGGAGTATACAAGTCAATATTTTGCGAGATGACTGAACCATCTACGAGCTTGCGACGTACTTGGACTTGTCGTAAATCCGCCATTTTAGTTGAACCTCCAGCTACCCGCAGGGCATCAAGAACACCAGAGTTTAGGGAATTAGCAGGATAAACTCCCGGCCTAGTTATTTCTCCGGCAATATTTACTTGAATCGGTCGTGGTGATGTTAAGGAAATTGTTACAACCGGATCTACTTGAATGCGTGCTAAATTCAAACGAATTTTTTCTTGTGCTTCTTCTAAAGTTAAACCGATCAGAGAAATTTTTCCCAATCGCGGTATTGTTACCTTTCCGTCAAAATCTAATTGTGCCTGAAAATTTAAAGGAGGACGTTGAGCAGCTAATATTAGAGTAACATTGGGTTCTACTACATAACGATTCAAGGCAGCACGAATCTTAGCTCGTGCTTGTTCTAAAGTTAATCCTTTGAGCGATACAGTTCCGACTAAAGGAACTACAACATTACCTTCTCGATTTATCGACGCTCCGAAGCCTAAATTTGGAAAACGCTGTACGATCGCCGTAATTGCATCTCCTGCTCCCAAACGATAAGGTCCCTCTTCCGGTGATTCCACAAGTATTCCGATGATATCTCCTGTTCCTAGAAAATATCGAGTAAATTGAGGTGAAATTTCTCCATCCTCACTCAAAGGAGATGGAGCTAAAAACTCCGAGTCGGGTGGAGGGGCAGTCAGGACTTCTGTGGTTTGTTGTTGTTCAAGTACTTGTTCTTGAGGTATTTGAGCAAAAATAGGTTGAGAAGCTGTTGCAATAAAAACACCTACTTGAAGGCTTGCAATACAAAAGGTGTTGAATGCACGCATAGGTTGTAATCGAGTTCTAAACATCTGTGCACAGAAGCTGATTGGTGGGGTAAAAGGGCAGAACGCCTATTTCAAAAATTAAAATACTTAAAATATCTATTTTTTATATCTTTTTTATATCCGAATCATAGCCCTACTCGTGAAGATACTATTAATTCTCTAAGTAAACTGGCGTGAAAACAAAAAATATCTCAATCCCTATCAAGAATTGAAATTAAATAATATAGCTTGCACCGTCTGACCAATAGACTTGACTTCTTCCCTGGTTGTATCTACTTGCCACAAAGTTTCCATGGGAATAAGTAAACTAACAGCAACCCAGGGAACTCGTTGCTTGTGCCACTGTGCTAATTGGTCTGCCCAGAACCAGTTTAAAGGCGAAAAATGTCCAAGCCTGGGCATGGCATACCATTGCAGGGCAGCGAAAGTTTGATTTTTGGTAGATGCACGGAAAAATCTTGCTTCTACCTTAATTTCTTCTTTTAGTTGTGGCTGTTTAACAGTAAATTGGGCTTGCCGATATTGAGCAACTTGCCACTCTCCCCATTGCATTCTTCCCCAACTGTTAATTTCCGTCCATTCTACTTGGGGTTGGTCTTTGGGACCATTTTGAGGTAGCAATAACAATATAGCTGTTTGCTTAGAATCCTCTTTTTCCATAACTTGCAAAGACCATTTACCTGAACCTAGTTGTTGTTCCTGCTGTTGAGTAATTTTCCAACCAGGTAATGTTAAACCAGTTTTACGCAAGAGCTTCAACTCTCTAAGGTTGATAATGGGTGGTGGTTCTTTCCATTGCCAATTACCTTTTAGGTACCCCGGTAACGCCCCTATCGCCAGTAGTAGCAGCAATAAAACAAGCGCTGCTATCTGTAAAAACTGACGTTCCTTGAAAAATCGGGAAAGGGAAATCATTAGTGAAGTATTGACTACAAAAGACAAAATTGTACTTTTTATACGATCATTTTGAGTTCAGTAATTTCAACAGTTATTTAATTGCAATGTAGTATTTAAAACAGAATATTTACTGAACTTCACCTTGTGCATTCATTTCTGAATTTTCTGAAAAATAGCGATCGATCCAGTTAATCGCTGGTATCAATACCATTAGCATACAAGCAGAATATAGGTCTCCACCCCAACTATCGTGTAACCAATGGAAGGCTCCATCTTGTCCGGTACCATGAAAAAAGGTCAATATGGTATTACGAATTATGTTGGCGGTAACGCTGATAATTACTGCTATTGATAAAAACCAAATGCTTTTACGTCGAGAGGATAAAGTTTCCGTCCAATAAAGCAGTATTAAACTAACATAAATTGTAGTAAACAACATTTTTAAGCCCGCACAATAAGGTGCAACTTCTACAATGCGTCCTCTCGCGTATATATTAATTCCATCTACAACTACAGGCAGACCAAATTGATTTAGTATAAAGCCAGCAGTACCGGCAATAAAGCTTTGTAAGGGCAGAGTAAAAGGTGCAATTAAGTACGGTATGGAATTAGGAGTTGCCAACAAAATTAACAATAAAGGGAAACTTTGTAATTTAAATCCTTCAACTCCTTTTAACCATAAGCATAATCCAGTTAAGATAAGGGGGAAAGAAAGGTTGACCCATTCACCAACACCGCTAAGATAAAAAACTCCCCCGAGTGCTAACAATATGGCACCTGAGATATGAGTTTTATTCGGTAGTCTTAGCCATTTTTTACGATTAATCCAAACTAAATAAGCCGCAAATGGAAAACCGATAATGCCGTGGCTAAAATATTCGTGTTCCGTACTTATACTCTTATTTATCCAGCCGTCGTACCAATAATGCATTATTGGTCCATAAAGTAGTACTAATATACCTAGTGTTGCGAAATTAAATAATTGTGGTGGAATGGAATGTTTTGCTTGATGCTGAGTTAACATAATTTAAGTTAATTCAAATTTCAAAATTTAATTAAAAAAGGTCAGCTGTCAATCGATTTTAGATACGGAATTTTGGATTTTGGAGCGAATCCTTACATAAAAATATTTTTATTTTGTAAGGCAGTTATTTTCACCTGTAGATAGATCCAACGGCTTAAAAATTTTAGATTGGAACTATCAAAAATATCCATAAACCATCTTGCTAAAGCCCAAATACAATCGAGTATAATTTCAAAAATTTATATGTGATTATTTTTCGACTATTGACTGCTGACAATTGATAAGCAGAAAAGCTTTTAAATTTGGAGCAATTTTTCTTGTTTTTCGCTGACTATTGATGCAATAATTGCTACAACTTCTTTTACTTGGCTGTTAGTCAAACCGGGATACATCGGTAAGGATAATATCTGTTTGGCTAACTTTTCAGAATGAGGAAAGTCTCCCATTTGATAGCCTAAATTGCTAAAAGCAGGCTGGAGATGACAGGGAATCGGATAGTGAATGCCAGTTTGAATTCCCACATCGGCTAGTTTTTCTTGAATTTTTTCTCTTTGTAAAGGACATTGTGCGTCTACTTTGATTACATAAAGGTGATAAACGTGTCCATCACCGCTTTGATTTTGTATGGGAGTAATTCCCAGGGACTTTAAAGGTGCTAGTTCGCTATCGTACTGCTGGGCTATCATCAGACGGCTGGCATTCCATTTTTCTAAATGGGGTAACTTTTGATGTAGTACTGCAGCTTGTAAAGTATCCAAACGGCTATTTGTACCCGATTCCACGTGGAAATATTTTTTTGATGCACCATAATTCCGCAAGCGCACCATTTTTTGAGCTACTTGTTCATCTTTTGTAACTAATATTCCACCATCACCAAATGCACCCAAATTCTTACTGGGATAAAAACTATAAGCTGCTGCTATTCCTATAGAGCCTGCCCGATATCCATCTCTTTTGGCTAAATGTGCCTGTGCTGCATCTTCAAAAATTAGTAGATTATGTCTTTCGGCAAAATCTAATAATTCTTTAGGAGAGACCATTTGACCGTACAAATGTACGGGAACAATAGCTTTAGTTTTTGATGTAATCGCATTTTTTGCTGCTGCTAAATCTATTAAAGCAGTGTTTGGGTCGCAATCGACAAAAATTGGTTTTGCTCCGGCACGCAATACTCCAATTAAGGTTGCCACAAATGTATTCGCAGGCAAAATAACCTCGTCTCCAGCGCCTATATTACAAGCTTGTAAACCAAGGGCGATCGCATCGGTTCCACAAGCAACTCCAATTCCATATTCTGCACCGGAAAGGAAGGCAAATTCCGCTTCAAAATCACTCAATGCTTTACCTAAAATAAAATCTCCCCGTTCCAATACATCATCAATAGCTTGCCGCATTTCTTTTTGTATTGATCGGTGCTGGAATTTTAGGTCTACAAAGGGAATTCTCACATTTACGTTGCTCATATAATCCGCAGCCTCTTTAAATAAATATCAAAAATTTTTTTCAACTATCTTATCTATTTATGACTAAATACTTATAAATCAGCAAATAAAAAGCATGAAGCTTCTGTAAATTTTATATGAAGTTAATTAGATGTTAAGCTATATTCAATTTTTTCTTGATTTTTTTCCTATTTTTATAAAAATCATCTAAACGAGTTTATTAGCTATTAATTATAAGGTTTTCATATTTTTAAAAACTTATACAATCCATATTTTTTAAATACATAAATATATTATGAATACATAAAATGAAGATCGCAGAATAAATGAAATTGATGCTCAACGAGTAAATTTTTATCAACTTAGGATTCAAGTTTAAATAAAATACAAAACCTCACCCTATCGCAGATCCCTCTCCAAAGCATCGGAGAGGGAAAAATTTTACATAGTAAAAAGCGAGGGTGAGGTTAAAGTATAGATTTGTACATGATTTTATCCGCGTTCCCGATCGGATAATTTTACTCTTTTTAATCTCTATATCATTTACTAATCAAACAAATATTTTTTTTAATTAGCTGTATATAAATATAATTAATTGAATTTTATTTTGTCTAATCATAATTCATGTTTTTTCTCAAGCTAATGGCAACAGTATATTTACGATAAAAAAAAATCTCTGTTGAATAATTCAGTAGACCCACGGGAATCATTTGATATGCCAAGAAATAATCTTAGATATCTTATTTCATTGTAATTATTTTACCCATATGAAATTGAAAAATGAGGTGATTTCATCTATAGAACTTGATAAACCTTAAATAGTCTACAGATATAACTGGTACAGATTTACAGCATCAACTAAGTAGTCAGGAAACTAGTCCGCGCAGCTGCTTGAGCATAGGATAAATTTCCCGCTTTGGAAAAAAATTTTCTTATCTTGTTTGTCTGAGGTGAATTTGGGGAATGCTTAAGAATAGTAAAGACTCAGAAACAACGGTTACATGAAATACAGTTTCCAAGAAAAATTAAGGTAGCAGTGGTAATGGTAGAGCCTGAAAACAAAATGTTTGGTCCAAAAGATGGTTGGGCAACCCCTGAGAATCAAGAACAGCAACGCCTTCAAGCTTTATTGAAGCTAGGTTTGCGGCAGCCAGAAACAATCCCGGTTTTTGAAGAAGCCACTCAAACTGCTGCCCACTTCCTTGAAGCGCCTATTTCGATTCTGGTGTTTGTAGATAACGAGCGTCATTGGTTCAAGTCAGCAGTGGGTTTGTCCCGATTGGGACTAATGAATCAATTAGCACAAACCCGTCAACTCTCACGGCAAGAATCTTTCTGTACCCAGGTAGTAGAAAGTTTACAGATGGTAGTGATTAACGATACTCGTAAGCTGGATAACCCAGAACTAGTCGCTAGCAAGCTAGTGCAAGATTATGGAATTCGTGCCTATTTAGGCGTGCCATTGATTGATGCAGAAGGGCATTGTTTGGGTGCATTAGCTGTAATGGATTTAATCCCGCGCAATTTCACAACTAGGGATATCGAGTTTTTACAAATCATTGCTCGTTGGAGCATGAGTGAATTTGAGCGCAATCGATTGTTGCAAGCGCCTCCAATGAAAAGCAGTTCTTCTACAAGTTACAAGTTGGAAGATGATACTGCCTCGGAAATTAAAATTAGTGCGCCAGCTTTTCAAGACTCGGTTTTTAGTAGTCAATTGAAATTGCAGCTTTTAGGACAGTTAACTCAGGAATTACGTACTCCCCTAACATCTGTGCTGGGTATGGCTAGCGTTTTGGGAAGGGAAATTTATGGTCCCTTGACAACTAAGCAAAGAGAATATCTAGAGATTATTCAGCATAGCGGTAGATATTTACTTTCCTTAGTCAATGAAATTTCCGAGTTAGGAGCAATGGATGATACAAATACCGAACTCAATCTTGCCCCCGTAGATATTGAAATGCTTTGTCAGCAAGCTATCAATACTCTAGAAGAAGCAGCAGCCCGTCGCGAGCAAGATATTCGTTTATCCATAGAGCCCGGACGAAATCGTATTTTGCCCTTGGATAAAGATAAAGTGCGGCAAATTTTGTATCACCTAATTTTTAGTGTGATTCAACTTTCTGCTACGGGCAGCGTTGTGCGGATTCATGTTTCTTATAAAGAGAATATGCTTAACCTCACCGTTTGGGTTTCTCATCCTTGGTTGGGAGAAGGAATAACCGAAGTAGATCCCTATTTCCGCCTTTCTCAGATATCTTCTATGGAAGTTGCATCCAATATAACTTCAGCTTTTAAAAGTCATGTAGAAAACCAAAAACCAACAATGAGTTTGCCTTCGAGAAGTGATAATTTGCAAATAGCCGAGAATGGTTCAACGGGTGCAATTGCTGTTGATTCCTCCGAAAATGAAGGTCAAGCACAATCCGGTGGCGTGTCTCGCGAAACACTGGGTTTATTACTTAGCTGTCAGTTAGCAGAGTTACACGGAGGAGAAATAACGATTCAAGGTTCGCCAGAATCAGGATACCGCTACGTTTTCTCTTTGCCGCTAGACTTGGGTAATACTGAAGCTGTTGCAGATGTATAAATTTGACTCAATATCGCAGAATCTATAATAGGAGTGTTCGTTGCTTTCCCAACAATCCCTAATTAGCATCGACGGAAAATTTTCGGATTATAGGTAATTTGCCCTGGAGTGATGGGTAAGCGGTGATAGTTAAAGAAAAAACTATTACCCGCGACTCTTGCACGAGGTTACTTACTTACATTTTTCTCAAATGCAATCTATATGGTTACTTTTTTTGGACTAACCACATTATTATTAGTCCAGGTTTTTCGCTCGATGCTAATTGACTAAGGCAATATTTATATGGATTTCTTTTGGCAGCAATTAACTTTATCTTCCCTTCCCCTGAAGCAATATATTACTACGAGCTACCTACACCGTCTTGTAGTAGGGCTGTTAAGCTCTTGGCGGCAGACTAGTATTTTGCTTAAGTGGGGCGATGCGATCGCAGTTTTACTATTAAGTCTGGTATATATTCTCGCTCCTTTTGTTTCCAATGCATTAACTGGTTTGCTACTCATAGCCTGCGTCGGATTCTGGTTACTGCTAACTTTAGCTGATGAACCCGCACACAAGAATGCTGCTGGGGTTACACCAATACATTTACTTGTTTTTTTCTATTGGGGAATAGCAACTGTAGCAACATCATTATCACCAGTCAAAACAGCTGCATTTGCAGGTTGGACAAAGCTAACTTTATATTTACTGCTGTTCGCTCTTTGTGCTAGGTTACTCAAATCTTCTCGCATTCGTTCTTGGTTAATTGTCGTTTACCTACACATATCTTTAATTGTTAGCGTCAACGGATTACGGCAATGGTTTTTTGGTGCTAAAGCCCTGGCAACTTGGGTAGATCCAGCATCTCCTTTATCCAAAACCACCAGAGTATATAGCTATTTAGGTAATCCAAACTTACTTGCTGGTTATCTTCTCCCTGCCCTAATTTTAAGTTTTATCGCCATTTTTGCATGGCGTAGCGGCTTGACTAAAGCTTTAGCACTCACCATGTTTATTGTCAATGGTGCTTGTTTAGTTCTTACCTTTAGTCGTGGCGGTTGGATTGGTTTAGTAGTATCGTTTTTAGTGCTGCTAGTAATGTTGGTGTATTGGTGGAGTATCGATATGCCTCCCTTCTGGCGTACTTGGTCGATGCCAATTCTTTTAGGGAGTTTAGGAACAATATTTGTTCTAGCAGTATTATTTGTCGAACCCGTGCGTGAAAGGGTTTTAAGTATTTTCGCCGGTAGAGGTGATAGCAGCAATAACTTCCGAATCAATGTTTGGGTTGCTGTTATCGAAATGATTAAAGACCGTCCAGTAATTGGTATTGGTCCCGGTAACAGTGCATTTAATAAAGTTTATCCACTTTATCAACGTCCTAATTATACAGCTTTAAGTGCTTATTCAGTTTTTCTAGAAATCGCGGTAGAAACTGGTTTAATTGGTTTTGTCTGTTTTCTATGGCTTTTGATTGTCACATTTAATTCCGGTTTGGTGCAGTTACGACGTTTGAGACTCGAACGTAATGTAGAAGGATTATGGTTAATTGGAGGAATTGCGGCTTTAGTGGGTATGCTTGGTCATGGTTTGGTTGATACTGTATGGTATCGTCCTCAGGTAAATACTCTATGGTGGTTAATGGTTGGTTTAGTTGCTAGCTACTGGAAACCATTACCTAAAAATCAAACAAATCCCATAAATTCATCCCCTCCTCCAGTAACCGTAAGTTAACAAGATTTCGTTACATCATTCAAATTTATGTAGAGACGTAAAATTTTACGTCTTTACAAAATTATTTTCTTATTATGTTAAAAATTTTATCCATAGAAAGAAAATTTACTCTACCAAATTATGCTCCATTGCAAAACGTACTAGTTCGGCTCGGTTACTAGTATTGCTTTTTCTTAACAAACTGCTAACGTATTTTTCCACAGTTCGAGGACTCAGATGCAAGCGATCGCCAATTTCAGCATTAGAAAGTCCATGAGTTAAAAGTTCTAAAACTTCCTGTTCTCTAGTAGTAAGAGATTCATGTAATTTAGTTCTTTCATCATCGGAAAAATCTTTTCCACCTATAGAATTGCTCCCTTTGAGATTTTCTTGTAACGATAATTGATATTCAGATTGAATAATTCGACTTCGTTCCAAAAGATTGCCGATGGCAGCTGCTAATTCTTCAAGTTCAAAAGGTTTGGGTAAATACAAGTCACACCCAGATTGATAACCCAAAATTCTTTCCTGTGTTTTAGTTCTCGCTGTTAACAAAATTACCGGTAGCAGGCGAAATCGAGCTTGTTGACGCACGTGACGCACGAGTTCGTAGCCATTCATGTGCGGCATAATGATATCGGTGACAATTAGATCCGGATGGTGTTTGTTCACCATCAGCAAACCCTCTTCACCATCGTTGGCTGTGAGTACTTTGTAGCCAGATAGTTCTAGATAATCGCCGATTGACAGACGAGTACCTAAGTCATCATCCACTACAAGGATTTTTAAGGGCATAGACGTTACACCCCACGAGCATTCTTTAACTTCAGTTCTTGACTTATAGGAGTACTATCGATAAACGTTACCTCCGCGAGCAGTACTCTTATGTTTCATACTATGACAGCATTACCTCACAGTCACTTTTTCAAGAATGAATTTATTAAAAAATTATTAAATCGTCGGTATGAAATTTTTGTTACAAAATATTATAAATTTTGAATATTGTTAATTGTTGACACGGTTAACGATAAATGCACATAGAACAATCTTCTGTTTTTCAGTTTAAGTATATGGTTCAAGATTTAATTTCATGTGTCAAGTTTTGTAAATATTTTTTAGCTTTTTTATTTAAGCATGATTCATCTGTCATTAAAATTGGAAAAATTAATGCAAACTATTAAAAGCCTTTCATTTAAGTATTTATGCTTATAGATGGAATATATATTTAGCATTTTTATTAGGTACTGTAGATGCTAACTATCACTACTTACACATTTCACTAATTTAGGTTCAAAAAATATTAAAAATTAATTATAAAGTATCGTCATTTAGTAGCTCTACATCAGGAATTTTATTCAATACTTTTTGAAAAGTATTCCAAGTATTGGGTTAGTTTTTTTGTGCTAAAAATATGAAATTATCCACGCCAATACTTGTGCCGATCAAACAGAGGCTATAAGTTGTTAAATTAATACATCGTATTCTATTGTTAAAGTAACATTTTTTTATATAAAGAGTCTAGAATAAAGCAAATTTAATTTATTTGTATTATTTTCAACGTTTCTCAGGATGTAAGTAATCTTGAAAGTAAAATTGAGGGATTAACCAAAATTTTAGGAAAGCAAAAGCTGCTAAACTTAATAATCCCGTGAGCATCAAAGGTAAACCAAGTTTGATTCTGAATGCATCGGGAAGAGTCGCAACAACTGAAATAATAATCGCAAAGTATCCAACAAAAACTACTTGTAAACGTTGTGAATTTTTCAAAGCGTTTCTACAGCTACTACAATGTTGAGTATGTTGTCTGTAGCGATCGAGTAATACTTGACGATTTTCATTGATTGTTAATGTCGAACTTTCTGGAACTTTGATTCCGACTTGATTCCAAGGTAGTTTTCCTTGACAATATTTATCGAACCAATTACGAAATTCAATAACTAAACGGTCTGCACTAGTAGGTAGTTGGTAAGCTGTTTTCCAACTTTCTTGCGACTGTCTTTCTTGGAGAAAACGCTCTTGCTGATGCAGAAGGATCATATCACCGTCGAGGACTTGATTCCTGATTTTGATATGACTCCACCAACGGGGTATGACGCGATTCAGATTTGCAGCGAAGTTACGGGTAAATTGAGCGACAATTCTTGATTTGCCTGGGTAAGTTGGTATGCAATAGGTTACAAGTCCAATTTGCTTCCCTTCATTACCAAAATTAATTGCATATTCTAAACGACAAGGCGGTTCAAAAGTAATTGTAGTTTGGAATCTTCCCGAATAATTCGCTTCGATTAAATTGGCTGTTGATTTAATGACTTCGAGGGGTACGGGTGAAGCTTGTTCCCGATTACCTTGTACTCCGTGATGGGTAAAAGGAACATGAGAAGGATCCGCGACATTTTCGACAAGAGTTTGCCAATCATATTCTAAATCGCGGACGTAAGAAGACCAAACAAAACCTTTACTAGTATCTACTTGAGGTGAAAGGGGTAGTGGGGTATCGGTAGCTAGTTGTGGTGAATTTGTATCCAGCCATACCCACAATAAATCATTTTCTTGGCGAACGGGTAATGAAACTACACAAAGATTTTTCTGATTTTTGGAAACAAGCTGTGGATTTTCAGCTTGGGGAATGCGAGTACAAATTCCTTCAGCATCAAATTCCCAACCATGATAGCTGCACATCAAATTACCCGTTTTTTCATCAACCCTTCCCTCGCTTAAAGGTGCAAGACGATGGGGACACTTATCTACAAATACTCGGTAATTGGATGATTTCGGCTTCCAGATGACTAAACGAAGCCCTAAAACAGTGACTGGAGTTGGTTTTTGCGGATCGATATCTTCAACTGGTGAAACTGGATACCAATGCTGAAAAAAATTGAATTCAGATTGCATTTTGAAACAAAGCAGTAGGCTGCGAGGGTTAAAATTAGATATCTACACAAAAAAACACATTACTCCAAAGTTAATCCAGGCAACAGCAAAGTTCGCATTTCTTCACCTATAGAGCATCTCTCGGCATTTGTTTAAAAGCTTTTTGGCGTAACCTGATATGTATGTCGCCGCTTTTAAAGAAGTTGAGAAAGGTTACGATTCATGGCTTACTCCTGGTTTAAAGCATTTCATATTGTCGGTTTTGTCGTTTGGTTTGCTGGGTTGTTTTATCTAGTACGTTTGTTTATCTATCATGTAGAAGCCCAGCAAGAAGCTGAACCCGCACGCACGATATTGAAGAATCAGTATCAAATTATGGAAAAGCGCCTCTACAGCATCATTACCACTCCAGGAATGTTGGTAACAGTAGCAATGGCAATTGGTTTATTATCAACGGAACCGGAAGTTTTAAAACAGCCCTGGTTGCATGCCAAACTTGCTTTTGTAGTGTTATTGATTGGCTATCATCATTACTGCAAACGTTTAATGAAGCAGTTAGCAGCGGATGAATGTAAATGGGGTAGTCAGCAGTTACGTGCTCTAAATGAAGCACCCACGGTAATGTTGGTAGTAATTGTGATGTTAGCGGTGTTCAAAAATAGTCTTCCTACCGATATTACGGCTTGGGTTATCTTCGGGTTAGTTATTGCAATGGCTGCTAGTATTCAGCTTTACGCTAAAAAACGCCGCCAAGATAAAGAAAAATTGGAAGCACAAATTTCTCCAGTTCCCCAGGAGCAAGTTTAAAGGTAGCAGGTAAAAGTTTTAATGTAGGATGTGAGTTTCTGCCTTCGGAATAAATAAAATAGCGTGGAACTATAAGACGCGTTTGAAGGCGGTAGGAATGGGAGACGTAGCAGTGCTACGTCTCTACATTTATTTGTTTCAAAATTATCTTAATTGCGTCGCTTTGAGTTCAAAAACGGTGGTATTGGACAATCTACTGTCATCGCGATCGCTCTTACTAAATCCCCTTCTTCAGGAGTAACTTTATTATCTACCAATACTGTATGAGCACAGGCATCAACTACTGCTTGTTTTAGTTTTGGTGTAGCTTGGCGGAGATGTTCAATACTCTTCTTTACATCTGAAAAGTTACATTTGAGTGGTGTTTTGGGTTTTTCTTGTTGTGTTGCACCTGGAAGTCGAAAAATACCCGAACTAAATGCGTAAGCTGCTGTATCTGGATTATCTACGCCAATTTGCGCTAGCGCTGATAGTACTAATAAACAATCATCCCAAATTTCTTCAATCGAGTTGAATTTTACTGTAATGTTGACATCTGGTTGAACTATGGGTTGCAAGCGGTGCCATAGTATTAAGCGCAACACGAAATCCCTTACAGATACCTGTCCTTTGCCCATAACTAAACCTTGAACGCATTTACAGATTCTTTGGCATTCTTTGGCGGAAAGTTGACGTAAGGCGGGTATTGTTAAGTCTACTAGTGGTAAATAAATATTGGAATCTATTTCAATAATTTCTTTACTTAAGGTTAAAACTGAATCAACTAACTCTTCAGGTTGAACTTGACGTAACCAGGTAATTTGTTTTTCTTGTGTTTGGGAATTTTGAGTTTCTAAGGCTAAAGCAAATAATATTGCCGTTGCTGTTTGTGCCTCTCTAACTCCCAAACGGAGAGATTCGGGTAATTCTGCTAACAATTCCTGAGCGCGATCGAAATGCTTGGGTGTGGCGGTACCAACTTGAGAAACAACTTCTTCGGGTTTTGTAGCTTGGGAATTACCGCCTGCGAAGCCCATTGTTAATGAATTATTAGATGATGAATGTACTGAATTACGAGATGAAGACTGAATATTTTTTACATTGACTCCACCAACGCGACGAATGCGATCCCCAAGTGGTGGATGAGTGGCAAACATGTCTTCCCAAAAATGTATGCTGAGGGCGTTACCGAAGAACATATGGCTGGCGGCTTCGGCGTTGGGTGTCAGTAGCCGCGAATCCATTTGTTGTAGTTTCTGCAATGCTCCGGAAATACCGTCAGCGTTGCGAGTGAACTGCACTGCGGAAGCATCAGCGAGGAATTCTCGTTGACGAGAAACAGCAGCCTTAATTAAACGTCCGCAGATTAATCCGATACCGCCAATTGCCATCAAAATTAAACCAAATGCGCGCATCCGATTGCGAATGCGTAGTAGTACTCTTCCAGTAATAAAAATGAACAAAATACCGTGAAGTAAGCCCATTAAGCGTAAATTCAGTTGCATATCACCATTGAGAATATGACTGAATTCGTGGGCAATCACCCCTTGTAATTCATCACGGTTGAATTCTTCTATAGAACCACGGGTAACACCAATTACTGCATCATTAAGTGATAACCCTGCCGCGAAGGCATTAATACTAGGTTCATTGTAGAGGAGATAGACTTTGGGCACAGGAATACCAGAGGCGATCGCCATTTCCTCAACGATATTCAATAACTGTTGTTCCTCTTCGCTAGCAGTTTCAGCAAGCAGTAACCTTCCACCCAATTCCTCGGCAATAACTGAACCACCTTGGCGTAAACTAATGATTTTACTTAAGCTCGCTAAAGTAATGACTGCTATTGTCACCACCGATACGTAAAAGAATAAAGTAGGATGCCACCAAATTCTCGGTGCCATACGAAATGAGATAAGCACGGCAAAATAAATTGCCACAATCATTATTATTATCGATAGTGCAAACAACCCGAATAATAGCTGCGTATTTTGGCGTGCCTTATCCTGATTTTCAAAGAAATTCATAAATGTTTTTTAATATAATAAATGCTTGAAAAAATCTCACTGTATAAAAATGAATATGAAGTAAATATCTTACTTGTTATTCAAGCCAGTAAAAAATTAATTAACAATTAATAAATTATTTTATTTTCAAAATTTCACTGTGTAATTGTACGGGCAAGAATGCCCGTACTACAAGAATGAATTTACTTTTAAAAAGAAACCCGAGGGGCATTTTTAACTTCAGGTGCAACTTCTTCTAACAAATCGGCAGAAGCAAAATTAAATGCATTGGCTACTAAATTACTAGGAAATACTTCGCGTTTGGTGTTGTAAAGTGTTATTGCATCATTGAAAGCCTGACGTGCAAACGCAATCCGATTTTCCGTTGAAGATAATTCTTCCATCAACTGGCTCATGGATCGATCGGCTTTCAATTCGGGGTATGATTCGGAAATTACCATCAAACGGCTCAATGCTCCACTCAGTGCCGCTTCTGCATTACCCAATTGTCCCATCGCTTGTGGATCGCCAGGATTTTGTGCTGCATGACTGCTAGCATTAATTGCAGATTTTCTCGCTGCAATTACTGTTTCTAAAGTTTCTTTTTCGTGTTTCATATACCCTTTGGCAGTTTCTACCAAATTCGGTATTAAATCGTACCGGCGTTGCAATTGAACATCAATCTGAGAATAAGCATTTTTGTAGCGGTTACGATACTTAACTAAATCGTTATAACTGGTGATGGCAATCATAGCAACAATGGCGATTACAACACCCTGGAAAATTAAAATTCCCATATATTTAAATTCCTATATTTTGATTTCTAGTTAATTTTCAAAAGTTTTTCTTATCTAAAATGAGTTTAGTTTCAGAAAGCTTCCTTTGTCTTCTGTAAAAATAATTAAGAGATTTTACTGAGATATTTTGCAGAAAAAGAATAATTAATCAAAATAGGAAATTAATCAAAAATAAATTCCCCAGACACCGTTAGTATAGAGAAAGCATATAAAACTTGGGTATTGCCTTAATTTATATTATTGAATTACGCTTATATAAGATGATGAATAAACTTGATAACGATACAGAAATAAAATAACCTCTGATAGTCTATAAAATATTTGTATCAGAGTTAAATTTAATCGTTTATTTCAGAAAAATTCACTTTTTAAGTCATTATTTGACGGAAAAGCAAAATATAACTGTCAATCATTTGTAAATTTATCGTGTTCCTAAACTATGAAGATAAATGCATAATTAATATATAGTGCTTCGATGAATTACGACGCACTATATTTATTTACTATTGACTGGATAAACTATGCTTATGGATAGTCAGGCATTATTTAGCAACCGAGTCGCTGTACTTGCTACCATGCATAAAAAAGAGAGAGTTATTGCTCCGGTTTTGGAGAAAGAATTAGGTATCAAAGTAACAGTACCGCAAGATTTTAATACTGACAGATTTGGTTCTTTTACAAGGGAGATAGAGCGCTCCGGCAGTCAAATAGAAGCTGCAAGATTGAAAGCCCAAAAAGTACTTTTATTAACTGGTGAAAGTTTAGCGATTGCTAGCGAAGGAAGTTTTGCTCCTCACCCTTCTTTACCTTATATTTCTTGCAATCGAGAGGTTGTGATTTTGATAGATAGAGAAAATAATTTAGAAATTATTGGGGAAGAATTATCGACAGATACTAATCACAGTCACATTAAAGCTAGGGATATAAAACAAGCCCTTGAGTTTGCCGAAAAAGTCGGCTTTCCCGAACATGGTTTGGTTGTAATGTTGAACGAGCGTCCAAAAAAGAGTGATGAGATAATTAAAGGAATTACTACAGAAGTAGAGTTGATTGAAGCAGTAAATTGTGGTTTGACAAAATCGTTAAATGGTAGGGTACATCTCGAAACTGATATGCGAGCTATGTACAATCCAACGCGAATGAGAAATATAGAAAAAGCCACTTACAACCTTTTAGAAAAAATTCACAGCTTTTGTCCAAAGTGTTTCACACCTGGTTTTGATATTGTTCAACGAATCCAAGGATTACCTTGTGAATGGTGCAGTGCTCCAACTACTTTAACTCAAGCTGTGATTTATAAATGTCAAAAATGTGGTTTTAGGAAAGAAAAATTATTTCCGGATGGTAAACAGTTTGCCGATCCTGCTCAATGTATGTATTGTAATCCTTAATCTAGCGATTTCACCGTTGAGCCTATATACTTAGAAAAATCACATTTTTTTAAGTGATATTTATAGCCTAATAAAATAAAAGCTCTCCGACCTTTTTCAGGAAAGAGAGCTTATAGTGTGGTGTGAGGAATGTAATTTTTTGCTGTCTACAATCAATTATACTTATCAAAAATGAAGTATATGTTACCGAAATATAAAAATTATGTGTTGATTAAATTAGCTCAAGGGAAGTTGGAAATTTAAAGCATTTTTTCAAGAAATTGTTTAGCGCGATCGCACTGGGGGTGAGTGAAAAAGTCTTTGGGGGTAGTGTCTTCCGCCAAACATCCTTTATCGAGAAACATGATTCGACTTGCGACTTCTCTAGCAAAACCCATTTCGTGAGTAACTATCGCCATGGTGATTCCGGTATTGGCCAAACTTCTCATCACCTCCAAAACATCTTTTACCATTTCTGGATCTAAAGCGGAAGTAGGTTCATCAAACAAAATCATTTCCGGTTCCATAGCCAAAGCACGGGCTATTGCTACACGCTGCTTTTGTCCCCCTGAAAGTCTTGCAGGATAAACACCTGCTTTTTCTGCTAAACCAACTTTTTCTAGTAATTCTAAACCCTTAATTTGCGCTAGTTTCTTATCTAAACCTTTCACTTTTATGGGTGCATAAGTAATATTTTGTAGCACCGTCATATGAGGAAATAAATTGAAGTGTTGAAATACCATTACCAAACGCTGGCGAATTTTAGCGATATTAGTTTTAGGCAGAGTAATTTCATCATCATTAAAGTAAACCTTACCTTTTGTAGGAATTTCCAGTAGATTAATACATCGCAAAAACGTAGATTTACCCGAACCAGATGGTCCTAAAATAGCAACAACTTCACCTCGATAAATGTCTGTAGAAATATCTTTAAGAACCTCTAATTTACCAAATGATTTACACAAAGAATCAGTACGAATAATCGGTTTATTCATATTAGTTTTAGTTATTAGTTATTAGTTACTAGTTATTAGTTGTCAAAAATCAGTGCCATCTATTTAATCAATGACCAATGATCAATTATTATTTATTCATTATTCATTATTCATTGTTCATTGTTCATTGTTTAATCGCTTCGCCTTAATTTTGTTTCCAAAGCAGAAGCAACTCTTGTTAAACCCATGACCAAAACATAATAAATCAACCCAGCAAATAACAGTGGTTCAAAGTAAATATATTTATTTGCACCAACAATTTGGGCACTACGTAAGATTTCAACTACACCAATAGTTGCCACTAAAGAAGAATCTTTCAACAATCCTATAGTTTCATTTACTAACGCAGGTAGAATATTTTTCAAAGCTTGGGGTAATATGATATCCCACATCATTGTTCCATAGGTCACACCCATAGACATTGCAGCTTCAAATTGTCCTTTATCTACAGCTTGAATTCCACCGCGAATCGTTTCTGACATATAAGCGCCGGAGTTTAAGGTAAAAGTAAGTACGCCAGCTTGCAAAGCCGAAATATTGTATCCAGTTAACTGAGGCGTGGCAAAGTAAACTAAAGACAATTGTAAAAGCAACGGTGTACCTCTAAAAATAGAAGTATAGATATTTGCAAACCAACCAAGAGGTTTAATACCAGAAATCTTAAAAAATGATAGGGCTGTTCCCCAAAATAAGCCGAGAAATACTGATGATAAAGTAAAGAGTAAAGTTAAAGGAATACCTTTGAGGATAAAGGGTATTTCTGGAATAATTCGCCTAAAATCTAGATTTAATCCGTCTGAAGAGGCAGGAGGTGAATTATTAGATAAATCTTCTGATTTTGGAGAAGTTGTAGAAAACCATTTTTTACTTAAACTTTCCAATTCACCATTACTCTTCATTTTTCGCAGTACATCATTAAATGGTTCAACTAACTGCGAACCCTTGGGAAAAGCGATCGCTGAACCCGATGCATTTTCAATTGAAGGAATAATATTAAACTGTAAATCTGGGTTAGCTTTTACAAATCCCAAAGCAACAGTATCTTCAACAATGGCCGCATCAATTCTTCCAGCTTTAATTTCCTGAACTATTTCTGGTACTTTGTTAAGTTGCTTTAATTGAATATTCCCCACTTTTTCGGAAATTTGTTTTGCATTTTGCTCCTGAATCGTCCCTAATTGTACGCCGACAATCTTACCTGATAAATCTTCTGGCTTCTTTAAATTACGGCTTTTAAGAGCAACAATAGTATCTTTAGCTTCGTAATAAATAATCGAAAAATCTACATTTTTTCGGCGTTGTGGAGTAGGAGTCATCCCCGCCATCACAAAATCAGCACGATTTGCTTGAAGTGCCGGAATCAAACCGTTAAAATCCGATTGTACAATCTTGAGTTTGAAGCCTAACTCCTTCTGAATATAGTTGGCAATATCAATATCAAAGCCGACTATTTTACGTTCCCCTCCTTTAGTTTCATAAAATTCATAAGGAGGATAATCAGGGGAAGTAATCATTGTCAGGGTTTCTTCACCTAAAGATGAAGCCCAAGTAGAATGATAATTGCTTAAAATAATTGCGATAGCGAAGCGCTGCTGCAAGCAGATCGCCAATATTGCAGTAAATAAGAATAATCTGCGTTTCTTCATTTCTTTGTCACTGTTGTAGATGCATTTATCTTGTCGTACTTGGAGCAGGTTTTTTGCAATATACAAATAAGAGAGTATAGATACATACAAATTGTCCAAAGTACCCGTTTGTGTACCTTATTATTCTGCGGAATCCTTTAGCACCGTCTTGATGTCTTATGTCAGAAGCGAATTCGAGGAAAAATTCATGATTTTAAGCCCAGTTCAAATCAAACAGCCTACCTTAAAATTTGGTGCTACTGGGGATTGTGTCAAACAATTGCAAAAATTCTTAATCAAGAGAGTACCTGATGTTCCTTCTCTTGTCATTGATGGTGTATTCGGAGAAATAACCCTACTCGGAGTAGAAGTCTTTCAGTATCGTACCTTCTTAAAGCAAGATAGCGTCGTTGGAGTTGTGACATGGGAAGCACTTTACATCGGTCAACGTCCCGATTTACCTTTATTATGTCGTGGTAGTTATTGTGATGATGTTGCTAAAATTCAAAGCGTCTTGAAATTTTCTCCTTTTATTCAAGAAACTTTAGGCTTTGAAGGTTACTACTTCGGAAAAATAGATGGTGTGTTTGGATCTCAAACTCAAGCAGCAATCAAATCTTTTCAAAAGGATAAACAAATAGTAGTAGATGGAGTAATTAGTTCTCAAACCTGGGATTATCTAATGGAATTTGCAGCTTTAATTAGTCATTTGGGTTTATAGTTATTTTTCAAAATTGTCATCATAAGTTAAACGAATCTGGTCAATCGCAAAAATCCGGTGACCTATTATTGAATAAAGATAGTAGTATTAGATTATTTGTAGGAATAAAGAAACCCGGTATCTTCAAGATATCGGGTTGCTTTGTTATGAAATGATTTTTTTTATATATAAGAATAAAATTATTAGCAGATAGCAGTAAAATCTATAGGACTTACGCAACTGGCACATTTTCTTTGTAGGGTGCTCGTACACTCACTAATATTGAACGTAATAATAAGGCAATCAGTGTACGGCACCACCCGAGTCTTGTGACGCGCAGCCTTAGTCTTGATCTAAAATAGCTGTATCTAAAATTATATGATTTATCCTCAACTTCCGGATTCTTGGCAAACAGTACTTGCTGAAGAATTGGACAAACCCTATTTTGAAGAACTTCAAAATTTTATCGAAGAAGAACGAAAATCTAAAATTATCTACCCTCCACAAGAAGATGTATTTTCAGCATTTGAACTGACACCTTACGAACAAGTAAATGTTTTAATACTTGGACAAGATCCTTATCATGGAGAGAATCAAGCACATGGGTTGTGCTTTTCAGTAAAACCTGGGAATAAAATTCCGCCGTCCCTAGTTAATATTTATAAGGAACTTCAAGATGACGTTGGGTTTGATATTCCCGATCATGGATACCTTGTACCATGGGCAAAACAAGGTATCTTGATGATTAATGCCGTACTAACCGTGCAAGCACATAAACCCAATTCTCATAAAAATAAAGGTTGGGAAACCTTTACTGATGCAGTCATTAGTCAAGTTAATCGGAAACAAGAGGCAGTCATTTTTGTGCTTTGGGGTGGTTATGCAAAAAAGAAGCTGAAATTAATAGATACAAATCGTCACACCGTTATTCAATCGGCACACCCTTCTCCACTTTCTGCTCGCAACGGCTTTTTTGGTAGCAAACCTTTCTCCAAAATTAATGCTGCATTAGCTCAAGCAGGTAAACCAGAAATCAATTATCAGTTATCAATGAACAATGAACAATGAATAATTACCAATAGTATTTCCAAAATCTTAAGTGAGTGATAATTGATAATTGATAATTGATAATTTGTTAAATGATGTGGACTTCTCTACATGCAAACATACACCGTACTATAGGCTCGCGTGATTTGCTGAAGCGCAATCAAAGGTTGTTAATTGCGGTTTCTGGGGGACAAGATTCTCTGTGTCTGGCTCAATTAATGTTAGATTTGCAACCTAAATGGGGATGGGATATCGGTATTGCTCATTGCGATCATCGTTGGCGCGATGACTCACAAGCAAACGCTAATTATGTAGAAAAGCTTGCGGAGAATTGGAGTATACCTTTTTACCTAGAAACAGCTTCCCGATCGTTGAAAAGTGAAGCAGCAGCAAGAGAATGGCGCTATCAAGTAATGAGCGCGATCGCCTTCTCAAATAATTATCATTGCATAATTACGGGACATACTGCCACGGATAGAGCGGAAACTTTGATTTATAATTTAATTCGCGGTAGCGGTGCGGACGGTTTGCAAGCTTTAACTTGGCAACGTTCGCTATTGAATAATATTATGGTAGTACGTCCGCTTTTAGAAGTGACTCGCACCCAAACAGGTCAATTTTGCCAAGATTTCCAATTACAAGTTTGGTGCGATTCTACCAACCAAGATTTGAAATATGCTCGCAATCGTATCCGTCAGGAATTAGTACCATATTTACAAAAAAAATTTAACCCAAAAGTAGAATCAAATTTAGCTCAAACAGCAGAACTCTTGCAAGCCGAAGTAGAATATTTAGAACAAGCTGCTGAGAAATTACGCCAACAGGCTGAAATTAAAAGTAGCGAAAATATCGTTGTAGATGAGTTAGAAAATTCTACAATAATCTTAGGCTTGAATCGTCAAATATTGCTTCAAGCACCATTAGCGTTGCAACGTCGTGCCATACGCCAAGTATTACAAAAAATAATCCCAAACGCTCCCAACTTCGAGCATATAGAAAAATTGGTCGGTTTAATAGCGGCACCAAACCGCTCGCAAACTGACCCATTTCCTGGAGGTATTATAGCTGTAGTAAGGGATGGATTTATTTATTTGAAAAAAAAGGATATTTGAAAAGTATAGGTTGGTTTCAACCGCCGGATCAAATATTAAATTAGACCGGCAGCTTTTATTGAGCAATCAAATTCTCGATAGATGAGCGCATATCTGTAATTGTCTGGAGTTGATAATTACCAGTTTCGAGTACTTGTGTTAAAGCGTCATTCATAGCTTGCAGTTTGTGTCGCAAACCTTCCAAAGAATCCTGTATTGGTTGAAGCGCCTCTTCATAAAGATTAACTTTAGCCCAGCTTTGAGCGTTTGCAGTTTGCAGCGCAGACAAATTTTCCTCCATCGCTTGCAATTCTTCACGTTTGGTATCCTGTTCTTGGGTTATGGCTGCAATAGTATCTTGCGCTAGTTGGATGCTATTACGTGTTTGTTCGATTTCGGCTTCTAATTTTTCCAGTTGTTCGGAATTTTTTTGTCGGCCTTGTTCAATTTGCTGTACTATCGGACTTAAATCTAATTGTTGGCTCCCTTCGGCTGCTTGATGATTTAATTGTCGCTTAGAAAGTGCCGCTTGGTGATATTTGAGTGAATCCTGACGCTCTACCAAACTGCGACGCTGTCCAACCAAAGTTTCGTTGAGCATCTGGTAGCTGTCTTTTTCATCTGAAAGTTCTTCTTCTAAAGCGGTATGCTCTTCTTGGGAAGCTGAATTAATCTTTTCTTGTAGTTCATCTATTGTTTGTTGCTTATATTTGAGTTCAACTTCTTGTTCCTCAACAAAGCTAGAGTCAATATTTAACTTTTCCTGCAAATCTTCAACTGTTTTTTGCAGTTCTTCTAAAGATAAAGCATCTAAAGCTTCCGCATCAAAATCTAAAGTGAAAATCTCCTCACCAGAACTTTCATCACCAGCAAATTCACTCTTTAAATGAACCTGCTCTTGTAATTCTTGTTGATACTGTAGTTGCTCTTGTAGCATCAGTGCATAATCTTGCTTACCCTCAAGAGCAACTGTATTTAGTTTCAACTCAATTGTCTGTTCGTACAAAGAATCTTGAACTTGCTGCAAAGAAGAATTCGCTGCTTGTAACTCTTGAGATAAAGACTCAATTTCAGTTTGCTGTTGGCTAGCTTCAGTTTTTTGTTGTTCTAGTTGTTCCCAATAAGGATTGAGAACACTTTGTTGTACAGCCACCATCTCCAAGGCATTATCAAGATGTTCGCGAACGCTTTGAGTCGGAGGAATATTGCTAGAGAGTTTTTCTAGTAAATCACTAATTACCTTAGCTTGCTCTTCATCTAAAACCGCTCCCTGATGAACTTCTGCACTTACCTCTTCAAGGCGGCGTTGCTCGCCTCGCAAATGTTCCCAAGCACCCTCAAGCTCTTGACGATTTCGCTCGATTTCTTCTTGTAATCGTTGAATATCAGAGCGAGAACTTTCAACCTCTTGAAGTTTTGAATCAATTTGTTGTGCTTCTTCTTCTATTTGTTGCGCTTGTTCTAAACGCGTTTCTAAATCCATTTCACGGCGGTTTAATTCCTGCGCTTGAAATGTCAGGGATTCCTTCCACTGGTCAATTTCTTCTTCTTTAACTTTAAATTTTTCCAGTTGGCGGGAAAAATTTTGCAAAATGTTACCTAATGGACGGCCAGCTTCTTGTAATCGCTGTACTTGACGAGTTGCATTCAGTTCAGCCAGCACAAGTGCGCCATCATTTAGTTTACTAGCTTCTTCAGCAGCAATTACTTCTTCACTCACCGTACTCCAACTCTGGTCGTTACGTTGACAAGCCAGTAGTTTCAGTTCGGTTTTGGTACCACTACCAAGTAAGCCACCCTTTTGTTTTTGTACTTCCGCTAAATACAGCACACCGCAAATCCTTATTGATGTACTTGAATAAGTTTTTTTGTAATACGATAGATTAAGACATTAATTTGCCTTATTTCACTTTAAATCAACCAATAGATAGACAAGTGAAAATTTTGTATGCGCCTTTAATAATCGCATATTGATTTTTATATAATCGACTTCCATCGTGTCTCTATATTTTGTACTTATGAAGCTGGGGATGGCTACCGTATTATTACCAACACTTCACTGAATTCTTAAAGAATATTTGCAATGCTAATTCTAATAGGAAGACAAAAAGATAAGATACTTTTCCAAGAACATTACAATCTTGGTTGAAAATTATCAATTTTTAGGATTACGCAATTAAAACGATAAGTTAAGTTTCGGGACCCCACCATCTCCCTAAATCTTTAAAGGGCTTCACATAAAACGGGGAGACAATTTTTGTCGGCTTCCTCTGGCTAAATAAAAAGTATAAAGCTGCTTATTAGTCTTGTCTTGACTGCTTTTATATGTTTTTTACCCAATTGTTCATTTATTAGTGTTAAGTATTGAAAAACTTGGGCACAATGAACAAAGAATGTAAACTGGATAACAAGGAGTGCCTAATTGCTAAATGCAGGGAAATTTAAGTGAGATTGATATACGCAGCATCCTGCAACTGATTGAGTTGGGGCAGCAAACGGGGCTACTGTTTGTTGAAGCTTATAGTGGGTTGCATTACGGTAATAAGTTAGCTCAATATTATACTAAGGAATCTTTACCCCAAACTTGGTTTCTATTTTTTATTAACGGTCAAATAATCTACTCTCAAGAAGCCAATAGTAGTGTATTCCGTCTTCGAGATTACTTACGGTATTACCGGATTAAGTTGGAAGGGGAGGAAACACCCTCGTTCTCCGATAAGTCACTCTGTGCACCCGAGTATGGCTATTTAGGTCGAATGTTGGAACAAGATATCATTAATCCACAGCAGGCTCGTAGTATAATCTACGGCTTAGTGCATGAAACTCTTTTCGATTTATTAAGTTTACGCCAAGGTCATTTTATTTTTGAGTTGGACAAACCACTAGCTCCACAACTAACTACTTTAGAAATTGCTCCTCTTGTCAGCAAAGTTTTCAAGCAGGTGCAAGAATGGAAGCTACTATATCCCTATATTCAATCTCCAGATCAATGTCCTATATTGACTGATGTTGAGCGCCTGCGTTCTTCCTTAGCTTCTTCTACGGTGGAGAAATTACAGCATTGGGGGGATGGTAAAACTTCCCTGCGCCAACTCGCTCGTTACCTTAATCGAGATGTTTTGACACTGGCAAAAGCTAAATATCCTTACGTACAACAGGGTTTGATACATATAGAATCAACAGAAACTGTACCATCTTTACCCCATGAGCAAGATACAGTGCAACACGCCCAGGGGAATCAACAATTCCAAGCCATAGTATGTATTGATGATGCAGCAACTATTTGCGAGACGGTGCAGTCTATTTTGCAACCACAAGGTTATAATGCAATCGCCTTTACTAATCCCTTAGAAGCATTAAAGAAGGTTTTTCAACTCCAACCGCATTTGATTTTATGCGATATTGTCATGCCCGATTTGGACGGCTACGAACTTTGTGCGATGTTGCGACACTCTAGCGCATTCCGACTCATACCGATTATTATGCTTAGCGCTAAAAGTAGCTATATCGATAGAGTTAGGGCGAATATGGTAGGTGCTACAGATTATTTAACAAAGCCTTTCGAGGAAGCTGAATTGCTGTTATTAATCAAAAAGTATCTTAATAAGACCGAGGAGCGATCGTCGTCTCCGAGAATGCGGCACTTGTGGATTTAAGCAAACATAGGGTAAAAAATATTATCACGAACTAGATTTAAGCCAATTATCAAAATACTTAGTGAATTAGTAATTAAGCATTTTTTTATACTAATACATGCGGGGAGACTAGGGAATGTTCCCGACAAACGGGACATCTACATCGGGAGGTAATGAGACATTTATGAGTACAGTTCTGATTGTGGAAGATAGTATAGCGCAAAGGGAGATGATTACAGACCTCCTCAAAGCGAGTGGTTTACGAGTCACTCACGCTTCGGATGGACTGGAGGCACTACAGACAATTCAAAGTATTTGTCCCGATTTAGTAGTGTTGGATATCGTCATGCCCCGGATGAATGGTTATGAAGTTTGCCGACGGCTCAAATCCGATCCCAAAACTCAAAATGTGCCCGTAGTAATGTGTTCTTCCAAAGGGGAAGAATTTGACCGCTACTGGGGAATGAAGCAAGGCGCGGACGCTTATATTGCCAAACCTTTTCAACCAACTGAGCTAGTCGGAACCGTCAAACAACTGCTGCGAGGATAAGGATGAAAACAATATGGATAGTAAACCGGACTTTTTAGGAGGTAGCGGACAAGATCAGCTCCGTCCTGAATTAGCTGTAGAAAGTCCTGAAGGAGAGTTAAACTTAAGGTTTTTTATTCCATCGCATCAGGAGTTTGCACTACCGGCAACTGGTATTCGGGAAGTAATTGAATTAAGTCCCGATAGAATTACTCCCATCCCTAATGTTTCACCATTACTTTTGGGTACCCTAAATCTAAGAGGGCGCGTAATTTGGGTAGCCGACCTAGGTCAGTTTTTGGGGGAAACAACTCCATTAAATACGGATAGAGCAGAAATTTCAGTGATTGCGATTGAGGAACAAGACACAATAGTCGGCTTGGCAGTTGAAGAAATCGGGGGTATGGATTGGCTTGATGTACAGCATCTTGTAGCACCTACCTCTGTACCGGATACTATGGCTCCTTTTTTAAAGGGAGAGTGGTTGATAGATGCCGAACTAAATCAGTGTCTGCGGCTGCTCGACCAAATGGCAATTTTACGGAGTGCCCGGTGGGCTGGATAACCGAAGGGAGGCAATAAATGGCACAAAGTATAGATTACGAGCAGTTATATCAGCAGGCTTATAAAGCCTACGTACAAAAAGATTATCAACAAGCTGCTACCCTAATTGACCAGGTAGTACAGCATTTGACTGAAGACCCAAATGCCCGTTTATTAAAGGGCCACGTGTATTATGTTTTAGAAGAGTATGATGTAGCTAAAGAAGAATATCAAGCAGTATTAAATTTAACAGATGACCAAGAGATTCTTGGTTTTGCTCGTAATGGTCTGGAAAATATCAATAATTATCAAATCCAGTCTGCAGAAAGTTATGAAATTGACAATGGGAATAGCGATATAAATTTATCGGATTCTTCCTCGGCAGAAAATAAGCCTGCTGAAAATTTGTTTGATTACGATGCTAGTAGTAATTCTGATAGTGATAACTTTACTTTTTCTTCTAACAATGAATCAGTTGATGAAGAAGTTACAGATTTATTAAATCAAGCACCTTTAAAAAGTCCATTTGATATAGATGCTGATAGTCAGGCATTTGATTATATACCTAATTTTGAAGAAGGAACTGGAGATAATCCTTTTATCAAAAGCGAAGGTGTAGAAGCAGATGTTCATCAAAATGATGGGGAAACGTCAAAATCGGAACTTGAATTACCTTCTTTCTGGCAACAAGATATCTCAGAAGTCACTTCAGAAAAGTCAAAAGAAGTGCCGAATTCATCTTTGGATGAAGAATATCCTTCTTTTTCAAATTTAGAAGTTGATAATAATTCTAAGCAAAATCCATTTGCACAAACTGAATTACCACCCAGTAGCACTTTAGAAGAAGAAGAAGATTTATTTTTTGAAGATAACATTGGAGAAGAAAGTGAAAGCTTTAGTCTGCCCAGCAATTTTTTTGAAGAAGAATATACGGCAGATGATACCCAAGTCAAAATTTCTGATGAGGAAGTAACGGATTTAAAAGATAATTCTTACAATAACTTTTCTCAAACTTCTTCACTTCAAGAAGATTTTTCTCAACTAGAATCGCAACAATCTGCGGTATTTAAACAAGATTTAGATACTGATGACAGTTTTGATTTAGAAGCATTTGAAGAAGTTTTTGGTTCTGATGATTTTGCTACTAATAATGAAGATACTAAAAGTATTGCGAAAGCCAGCAGCAGCAACAGTAGTAGTAACAGTAGTAATATAGAATATTTAGATGATTTTGATGAATTTGATGATTTAGGTAATATTTCGGGGTTTGATTTATCCACAGGAAATCCGACATTTTCCGATGTAATTCCCCAATCTGGTTCCCTGCAAACGAATGGTGCTTTAAGTGGTAATCATTTAGGAAGTTCACCTCAAGGTGAAATTAGTAGCAGTATTTCTAATGATGAGTTTGGAGACAGCATAGAAAGTGATGATGTTAATGCTGGGGAAAGGGATGCAGAATTATTTAGTATCACCGGTTCCCAAGAAGCAGTTCCAGTTTTTACTCAAAACGAACGTAATAAGGTAGAGCCCCAAGTAAATGTCGATCAAGGAGTTTTCGCAGCCTTAGAAAATGCTCCTTTGAAAACAAAACAATGGTTAACTGCCGGAATGGTGGGTGTTGTTTCATCTATAGTAGTAGCCGGAGTTAGCTTTGGAGCCACAAGTTTGTCTCCACCGGAACAACGGGAATCTATACGCAACACTGGTTGGGCAATGGCGTTAGCGGCAGGAATCTCCGGTTTTACTACTACCGGAGCGATGGGACATTTAACTTCCAAACAAGTTCGCCGCACTACGCAAGATTTGCAAACGCAGTTCGATTCCGTGCGTCAAGGCAATCTGAGCGCTCAAGCTACAGTTTATTCTGAAGATGAATTCGGACAATTAGCTGCTGGCTTTAATGAAATGGCGCGAGTAATTTTTACAACAACCCATGAAGCAACACGCAAGGCTCAAGAGCAAGAAGAAGCAAAAGAAAATTTGCAGCGTCAGGTAATTCGTTTACTAGACGATGTGGAAGGTGCTGCCCGAGGAGATTTAACCGTACAGGCAGAAGTAACAGCCGATGTGCTTGGAGCAGTAGCAGATGCTTTTAACCTGACGATTCAAAATCTACGGGATATTGTCCAACAGGTAAAGGTAGCAGCAAGAGAAGTTACAAAAGGTGCGACTAATTCCGAAACTTTTGCCAGAGCCTTGTCTAGCGATGCTTTGCGACAGGCGGAAGAATTGGCGGTAACGCTAAATTCCGTACAGGTAATGACTGATTCTATTCAAAGGGTAGCTGAAGCAGCTACAGAAGCTGAAGCTGTAGCTCGCGATGCTAGTGAAATTGCCCTTAAAGGTGGGGATGCGGTAGAAAATACTGTTGCAGGTATTTTGGAAATTCGAGAAACTGTTGCCGAAACTACTCGTAAAGTAAAACGATTGGCGGAATCTTCTCAAGAAATTTCCAAAATTGTCGCTCTGATTTCTCAGATTGCTTCAAGAACTAATTTGTTAGCTCTCAATGCCAGTATCGAAGCTGCTCGTGCCGGGGAATCTGGGCGGGGGTTTGCCATTGTCGCTGATGAGGTACGCCAACTGGCTGATAAGTCAGCTAAGTCTTTGAAGGAAATTGAGCAAATCGTGATGCAAATTCAGAGCGAAACTGGCTCTGTAATGACTGCAATGGAAGAAGGTACGCAACAGGTTATTAAAGGTACGAAATTGGCTGAAGAAGCAAAACGTTCCTTGGAAAACATCATTCAAGTAGCGAATCGTATCGAAATACTAGTATCTTCTATTACTACAGATACTGTAGAACAAACGGATACATCCCGTGCCGTGGCTCAAGTAATGCAATCGGTGGAATTAACTGCACAAGAAACTTCTCAGGAAGCACAGAGGGTTTCCGGTGCCTTGCAGCACTTGGTTGGTGTATCTCGCGATTTGATTTCCTCCGTGGAACGTTTCCGAGTGGAAACTGCCGAATCTAGATAAAAGTTAGGAGTGAGTAGTGATGAGTGAGGGATAAAAATTACTGCTCATAACTCATAACTCATAACTCATAACTCATAACTCGTAACTCATAAAGATGGAAGATTATGCTACCGGAACAACAACAGCGCATTTTAGGATACTTTATTGAGGAAGCAACCGACCACCTCAATACTATCGAGCAGGGTTTATTAAATCTCCAGAGTACTCTTAACGATCCAGATTTAATTAACGAAGTTTTCCGGGCTGCCCACTCTATTAAGGGAGGAGCAGCGATGCTTGGTTTGAATAGCATTCAGCGTACTTCTCACCGTCTTGAAGACTGCTTCAAAGTTCTTAAAGATAATCCGGTTAAAATTGACCAAAAGCTGGAATCTTTGTTTCTTGGGGTTTCCGATACTCTCAAAGCACTCTTAGAACATTTAAGCGGGCCGTTTGGTTTAACGGAGGAAGCGGCAAATACTTTAATGGCTGAAGCTGAACCAGTGTTTGGTTGGCTCATGGAGCATTTAGATAAGCTTGTCAAACAATCTACTGGCGGAAATACGGTTTCTCAGGTTACCAGTGGTAGTGGGTTGCAGACAAAAGAAAATACAGCGGTATCTGGAAATAACAATAATCGCGAACTGCAAACAGAAGTGATGAATAATTTGCGGCAGATGTTGCAATTATTTAAGCAGCCAGAGACACCTGAAAATCGTAGCAGTCTAGAGGAATGTACCGCTTATTTAGCTGAATTGGGCGATAAATGGAATTTATCTTCTTGGAGTCATTTGTGTCGAGGGGCTACAAGTGCGATCGCGGCTCAGCAAAATTCTTATCTGACTTTGGCCAAAATTGTGATTACCGAGATTAAACAAGCGCTAGAGTTAGTTTTAAGTAATAGGGAAAATGAAATTGTCATTAGTGAGCAATTAGAAGCCTTATTACCGGTCGCAGAAATTGAATTATTGGAAATAGATAGTTTAGAGGATGAGCCTGAAAAGGAATTACTGTTAAAGTTAGAAACAGATAATTATGAAGAAGTTGCTGCCCTAGAGGCTTTGCATTTAACGGATAAGAAGAATGAAGTTCCCGAGGATGTTCAAGTAGCAGCAGATAGCGTTGAAGTAGAAAATAATATTACAAATTTATTTGAATTATCTGAGCAAATTGACGATAAAGTTGATGAAGATGCACCGATAGTAATTAACGAGCTAGATATTCACGGACCGGAAGTAGGCATAGCGGAGTTGAATACTCTTGCCGATCTATTTGAAGGTGAGTCTCCAGAACTTGATGAAACTTGGCAACGAGAAGAAATTATTGATTTAAAAGATGATAATGCAGAAAAAGACAATATAGACGCTAATATTGAAAAAACTAAAGATACTGATAGTGAATTTGAAGATTTTCTCTTATTTGAAGAGGTAAATAATAAAGACGATCAAACAACTGTAAAAGAAGAACTGACAATAATGCAGTTGTTTGGCGAAGATTTTTCAGAAGAAGATTTAGAAAATTCAAACGATACTGCAAATACAGATTTTAATGGTAACGATCTATTTGCTGATGATAATTTACAGCAAGTTAGCAATGTTGAAGTTGTTGACGATTTACTTGAACTTAGTTTCGAGGGTGATAATCAAAATAGCAATGAAGATGAATTAAATTCACTTTTAAGTGAAAATACGACTGAGCTAGAGCAATCAGAAAATCATACAGTTAGTTTTGATGATTTATTTGCAGAAACTGCTGCTGACGATGCAGTCACCGAAATTGCAGCACAACAGATAAAAATTGATTTACCTAGCTTTGAAGAGGTTGGCTTAGATACTTTATTTGGCGAAGTTGAACAACCTGAATTAGAGGACGATCCCGGCGATTTATTTGAGAATTCTGAGGAGCTATTATTAGAGAATTCAGGTAATGTCTGGGAAAAAACCCAGATTATACCTCATGAGGATGTGGCAAAAGCTTTAGAAGAGACTTTACTCGAAGCTACTAATTCTAAAGATATTTTTGCTGCAAATGAATTATCTGAAGCTGCGATCCCAGACTTTCAACCCGAAGAATTAGATCATAATCTCCCGCAAGTATCTGAAGCAGAGTTTGATTCAATATTATCAGGGGATTCTGTAGATGATTTATTGGAATTAGCCCTAAGTGGGGATGAAGGCGCTTTTGATAATAGAAACGATCAAGAATTATTTATTATTGAGCTAGATAACTCCCAGGAAGATTCTTCAGTCGAAGAAGATTTATTCGCAATTTCTTCTCCACCAGAAAATTTATTAGAAGCTAATAGCGATAATTCTCAGGAAGATTCTTCAGTCGAAGAAGATTTATTCGCAATTTCTTCTCCACCAGAAAATTTATTAGAAGCTAATAGCGATAATTCTCAGGAAGATTCTTCAGTGCCCGAAAATTTATTCGC
>JBHJJJ010000147.1:0-36495 GCA_050042755.1 Rivularia sp. (in: cyanobacteria)
ATTTAATGCAATAGAATATCTCTAATCAAATTGATTCGGATAATAAATGGAAAAAATTAAACAGCATAGGCATGGTTGAATCAGTTAGAACTGAAAATGGTAAAACAACTGTTGAAACCCGTTATTATATTAGTAGTTTAAATTTAGATGCAAAAAAATTTGGAGAATCTGTTCGCAGTCACTGGGGTATTGAAAATTCATTACATTGGGTTTTAGATGTAGCATTAAATGAAGATGATTGTAGAATTAGGAAAGATAATGCACCGCAAAATTTCGCTATTCTTCGTCACATCGCAGTTAATCTTTTAGGGCAAGAAAAAACTAAAAAACTTGGAATTAAAAATAAACAATTTTTAGCTGCTGTTGATGATAGCTATCTAGCCAAAGTTCTAGAATTAAATATTTAAATCAAATCCTAAAAATCTAAAATATTTTACCGTTTAGAGATAACTAAATCTACTGATATATGCTGTTTATAGTTAGTGACACTAGTTATTTTTATACTCTAAATACTTAGAAAAGAGCGACCGTAAGATTCAGATATATTTTTGGCGATCGCACAGTCGCGCTGGTGCGGCTACGCCGCACCTAGCTTAATTTTAGATGCGTTTGCCCTGGGTTCTCCCGAGTGTTGAAATGGTTCCCGAGTCTTCCGGGCAAACAGATTAATTCTTACACTCATTCATATTGCCTATTGTGTAATCATAAATACTACATTATAGGTTTTCTTATAGCGGGAAGGGAGTAATACTTCTAACATAGCTGCCATCTGCCCTCTGCCCTCTGCCTTTTTTGTAAAATTCGCTCGTTAAATTAAATTTTCCCTGAGATATCGAAATAATAATACATAGAAAAAATGATCGTATATCGCTGGAGTTTTGTTGGTGTTATTATCGCTGCTTTTTTCTTGTTTGCTTGCAATAGCCAAAATAACTCATTATCTAATAACACAAAATCTGAAAATATTGCAACAGAAACCTCAGAGAAACAAGAATATATGGGTATACAAACCATATCTTCGAGTTATTCGCCAACACCTATAAAAGACGAGCCCCAAACAGGTATAAAGTTACCCGATGTTAATCCTCTCAAACTGGGAGGACAACTGAGAATTGGCGGAAGTTCAACATTATATTTCCTGAGTAAAGCCATTGCCGATCGCTTTATTGAAGAAGGATATCCCGGCAAAGTAGATATAGCGAGTGCGGGTACAAACAGAGGTTTTGAACTTTTCTGCTCTGAAGGCAAGCTAGATATTGTCAGTGCTTACGATCCTATAACCAAGGAGCAAATTAAAGCTTGTAATCGAGCAGGTATTGTGCCTATTGGTTTTCAAGTAGCGGTGGATTCTTTAACAGTTGTAGTTAGTTCTCAAAACGATTTTCTCCCCTCGAATTTGAGCAAGGAAGATCTAAAAAAAATTCTTACTTTTGAGAAATGGTCTGATGTTATAAAGATTGGCCTTCCAGAGGTATTCAACGTATTATTCAATCAGGACAATGGACTGGATCTTCAGCTTTGTTTGTCAGAAATATTCTTAACGGTAATTTGAATCAACTTATTAATGCCACCAATACAAAGTTATATGACTTTGAAGAAGAAGTTGTCCAAAGTGCTCTCGTAAATCCAGATGTTATTGGTATTATTGGATATGCCTATTACAAACAAAATAAAAGAGAGGTAAGAGCGATTTCCATTGATGGTATTGCTCCGAGTCAAACGAAAAGTTATCCCTTCATAAGTCCAATGTTTATTTATACAGATACTAAACTGATTCGTAAACGACCTGAAATACAGGGATTTATTAATTTTTATTTAAAGAATGTAGATGAGGAAAATTCTAATGCTAACTCCTTACCAGCAGAAGAAGCGGCTTTAAATACATCGAAACTGAAATTGCTCAAAGTATTGGGGAGAGCTAAGTAATGAAAGTTAGATAATATACTTTACAAGTTACAGGATATAATCTATTCTTTGCCTATATCTGCTCAAAATTAATTCCGACTTCAGAAAAATTAAAATCTAAATCTTCCTGCATAAATGATTTTCTTGACGACTACTTGGCATAAAGCTTTAACCGTTACGGGAATGGCTATTCTCGCCTCCTCAATTTATTTGAATGATGCGAAGGCTCAATCTTTACCTAAAAAAGAAATCTTGATCGCTCAAACTTTTGGTGGAATAGAGCGAAAAGTAGCTCTTAGTGAAGTACCACTGCCCGTTATGGCTTCGGTAAGAACTGTTACTGGTGGCGAACCCACAGGAGCAGGAGTAGAAACGAAATCGGACGGTTCTATAGTCTATGAATTAAGCGGCCAAAATCAACAAGGCTTTAAATTTATTGTAGATGCTACTCCTAGCGGAAAAATTGTTGAAATTGACGAGGAAATCGATCGCAGTGCTGTTCCTGCAAATGTCATCAAAGCGCTGCAACGGTGGACACCAGATGCCCAAATTGTCAGCACTTGGCGAAGTACTCGCTTAGGTGAATTTGTCTACGAAATTGTTTTAAATAATGGTTTCTGGGTTGAAATTTATATTGATGATACAAAGGTTACAAAGGTCACTATTAATCCACTGGAAGAAAGATGATCGCAACCTTTACATTTCGCAATTGGCAAGCATTTATAGCCACGGCCATCGCTGCAACAACAATTACTTTTAACATTAATGCTGTTTCTGCTCAATTACTTAGAGGTGGAGGTGCTTCTTTTCCTCAAACCCTTTTTGAGCGTTATCAAAAAGAATACGAGCAGGAAACGGGTCAAAAGTTTAAATATACTGTGGTTGGTAGTGGTGGTGGAATTAGGTTATTTAGCAATCAATCTATAGACTTTGGTGCTACAACTTTGATTCCTACCCCCATTGAACAAAATCAGATGGATCGCGGTTTGTTAATGGTACCCACGGGGGGAGGTGCGATCGCTATTGTTTACAACCTTAAAGACGTAAGTAGCAATGTCAGGTTATCTCGCGATCAATTAGCAAAAATCTTTACAGGTAAAATTGCTAATTGGAAACAAGTTGATTCCCGCTTTCCCAACAAAGATATTCAAGTTGTAGTTCGCTCCAACAGTAGCGGTACATCTTTTATTTTAACCAAATACTTAGAAAAAATTACTAATGGTAAGATAGCAGCTAGCAGAAAACCAAATTGGGGATTTGAAGTATTTGCAGCACGCTCTGGGGATAGTGGAATCGCTGGAGAAGTACGGCGAATTGATGGTGCTATTGGCTACGTGCAAACAAGCGTTGCTCGAAAAAATAAACTGTCTGTAGCTAGGATTCAAAATCAAGCTGGACGTTACGTTAAACCAACTTTAAAAGAAACTAAGAAGGCTTTAGCTAATGTCAAGTTTCAAGACGATTTTACTACTGAAGATATTAACGATCCCGAAGATGGTTATCCTTTAGTAAGCTTAACTTGGATGCTGTTTCATAAAAGGTATTCTAACCAAGAGATGGTAACAGCAAATAAGGAATTATTTACATGGGTTTTAACTAAAGGTCAAAGTTTTAATGAGGATTTAGGGTTTACAAAAATACCCGAAGATGTCGCGAAGGAAGTGATTGAAACTGCTAATAATGAATTAAAGGTTAGTCCTTATTAACTACGATCTGGGGTTACAAACCCCAGTCTAATAGCAGAATAAGTAAATATCAATAGTCGCCGTTATAACTTATAATTTATGATTCATAGTTGTGATGACCGCGCCACAAAGTTATGCTAGGTAAACAGTATACTACTACAAATCTATAATTTATCTATAATTAATTAGTTGAATTGTTCTAGTTATATATAATACTTCCGTTCTTGTCTCTATATATGATATTTATGTGAGGATAAATAAAAATAAAATTATGAAAAAAATTAAGACTTCATTATCTCTAACTTCAATAATACTGAGTTCGGGTTTACTAACTTTATCTCCAGTTTTGGCGAAAGAACAAATTAATCATAATTATGAAACAAGTTTAAAGAAGAATTTAAAACATAATTTTAAAACCAGATTAAAGCGCGCTTTAAAAAAATCTAATAATACTGTAGATAATCTCCAAAATATTGAGTTTGTAGACCAAAAATCTACAGTTAATTCAAATGAATATCGGCAAACACAGACAAAATTCTTCACCAATAAACCCATAATTCCTGCAACTTCAGTTTTCCAACTATCCTCCCAAAATAAATTACCCATAACCACTTCTACAGGGCAACCCCAAGTTAAGAAAACTCCAAGATCTCCTACAGTAATTTCACAAACTCCAGGAAATTTTAGAGATCCAAAATTCGGTGAAATTATTGATAACACACCTCCTTATTTTGGTGAAGTTATTAATGTCGATCAATTACAAGATGTCAGCCCAGAACATTGGGCTTATCAAGCGCTGCGTAGTTTAGTAGAAAAATACCGTTGTATTAGTGATTCTTCGAGCGGAGCTTTCAACGGTAATCGAGTCTTAAATCGTTATGAATTTGCGGCAGCTTTAAATTTTTGTTTGGTAAAAGTTGAACGTTCAATTTACGCCTTAGGTAATAGAATCGCCGAACAAAAAGAAGACTTGGCCCTTATGCAAAGGTTGCAAGCAGAATTTGCCACAGAATTAGAAACTATTACTGCTAGAGTTGATAGCTTAGAACAACGAGTTGCCCTTGTCGATAGCCGTCAGTTTAGCACTACAACAGTTTTACGCGGTAGTGTCAATTTTAATTTAATTAGTGCTTTTGGTAACCGCAAAGCTGTTGGCAGAGGTGAAAATCCCACAGAAGACTTAGATGAAAATCTTACCCTTTCAGGGCGAATGAGTCTCAGTTTTGACACCAGCTTTACAGGTAAAGATAGATTGCGAACTAGGATACAAGCAGGAAATGTCAGCAATTATGGCGCTGGTTTCACCGGCACAGATATGACTCGCTTGATTGGTGCTACCAACACCGGTAACGATGTCAGGTTAGGCTCGCTATTTTATGAATTTCCTCTCGGCGATAAGGGAATAATGGCGGTAGCACCTGCCGCTGACTTCCCGACTCGCATTTTCCCCGCCCTTAACCCCGTCTCCTCAATTTCCAATTTTGGTGCAGAAAGCCCTATCTACTCCTTTGCTTTTGGTGCTGGTACAGTAGCTTACTATCAATTTACCGATGAATTAGCTGCAGGTATCAGTTACTTAACCTTTCCTGGCAACAATCCAGATGAAGGACTATTTAAAGGACAATATACCGCTTTAACTCAGTTAACATATACTCCATCAAATAAAGTTGGCATTGCCTTGACATATGGTCGGTATTATGCTCCAGAGCCTGTTGACACAATTAATGTCACTGGAAGTAAAGGTAGCAACTTTGCTCAATTACCTTTTGGTGATAGTACTGCCACTTCCTCGAACGCTTTGGGTTTACAATTTACTTATAAGTTAAGCGATAAATTGATTATAGGAGGTTGGGGAAGCTACTTTAACGCTACTGCTGAATCTTCCCCCAGTGTTAACGGTTTTAGTGGTTCCGAAGGTTCTGATGCGGATATCTGGAGTTGGGCAATTACAGCATCTTTAAAAGATTTTGCTAAATTAGGTTCTCAGGTAAACTTTGTTTTTGGTATGCCTCCCAAAGTTACGAGTAATGATGTTTTTGAGCGAGAAGATGAAGATACTTCTTTACATTTTGAATTATCTTATCGCTACCCACTTACTGACAGAATATTTATCACTCCTGGGTTTTTGGTGATTACTAATCCAGAACATAACGCCAACAATGATACTATTTGGATTGGGTTGATGCGTACTAGCTTCTCGTTTTAAGATAGTACTTCAAGAAATCCCCGGTAAGTGCGATCGCTTGACGTGCTTCGGTGAGAATTGGTGCAAATAAATGCAAGCAATGAATCATATCTTTCCAAACTTTTAGTTCTACCGAAACATCGTGCAAAGAAGCCTGAGCACCATGTAAATATAGAATTACCCTGTCGTTATACCAAATATTTATAAAGATGCGCCGAATTCAGTCCACAGAGGTGGGCTTCGTAAGTGTAGCTCCAGCTTTTAAGCACAGAGCGATTTAGCGCAGCCTCATACAGAATTGGTATTAACACAAGACTGTGTTAAGGTTAAATCTACGATATGTTAGGTGCTTATTATTTATCTCTCCAATTAAGTATTTATCGCAGATATTCGGAAAATTACACTCATCAATTGGAAGTGAAAGCCCAAGAAGCGAAAGATGCCAACCATGCTCAAAGCGAATTTCTGGCAAATATTAGCTTTGAGCACCAAGCAGCACTGGAGGTAGATTCAGATTTAATTTTACAAATAATTGAGCAGATTCCCGCAAAAATATCAAACTTTAGCAGAGAAGTTGAAACAACTGATACTACAGCATAATTTTGATGCAATTACTGAGGTTAAGTAAGTAGGCGAGAAAAAATCTCACTATGTAACTAAATGTAAAATAGCTGTATTAGGCTCGTAGTAGCGCTTTAGCGCTGAAGCGCTACTACGTACAAGTTATAGTTTTTCGGACTGAACTACTTAGTTAATTTAAAATGAGTAACAAGTTAGGAGTTAAATATGATAAGTGTTTAACGAGACATGATATATTACCGGATGAATCTATAGAAAATAAATCATTTTGTAGAGCAAGATATAACATTAAAATCCTCATCAAAGCTAATTAGCTCTAAATTTTTGGGATTTTCTAGTAACTCTTGAGCAGCTAAAAAACCAGCAATAGTCCAAGTTTGAAATTTTCTTGCTTCTTTTCCAATTAATCGACCATTTTTAGCATCATAGTATTCTGGCCATTCATCTTTAACAAGTCTTTGGGCTGCGATATCTAAAGCCGTTTCTGCTAATTCTGTTCTTCCTGTTTTTTGAGCAGCACCAGCCAATTCCCAGAGTAAAAATGGCCAAGAACCTCCATTATGATAAGACCAAGGAATATTTTTAGGATCGGAACCTGTAATTAACTGCCAATCTCTACCTTCTACTGCGGGAAAACACAGTTTCATCGGCATGGAACCCACTAAACTTTCCCAGCGTTGCTCAATTAATTCCATGATGGCTTGTGATTGTTCTTGTGAAGCAAGGGAAGCAATAATCGCCATCAAATTACCTTGAGCAAAAAAGCGAAAATCCATCAGTGCTGGCCCCAAATTTCCAGCAAAATAACCTCCATCTTCTGGCAACCATTGAATTAACCAATCAGGAATTGTATCGGGATAAATATTAATTTTGTTGATGGCAGTTTCGCCAAATTCTTCAACTTTGTAACGATAGATTTCATTTAAGTGTTCGAGGTTTAACCTATAATAAAATCGAATATGAAATGCTAAATGACCAGTACGTTCCCTTACTGCCTTAACATAGGTATCATCTTCACCATCAGCTACAAGTAATTCTCCTGCCGCGCGCAATGCTGCATAAAACAATGTTTGCAGATCCAATGGATGCCCATTAACTCCCATCCTTCTGTCAATCATAAACGATCCATCAGGAACTAAGACGGTGGGGAACATCTCTAGACGAGTAGTTAAAAATAAATCCAGTATTAAACGGATTCCGTGCTGAAATTTCGCTTCATGGGCAAAAGCAATATCACCAGTAGCTTTTACATAAGCCCGCAACACAAATAACCACCAAAAGCCTGAATCAATGGGAGCTACTCTAGCGATCGCCTTTTCTCCAAAATCCGCTTCTAATGATTCTTTTCCATTTTCAGAAACCACTTTAAAGCTAGCAGGCATCAATCCTTGCCCTGCAACAAAGCAATCCATTTGCTTTTCCCGGCTTTGTAGTTCTAAAGTTACGATCAGAAAATTACGTACAATTTCCACTTTACCTTTCATCAGCAAAGCTATAGCTGACACGGCAAAGTCACGGGTAAAACACTGATCGTAATTGAGGGCTACAACTTCCTTATCTGTAGCTGCTAAAGTTCCTACGGGAGATCCTTGATAAGAAATTATTGAATCTTCAAGGGCTTTCCAAGCTGCTTCTACAACTTTACTACGATCTATCATTTTATAGGTATATTCTCCTGAAGCTATTTGTTATTTCACAAGATAACCCTGACAATTCTTTCTATATACAATAAATTAGTTTTATTGTGATATTCACATCTTATTTGAAATTAGATACAACCTTGACGAGTCAAGATAAAATTCAACAAAGAAACTGTAAATATTACTCGCAATATAATCTTAGCATTAGTAACTTTTTTGATGGTGACAGGATTTGCGATCGTCGAAATGATGCATGAACCTATCCCATTAATTACATTTCTATATGATTATCAAATCTGATAGGACTTACGCAAGCCCCCCAAGGCATAGGGGGGTTGGGGGGATCTAAAATGTCTGGAGCACTATACTTTTCGTTATTGCTGCGTAAGTCCTATCTGAATTATTCACTGACTCTTTTAAACAAAGGTAAACTACTTTACAGATATATAAATTTTGTAGCAGTAGTAAAAGTTTTGAAGTAATTGACCATTTTATCCATCAACTGATATTTGGTAAATTTCGAGCTACAAGGGATTGTGATAAATTTGCTCTCAATGCAACTACGTTAGCGAAGCGTGTCCGATAGGACATACCTTTATCCAACCCATCATATTAAATATGATGGGTAAAGGAAGATTCGTTCGTAGTAGCGCTTGGGCGCATCTGAAATCCGCATGCGCCCAAGTGCTACTACAAACCCCTCATAACTTATGTGGTGGAGCCATTGCGGTTAGGAGGGTTTCCCTCACGAGCAACTTTTCAAAAGATAGCGCGGGTGGGGTATTTTTGTACCTGCGCGTTGCTGAAATATGCTGTATATAAGTCAGTCATAACTTATATATAAATTATTAATCACTATCAATATCTCATATCTGAACTCAGAAATCATTGCGTTTAGATGTTATTAAGCAAAACAAAGCAGCAACTACCATTCGTATTAATCAAATGTCTTTTTAATTTATGTCTGTTGCTTGAATCAATTATTTTGTGTTGCTTACATCTAGATTTATTGTCAAAATATCTGAGGAAAAACTTATGTATTTCTTAAACTTTTCACTACACTTTGATAGAGATAGAGGCTTAGATCAAGGTCGTTTATGTTTGCGTCATCTTGAAAAAGGTACTGTAGAAATATGGACAGCTACGTCTAGCACAAGTGGAAAACAAGATCGTGAAAGCTTTCACAAACAATATGGTCTCATACCACCTGAGTATAGAGTACCTGGATTAAAATCTTGGCAAGTTCATACTCAGCCCATTAATTTAAGTCACAAACTGGGCGTGCAAGGAAACTTTTACAAAATAGATCCACACGAAGTAAAGACTGACAAAGGTGGTGTAAGAGGTGACTTTGGCATTCATAAAGATGCTAATGTTCCTGGTTCTCTGGGTTGTATTGTCTTAACTGCTGAACGTTTTAATGACTTTGAAAAGGAAATGTCTCAATTATCAACCATAGGAGTAGATTCTTTACCTCTCTTTGTTACCTATAGCTAGAACTGTATTTTTAGCTATTTATTTTCTATACAAGTATGTGGCTAATTTAGCCAGCGCAGGCTGGCTTTGTTTCCATAGCCCTTGCCTTCTAGGCTGGGGGTAATTTTTCCCACAAATTCTGTAAAGACGTAGCACTGCTACGTCTCTACATAAAATATCGACACATTACCAAATATTTTTTTCAACTGATTAGGAGATTGAAAATGTCTGTTAAATTTATCGCCCCTAATAATTTTGCTAGTTTTCAACTAGGTAATTTAGTTACATTTAAAGGTACTGCAGCAAACGAAGTTTCTAAGGTGGAATTGATCGCCGATCACAAGTATAGACTAGGAGAATTTACTGTTTTAGAAGGTGATTGGTGTTTTGATTATATCTTTAATAGAGCCGGAAAAAGACGAATAATTGTCAATGGATTTAATCAAGACAGCAAACAATTAACTAGTGATGCTATTGATATATTTTTAGTCGGTGAAACTGATAAAGAACTAGGAATTGATGTTTCTCATCACAATGGTAAATCAATAGATTGGCAAACTGTTAAAAGTAGTGATGTCTCTTTTGCATTTGTAAAAGCTACAGAAGGCGGTACTTATGAAGATAAAGTATTTCCTAGTAACTGGAAGCATATGAAAGAAGCAGGTATAATTCGTGGTGCTTATCATTTCTTTCGTCCACTTAAAGATGCCAAACTGCAAGCAGAAAATTTTCTTTCACAAATTGGTAATACATTGGAGATAGGTGATTTACCACCAGTTTTAGATGTAGAACACTATCCTGATAAAGTTGCACGAGAATGGCAACAACTGAGTTTAAATCAACGTATTGAATGCCTGCGGGAGTGGTTGGAAATAGTAGAGAGAGCAACAGGAGTTAAGCCGATAATCTATACCAGCCCTAGTTTTTGGAAAGAGTATATGAACAATTTGCCTGTCTTGACTCAGTACCCTCTCTGGCTGGCGCACTATACCTCCAAAGAACAACCCAATGTACCAGCAAATAACTGGGGTGGTAATGGTTGGACTTTCTGGCAATATACCGAAAATGGCTCTGTGGCAGGAATTACAGGGAAAGTAGATAGAAATCGTTTTAACGGTTCCTTTGAGCGTTTAGTAGCTTTTGTCAGAGATTCTATCGTTGCATAATCTGGCAATGATGGGCTTAAAGATACTCTTTGTTAATGGTGCGTTACTTAGATACTTAACGCACCATACAAATGTCAATATCTACGACTTTGAATTTCAAAAAACTGTCATTATATCTATTCATTTTTGGGGATACTAGCATGATCGAGCAAATAGAAAATGGACAATACTCTCTCACTTTTCTTAACAGGCAACATTCAGAAGATCAAGAATTACCAGCAGCAGAAAATATCTCTTTAGATAATATTATGCCTGACAAAAAAACTTCATGGCAGATGGACAAGTGGATTTACCGTATTGTAGTAAGTTCAATGTCATTAACTATCATTTTATCTTTAGTTGGTGCGGTATGGTTAAAAGCCAATGACAAAGATATTCCAGATATAATGATTGCTTTAGGAACTGGAGCATTAGGTGGAATTGCAGGGCTTTTAGCACCATCTCCTAATTCTTCAAATTACGAATAGCAATAATAATATAGATTTTACTGCCCTTTAATGGGCATTTTTTATGTCTTACTAAATTTATGATTTATACGAACTAATTTATCAGTTAGGACTTACGCAATTGTCACAATATCCTGATGGTGCGTGAGGCTACAAGCTTTATTCCTTGCTTCAGAATCAGTCAGTGTACAAGCAACGGCAATAAAGTGGGAAGAAAATCTACACCACTTTTTGCCTCCCCTACAAGAAAATATGCCAGTTGTGTAAGTCCTGTTAGTTGTTTTTTATATAAGTAACTTATAAGTCATCAATACAATCATTTTCTCAGTATTAATCTAAGTAATCTATGTTGTTAAATAGTAATCAAGAGCAATAACAATTAAATAGTCTGCTTACTTGACTTATTGTTTATACTTTTATCTTGATTTTAGAGGTTATTTATGCAGAAGAATATTATTTTCAATATCGATCCAGAAGGAGTTTTAAATCAAAAGCAGAAATTTGATTCTCCATCTTCACCAATCAATAAAGAATCGCAGCAAATTGCTGTTAAAAAAGAAGATACAGAAAATAATCCAAAAAAATCTGTAAACAATACGTCTGACTTTAAAACTCCGCTGCAATCAGACTACTGGATTTATCGGATTGTAGTTAGTTCCTTAGCATTAACCATCATTTTTTCTATTACTGGTGCTATTTGGCTAGAAGCAAATAACAAAAAAGCCCCAGAACTTCTCATAGCTTTAGGTACTGGTTCCCTTGGTGCTTTAGCTGGACTTTTGGCTCCAACTCCTTCAAAGGAATAATGATGATGGGAAGAGAAATAAAATGCCCCTTCATGGGGCTTTTTTTATGTTTTTATGGGTTTAATATTACTTCTTCTTTTCGCTATATTTGTGACAAGCCTTAAGTCTTTTCAATTCTTCTGGATGAGTAACAAAGTACTCTTTGAGCCAATCACAACCACTATTAAGTAGTTGCTCTAGTTGCTCTATACTAACCACAGACCATAAACGAGCACTACCGTCACGGGAACCGGTGGCTATTTGTTTTCCATCAGGACTAAATGCAACACTATGTATCTGATTATCATGTCCTACAAATTCTTGTAACATATAATGACTTTGTTTATCCCACAAGCGAACGGTGCCATCATAATAAGCGATTGCAATGGATTTTCCCCGAGGGCTAAAAGCAATGTCTTTAATGTATTGATATCCTTCCATTTTTTTGATAAAAATCCCATTCCTGTCCCATAAAAGGACATTGCGATCGCGAGAGGCAGTTGCTATTTGTTTTCCATCGGGACTAAACGCAACGCTGTAAACCCAGTCTTTATGTCCTTCCAATATTTTGATGGGTTGACCATTTTTATCCCACAAACGAGCGGTACCATCGCGAGAAGCAGTTGCTATTTGTTTTCCATCGGGACTAAACGCAACACTCTCAACCCAGTCTTCATGCCCTTTTAATATTTTGATGATTTTACCATTTTTATTCCATAAACGAGCAGTACCATCGCCCGAAGAAGTGGCTATTTGTTTTCCATCAGGACTAAATGCCACATTAAGAATCAAATCTTTATGTCCATCCAGTTTTTGAATCAATTTACCTTGTATATCCCACAAACGGAGCTTACCATCACGAGAACCAGTAGCTATTTGCTTGCCATCAGGACTAAAAGCAACACCATAAACTGGTAATTCTGATTTTTCAACTACCCATTCGTTAATCAGATTACTATTTTTATGCCACAAACGAACTTTGCCATCACCAGAAGCAGTAGCTATTATGTTTCCATCAGGGCTAAAAGCAACCCGAAATACTTGGCTATTACCTCTTTTAAAAATAGTTCCATTAGGCTTATTTTTAGACAATTTCCATACTCTTGCAGTTGTGTCAGCAGATGCAGTAACAATGTGCTTGTTATCAGATGCAAAGGCAACACCATATACCCATTTACCATGTCCTCTTAATATTTTATTAATAATGTATAGTGTTAGATTTTTATCTTTTTTCCACAAGCGAACAGTATTGTCACGGGAAGCAGTCGCAATGTAATCACCATTGTGACTAAAGGTAACGCCATTGACTACACTAGTATGTTCTCTTAATACTTGAATTAAATTATCTTGTTTATAACTTAGTACTTTTTGATTTTCATTCCAATCCCATAAGCGAACTGTAGTATCACTTGAAGCAGTTGCAATTAAATTACCATCTTTATTAAAAGCAATACTTTTAACTTCCTTTTCATGACCTTTTAATTCTTGGATGAGCTTACCTTGTTTATTTAACAATTGAACTGTACCGTCTTCTGAAGTCGTAGCAATTACCAATTCTTTGGGACTAAAAACAGCATCAATTACTTTTATTTTTCCCTGAAGTTTAAGTGGTGAACCTATTTTCTTGCCGAATAAGTCCCATAAGGTAATAGTATAGTTTCCTTTATAAGTGTATTGGTCAAATGAGACAGTTATAATCCGTTTACCATCTGAACTAAAACTAGCTCTGTTTACTTGATGCTCGTGTGGGAGAGTAATCAGTTTTTTGCCAGATAAATCCCAGATTTTGGCAGTTTTGTCAGCAGAAGCTGTGACAATATATTTGCTATCGGGACTAAAATTTGCTCTGTAAACTGTACCATGATGTTCTTTATGTTTGAGTCTAGCGACTTTATTACCAGATAAGTCCCATATCTGGGCAGTTGAGTCATTAGAAGCTGTGACAATATATTTACCATTAGGACTAATATTTACGCTATTCACCTGTCCGACAATTTCTTTGTGTTCTAATTGATTGCGTTCTTGAATATTATCTAGTATGGATTGTAAAGCTAAGATAGGACTGGTAACAAGGTAAGTTTCACCTGAGCGTCTATCTTTTACTATTTTTTGCAATTCTTCCCCAACTAGTATTGCTGACTTCAAAGCTTCTATTTGCTGATAATCAGATAATCGTAAAGCAGCATTACCTGATAATTCGATATTCTTGTCTCCAAGTGCTAGGTCTAATTTTTGCTGTATTGAATTAGTAAATAAACCAGCAGTTGCGAGTCCTAATAGAGATAAAAACATCAAAAAAGTTGCAGCCTTAATCTGTATATTGCTTTTTTTCTTTGCTTGCAATAAAACTTCTTTCGCGTGTTTCTCTGCTTCTTTTGCTTGTTTCTCTACTACTAAAGCAATTTTTTCTTCGCGTCTATCCCATTCATGACTTTTTTGTAAAAACTTATAATCTAAATCGCTTAAACTTTTATCAGCTGCCCAAGTTTCAGCTTCTTCTAGGGCTTTTCCTCGCAAAAGTCGCGATTTATCTTCATATTTGGATATTTCCCAAGCATTCAATGCTTCTGCATAAGGTCGTAATTTTCTTAGCTCTTTTTTAACCCAAGTATAATTAAAAACTGACTGATAAATGCGATTATAAACTTTTAATTTATTACCTTGTTTAAATACTAATCCAGATAATCGCAATTGCATTTTTATCCTACTGTAATCGTTCCAAACTAATTCACCTTGTTTAACAATTTTTTCGTAAATCCCTAGCAACCTACCCGAACATTGATGATTTCTGACAATTCTGTCTTTAATTGTTCTTAAATGTTCTGGTTCATCTTGAGCTTCCCAATTGTCAATTATCTTTGTTTGTATCAGTTTATCTACTAAATGTTTCACCGAACATTTATTTGTATGACAATTTTCATGACAATAGGATAACAGTAATTGACATATTTTTTGTGTCAAAAATGGTTGTCCGCCAGTCCAATATAATATTTCTTCTAATGCTGCTTGTGATTTCTCTTCTGTCCCAAATAAACCACGGGCTAAAGGCTGAGCTTCTTCAAGCTTAAAGCCATTCAATTGAATTGCTCGTCCAATATTGAAAGGTGTCCGATTCTTATCGCTAATTAAATCAGAGGGAGTTGCTACACCGAGCAATGCGAAAGTCAAACGCTGATATTCTGGTTTTTGAGTACGTTTATTATAAAAAGCGCGAATAGCGGCAAAAAAATCATCTTTAAAACTGACGCTGAGTATGCTATCAATTTCATCAATAAAAATAACTATATTCTGGGGAATTTCTTTCAACAACACATCTTCGATAAATTCAGCCCAAAGTTGAACGGGAGAAATCATTTCTCGTTCTTTTATCCAAGAACGCAAGTTAAAATCTTGTGATATCCAACTTCTAAAACTATTAGTTAGAGTTCTGATTAAACCTCCATACCATTGTTGTGGTGTTACGTTTTGAGTACCAATTAGCGTTATATCAATTTCCGCACAGGCAATACCATCTTGTTCTAGTCTTTTCATGGTTTGTACCTGTAAACTAGATTTTCCCATTTGTCGGGAGTTTAATACATAACAAAAATGTCCTTCTTGTAAGGCTTGATAAAATTCTTCGTCTGCTTTACGCTTTACATAAGTAGGAGCATCAACAGGTAAACTTCCACCAACTTGATAAATTGATTTTTTCTTATTACTCATGATTTAAATACCAAAAACCTTATTTATTCAAACCAATAAAATAAAAATGCTTGGGAGCATGCCAATTTGATACAAATATTTTGCCCGACACCCTGTAAAGGTGCGGCTACACAAACAAAGCTTACCTTTTTAGCCGAATAAATTTTTTAACCTACAAAGGTAGGCTTTGTAATATTAGCCCCAGGCTTACAGCCTGCGGGCTTATTGTAAAATTGGAATTCTCCGTAATGCTTTGAATTTAAGAATTAAGTCCTAAACAATAAGAAAAATATTGACGATACAAATTACAGGCAATTTGAGCTTCATTACCTGATAGATGCACTAATCCCATGCTGTGTAATTTATATGCTTGCATTGGTTCCAAGGCTAATTTATCTGCCGCCATCACCACTTTTTTTAATGTGTCTGCTAATTCGGAATGTTTGCTAATCATGTTCCAATAATGACGCAAATGGTGGCGATAAATTCCCGCTTCTGTGGCTGCAGTTTGTAGAATTTCTTCCAATGTTAAACTTTTATTCATCTTCATATGAGAAAAAGCTTGCTCTAATAAATGGGGATGCCCTCCCACTACATCTACGAGTTGTTTGATATCAGATAATTCCCATTTCAATCCGTGATGATTAGCTAAATGATGTACTTGCTCAACAGTAAATATTGGTAATTCTATTGATTTACCTACAGCAAAGGGTGATTCATTCAGCTTTAAAGGTACATAAACTTCCGTTGAATGAGCAACTACTAATCTTAATTTTCCCCAAAGTGTACGAGTTTTTGCTTGTTCGTGCCAAGCTCTTAATAATCCTAAGAATTCTGATGCAATCTCTGTATGGGGAAAAATTCTTTCTGTTTCATCCAAACATAAAATTAACGGATTATCTGATTCAGCTAATAAATATTCTTCAAAATAAGCAGTGCAGTTAATCTTACTGGTAGAAAATTCTTTATCCCAGTAATCTGCTAATCGATTTGGTAATCCTAAAATTCGTCCAACGCTGACACAAAACCACTGTAAAAATTTTTCAAGGTTACCGAAATGTGATATGTCGGCGTAATGAAAATTTAATAGTGCTGTACGATATCCTTTCTTATTTAACTCCGGCAGTATTTTTGCCATCAAAGAGGTTTTACCCGTCCAACCAGCACCTTTAATTCGCAGCAATGCACCAGGTTGAGTTAGTGTCTCAAGACAGATACATTCAACAGGGGGACGTTCTACATATATAAAATCAACTACCTCCCGTGTACATTCAGCAACGCCAGCATTGGTATAAACATTATTCTCCTCTGAGTTATTAACGTTGTTTTCAATATAAGAAGAATCTACTATCTCTTTCCTATCGAGCCCCAACCTCTCACAAATTTCCTGGAAGTTTAGGACATCAATCGGTTTACCATTAAGGAAGTGGCTGACAGTCGCCAGAGAAAGTCCTAACTCTTCTGCCAAATCCTTTTGTCGTGCATAACCCTGGCGTTGTACGGCAGTTTTTACTTTTGTGATATATTTATCCTGTATTTTTACTGACCGTGGCATGATGGCCTCTGTTTATATGAGGTAGCAATCTATCCGAATAATATCACTGGTGTTTCGTAGAGTATGATAACTTACCAACAAGTTACTTATGAATTAATCTTTTTTAATAAATAATTAATAAGTTATTAATAACTCAGTAAAGTCAACGGCAAATGCCATTTATTAACAAGTGATAAACATTTTACTCGTCACCCTCGAAGGGTGCGTAGCCCCAGGCTTAAAGGGGTTGTGCAGTTAAGCTAAAAACTATGTAAACTTATTTAAAACTTGAGAAACCGGACAGACAGTGCTATTATAATCATAAGTTTGAATAGCAATCGTCACTGTTTTCAAGTTCTGTCTTGCCAGTTTTCTTCCGACGAATCAGTAGCACGATGTAGGAAGTTGCTGTACCTTCCAAGGGGAGACAGGAATATTAAATTAGGCTGAGTATATCGCAGGCATTTGGAATACATCGGCACCTATAGGGATGGTAGGTACGTTGAAACACAATTGAGGGAGTTTAATGCCAGAACGTCAAGGGTTCCCATTAAAATTTTTTTCTGATAAAAAAAATTTAATGGGTGCCCGTCAGACCTCTTTTTTGGAACCAACAGCAATAAATTTCGCAAATCTTACTAATTTAGTACTATCTAGATTTAAACAGATTTAGCGCACCCCTGGGGACTTTTCTATAACAACCAACAACCAACAACCAACAAACAAATATCAATCCCTATAACTTGGAGCATTGGGCATTGGGCATGGGGCATTGGGCATTGAGAATGGGAAGTTAGTAATCAAAAAAATAACGGGTAGGCAAGATGCCCACCCCACAAGAATTGTTTTATTTCCAGATATGAAAGTTATTAGGAAAAGAGAATCAATTAATAATCAACAATTATTGATAAGTAGTTCAGTCCGAAAAACTATAACTTGTACGTAGTAGCGCTTCAGCGCTAAAGCGCTACTACGAGCCTAATACAGCTATTTTACATTTAGTTACATAGTGAGATTTTTTCTCGCCTACTTACTTAATTGATAATTGTTAATTGTTCATTGATTAATGATGATGGTGATGGTGATGAGCGACAGCTTGCTTCGGATTAATTGCTGTTGCTTCTTCTGACAATAACTCTTCGATATGAGAGTCAGCCCATTCAGCAGCCATTCGCGTAAATTCATGATGCTCGTTGACGCAATCCATTTGAATGTAATTTACATTCTTATGCTTTTTCTCAAGATCGTGAATAATGTGATGTACGTCTAAGAGAGTTTCGTGGTTTTCTGTGGCAAAGCCGATAGGCATAAATATTATTGCTTTTGCACCTAGTTGAATCAGGTTTTTAGCAGCTTGCTCGGCATTAGGTTGAGTCCATTCAATCAAAGGTGTATCGTGATTGAGCCAACCTACGGAAATTAACGGGTAGCGGTTGATTAATTCTTCCCGTACTAAATCGTAAAGTATCTGAGATTCGGTAATCCCTGAAGTAAATCCCTTGGCTTTGTGGGGACAACCGTGGTTCATCAACACGATACCAATTTCCGAAGGAAGATAAGCATGAGCTAATTCCGCGGATATCTTTTCTTCTACAAGTTTCGCCATCAATTTGATATATTTGGGTTCGTTGTAGAAAGAAGGAATGTAGCGCTGTGCTTTTACCCAATGCTCGCCACCATCAGACATCTGGGATAAAGCATTGTTAACTTGCTCTATGGCGATACCGCTGGTAAAGATAGAATCAACTACCAGTAACGGGTAAATCAGAAGTTTATCAAAGCCTTGGTTCTGAATTTCTGCTAAAACTTGATGGGGAAGATGAGGGGCGCAGAAGTTGAAAGCCTTGAAAACCGTTACTTTATCGCCCCATTTTTCTTGTAATTGTTGTTCAATGCCAGCGCGTTGCTTTTCAAAGATGGCATTGTGGGGTGAAATAAAATTATCGTGTGTATGTCCCCACTCATGTAAGTCAAATATCGCTAGCATCTTTGCTAGAGGCGGGTAAATCCAGGTTGGTACTGGCGCGAACTTTGCCGTCAGTAAATTTAAAGCTTGCTCGTTATAGTTGGCAAAATCTTCGTAGCTTTCTACTTCACCGTAGCCCATAAGCAGTACGGCAACTCGATTTTTTCCTGGTAGATGCTCGTTGGCATGTTCGACTTTTTCTGGTGTAGCAACCACAATTAATTCCTCTATGCAACCTAGGTAGAGCGTTTTATTTTTCCAGTATAGGTAATTATCCCTTCCAGGGGGAGAGGATATTCCAAAATAATATAATTAGATTTTTAATTACATACCTAGTTATGTTTCTATAAAAAAATTTACGTTTCCTTGTCTAAGCGCAATATTTTGGTGTTATTAGCTTTAAACCTTTAAGAATTTCGTAATAGCACCGCACGCTGCCACTACAGAATACAGTTCTGTAGGGGCAGGTATTTTTTTGATTTCCCTAAAAAAACTGAAAATAAACGATTAGCCGTATCCAAAGTATTTGTAATTGCAAAGTCCGAATTGTTAATTGCTAGTCTTAAGCGCAAGTTGGTTACCTTCCGAATGGATTTAAAATATGAAGATGATAAAAATACTTTTGATTTATTCCCATGTGACTATTTTCTAAGTATTTTGCCATATAAAAGTGATATTAATGACTCTTTAAGCTAAAATACAATCGATTTGTAAATCCATTAACTAAATACTGATGACCGTAATTATTTGTCCTGGAATTCACGAATCAAGCTTGACTGAAAGCTTCGTTAAGGGTTTATTAGAAACAGCTTCTAATAATTCATCTCATAACAAATCAGTGAATATACTGAAGTGTCCGACCAATAATCTATCTGCTTTATCAGGATTTCATATTTGGCAGTTTTTACGCGACAATTTAGTAGATAAACTAGAATCACCTGTTGTATTCATCAGCTTTAGTGCTGGCGTAGTTGGAGCCATTGCTGCTGCTAGTTTATGGCAGATTTTCGGAGGTAATGTCAAGGCTTTTATTGCTATAGATGGATGGATGGTACCTCTTGGGGGTAATTTTCCTATCCATCGTATGAGCCACGATTATTTCACCCACTGGAGTTCTTGCTTATTGGGTTGTGGCGATCGTAACTTTTATGCTCAACCAGCAGTGGAACATTTAGAATTATGGCGCGAGCCTTCTTCTGTTAAAGGATATTGTGTAGATTCCCTGTCAGGGGTTCCCATGAGATTTTTTTTAGGAGAACAAAATTCTCATGGGTACCCGTCAGGGGAATCCGATATATCCCTTAATGCGGCGGAATTTTTACAAATATTATTAAAACGCTATAGTTAAAAATTAGTCCGGAAGAGCTTGAAGATAAACAGGAGGAGAATTTATAAGTTAAGAATAAAAAGCTAGTTATCAGGAATTAAGAATGAGAAATTAGGAATGAAGAGTGAGGAGTTAGGAGTGAGAATTGATCGATAGAATTCGTAACTTATAACTCATAATTCATAATTTGCTTTCACCTTAAAGTTACCATCATAACGCAGTTAATAACCCCCAATATCACGAATGTTTCCAACTGAACCTGCTGCTGTTAATAAAGGATTTGGCGCGGTACTCAAAAACCGTAATTTCATGCTGGTATGGATCGGACAAATTATATGCCAGCTCGCAGACAAAATCTTTTTCGTGTTGACAATTGCACTGCTAGATAAGTACCCGCTTGCAGCAGGTGTAGTTGAAGATGGTAGGCGTGCGGATCTGTTTCTAGCCTTTACTTTACCAGCTATTCTGCTTGGTTCCTTAGGCGGTATAATCGTCGATCGTTTTCCTAAAAAGCCAATTATGATTGGCTCGGATTTACTGCGCGGACTTTTAACTATAGCAATTCCATTTTTACCAAGAGAATTTTTGATTTTATTAGCAATCACTTTTGCTAACTCCGTAATTGTACAATTTTTTGCACCAGCAGAGCAAGCTGCTATACCAATTTTGGTCAAACGTCAAAATTTGATGGCTGCTAACGCATTATTTACCAGCACGATGATGGGCGCTATCGTTATCGGCTTTGCCATCGGCGATCCCCTATTAAGGTGGGGTAAGCATTGGCTGGGAGATGAATACGGACAAGAGTTGATTGTGGGTGGCTTATATCTGATTTCTTCGGTGATTAAAATACCCGTAAAGTTAAAAAACTATCAATCGACTGTCGAAAAAGAAAAAGTCAATCCTTTGACAGAATTTAAAGAATGCTTGCACTATCTGAAAAAAAAGCGCTTGATAATGAACGCAATGGTGCAGTTAACCGCTTTGTACTGCGTTTTTGCCGCCTTAGTTGCATTATCGATTCGGTTGGCAGCAAAATTCGGTTTACAAGAAAAACAATTCGGTTTTTTCCTCGCAGCAGCAGGTGTTGGAATGGTTTTAGGTGCTGGTATTTTAGGTCATTGGGGCGACAGATTCCATCACAAACCCTTACCTTTGTTTGGATTTTTGAGCATGGCGTTTGTCTTAGCCGTGTTTACATTTATTTATAATCTGCCTTTAGCTTTAGCACTCAGCGTTTTATTAGGTATTGGTGCAGCTTTTATTGCGGTACCGATGCAAACATTAATTCAACAGCAAACACCCCCAGAAATGCACGGTAAAATGTTTGGCTTCCAAAACCACGCTGTGAACATCGCCTTGACAGCACCGCTGCTAATTACCGAAAGACTGACAAATTATTTTGGTTTGCGAAATGTACTTTTAGCAATAAGTATTATAGTTGCCGGTATTGGTATTTGGGCTTGGCATAATACTCGTAAAGTTTTGAAAGATGTGATTTAAAGGGGTAAGAGGTAATTAGCTAGGCTAGATATTATAATTATTAATTATATTTTTATACGATTTCATCAAAATTCTAATTTCAATTTCTCTGGGAAACTTTCTGGCCATACCGAAGTTTCTCCTGGTTGCTTATCCTCTCAATTGGCAAGTGGCGATCGCAAAAACGCGATCGCCATCGCAACTTTAAAGCAGACAACCGGATGCTCCCGCGAGTATTTTGGTACAATACTGTTGAATTATCCGCCTTTTTATCAAAGCCTCGAATTTTTATCACTTCAATATTAAAATTGATTAAATTACTCTGCAAGCTTTAATAGTTGATAATTTAAAGCAAGCTTTCCATTAAAATGAAGTTTAAATTACAGAATTTTGACGTCAATTAGCTAATCACTGAGGTTTGCCCGTGTCTTCGCCTTCCCAAATTAGTGTTCCACAAACTGGATCTACCTCTTCTCAAACTTCTTTAACCGAATCAAGTACCTTACAAAAACGTGCATCAGGTGGTTTCGCCTTAATTGATAGCCTGAAACGTCATGGGGTTGAACATATTTTTGGTTATCCCGGTGGCGCTATTTTACCCATTTATGATGACTTGTATAAAGATGAAGTATCTGGTGGTATTAAGCACATCCTTGTCAGACACGAACAAGGTGCAGCCCATGCTGCCGAGGGTTACGCTCGCGCTACTGGTAAAGTTGGTGTGTGTTTTGGTACTTCTGGTCCCGGTGCAACTAATTTAGTCACTGGCATTGCTACTGCCCATATGGATTCGGTACCGATGGTTATTGTTACCGGACAAGTGTCGCGAGCGGCAATTGGTACGGATGCGTTTCAAGAAACTGATATTTACGGAATTACACTACCGATTGTTAAGCATTCCTACGTGGTACGCGATCCCAGAGACATGGCGCGAATCGTGGCAGAAGCCTTTCATATAGCTATTACGGGCCGTCCGGGACCTGTTTTAATTGATGTTCCCAAGGATGTGGCATTTGAGGAATTTGATTACACTCCCGTAGAACCTGGTTCCGCGAAATTATCTGGGTATCGTCCTACAGTAAAGGGCAATCCTCGACAAATAAATGCAGCAATTGAGTTGATTTGCCAAAGTCGTCGTCCCTTACTTTATGTCGGAGGTGGTGCGATTAACTCTGCTGCTCATCAGGAGATTCAAGAGTTAGCAGAATTATTCGCGATTCCTGTCACCACTACATTAATGGGTATCGGTGCCTTTGAAGAACATCATCCCCTTTCTTTGGGAATGTTGGGAATGCACGGTACGGCATACGCAAATTTTGCAGTCACAGATTGCGATTTATTAATTTGCGTCGGTGCAAGATTTGATGACAGGGTAACGGGTAAATTAGATGAGTTTGCTTCCCGTGCCAAGGTAATTCACATCGATATCGATCCAGCGGAAGTAGGTAAAAACCGCGTTCCAGAAGTGCCAATTGTTGGCGATGTTAAAACAGTTTTAAAAAAATTACTGCGTCGGTGTAAGGAAAGAAATATCAACCAAGCACCACAACAAACTCAAGAGTGGTTGAATTTAATTAACCGCTGGAAGGAAGAATATCCTTTAGTGGTACCATACTATACCGATAGTATTTCCCCTCAAGAAGTAATTTCCGAAATCGGTAATCAAGCTCCTCACGCTTACTACACCACAGATGTCGGACAACATCAAATGTGGGCGGCGCAATTCCTCAAAAATGGTCCCCGTCGCTGGATTTCTAGCGCTGGTTTAGGAACAATGGGTTTTGGGGTTCCCGCTGCAATGGGTGCAAAAGTGGCGTTTCCCGATGAAGAAGTCATCTGCATCAGTGGCGATGCTAGTTTCCAAATGAATTTACAAGAATTGGGAACGCTTGCACAATACGGCATTAATGTCAAGACTGTAATTATTAATAACGGTTGGCAAGGAATGGTGCGTCAATGGCAGCAAGCATTTTTTGGCGAGCGTTATTCTAATTCCAATATGGAAGTGGGAATGCCAGATATTGAATTATTGTGTCAAGCTTACGGCATCAAAGGCATGGTAATTTCCAAGCGAGAACAACTCAAAGATGCGATCGCCCAGATGATAGCACATGATGGTCCAGTTGTAGTCAATGCTCTGGTCACCAGAGATGAAAACTGCTATCCAATGGTAGGCCCCGGAAAGAGCAATGCCCAAATGGTTGGTTTGGCCAAGCAGCCGCCGAAAGCAATTCAAGAAGCAGTTTATTGCAGTAATTGCGGTGCGAAGAATGCTGCTACGAATAGCTTTTGTCCGGAATGTGGGACTAAGTTGTAATAACCCCACCCCTAGGGCGTGTTTTCAAACTATAACCACAGTAAAGAGGGAGGGAGTGAGGGAGTGAAAGAGTGAGGGAGAGGTAATTGGATGGGGTTTTTAACCCCAACCAATTACTAGCACGCCAACTGACCAAAAAAATTTTATATTTTACCCAACAGGATTTTGGATTATAAATGGTTGAGGGGTCCCTAGTTTCAACTATGGAAATAATCCTGCGGATGTCAAGCACGGACACGCTGAGCGCAGAGCGCACGCTACGCGAACGCTAACGTTAATCAAAAATCCGCAAGCCCCTAAATTTATTTATGGGGACAATCTAAAATCGTAAATCCAAAATCCAAAATTGATATGACGAGCATTAAATTCTTATTTTTGCTCTGCTTTGTGTTGTCTTAGTATAGACTTCAGTTAATGAGATGCCGCTAAATTTTATCGAGAAGCCGGAAACGCATTCTTTGATTTAATATTTTTTTGAGAAAATAAAAAATGAACACATCAGGGGTGAAAATCATATTAGTAGAACCGGCAGGACCATTAAATGTTGGTTCCATCGCACGAGTGATGAAAAACTTTGCACTTCATGAACTGGTTTTAGTTAATCCCCAATGCGATTATTTGGGAGAAGAAGCAAAAATCATGGCAGTTCATGCCAAAGATGTTTTAGAATCAGCAGTATCCTTCGCCACATTACCCCAAGCATTACAGGGGTGTAAACGAGCTATTGCTACAACAGCTCGCGATCGCGATTTAAATAATCCGCTACAAAGTCCCCGCGAAGTATTACCTTGGTTATTGGAAGCAAAAGGACAACCTGCAGCATTAATTTTTGGTAGAGAAGACAGAGGATTAAGTAACGAAGAATTGAACTACGCTCAAAAATTTATGCGTATTCCTACAGATGCAGGATATGCATCCTTAAATTTAGCTTCTGCTGTAGCAATTAGCTGTTATGAACTAGCACAAACCCAGCAGCATAGCATTAAATCGACTGTTCCAAATAACGAACTCGCACCATTAGAGGTTGTCGAAGCATACTACGAGCAGTTAGAATCGCTACTGCTATCTATTGAGTATCTTTATCCCCATACCGCCAACAGTCGCATGGAGAAATTTCGGCAATTGTATAATCGCGCTCAACTACAAACACAAGAAGTCGCTATGCTAAGAGGTATTTTACGACAGATGCAGTGGGCGCTTACACATCCCGGAAAGCCATAAAAACTGATGAATGAATATTAATTATGTACGCAATTACCACCCAAAAGCAAGAATAATAGCTTAAACTAAACACAAAAATGCTACCAAGGGTGACCAATTGATTTTGGTAAAAGGCGTGTAATAAATATGTTTGGGTTCGGGAGTTGGGACTTTAGTACAGAATAAGTGGGTTAGAAGGAGTAGCGGTGTCAGAATCAAGTTACAAATTTACAAGTTCTGGGCGGCGACAACCCACAAAGCGCCGTCAACGAGTACGTAAAATTCAAAAGCCGGGAAATGGTAAAGTCAAAGCAGTTGGAGAGAAGCAACGTCCGCCTCGTAAAGGTGAAACATCACGTTTAACGGTTAACCCAACTCCTTCCAACGCAAAAACGCCCCGCAAGCGACAAAGAGTAGAAGCACCTGCAGAGACTTGGTTGAGAAAAAGAACAGCATCTCAACCTACATCTAGTGGGATGAAATCTGCTGCGGTAAACGGGATTCCACCCTTAAAATTTAATAAGCGAGTAACTAAAAGAGTTAAAGTATCTAACAAAACTCGCCTCAAGCCCATGGCGAGAAGCATGCTATACATATTGCGCTTATTGATTGTAGGAGTCGGGATTGGCGCAATCGTAGGTACAGTATTGTCAGTTTTAGATCCAGCAACTCAAGGAACTTCAGGTTCCCACTCTTCTAACGTCGCACAAAACCAACCCCAAGTTACTTCTAATAATAATCAGAATCAAAATTTATATTTAACTCAAGAAATAATTCCTCTCAAAAGTGCCATACAAAGTCTTGCTGTTGCTAACCCAAATCTAACACCGGGAGTTTTCATAGCAGATTTAGAAAATGGGGCTTATGTAGATTTAAACGCCAATGCTGCATTTCCAGCAGCTAGCACAATTAAATTACCCATACTCGTTGCTTTTTTCCAGGATGTAGAAGCAGGGAAGATTCAACTTTCGGAAATGCTAGTGATGGAAAAAGAAATGCTTGCGGGTGGTTCCGGTAATATGCGGAGTAAACCAGTAGGAAGCAAATTCAAGGCATTGGAAGTCGCTGACAAAATGATGGTAATAAGCGATAATACCGCTACAAATATGTTAATTGCCCGTATGGGTGGAATAGAAGCCTTAAATCAAAGATTTCGCAGTTGGGGATTGACAGCTACAGTACTTCGCAATCAACTACCCGATATACAAGGAACTAACACCACCAGCGCCAAAGAATTGGGACATGTTATGGCAATGGTAAGTAAAGGAAAATTCTTTACAAACATAGTATTTCGCGATCGTGTACTAGATATCATGCGTCGCAATCAAAGGCGGCATTTATTACCCAAAGGTTTGGGTACGGGAGCCGCAATTGCGAATAAAACTGGTTATATTGGCGCTATGTTGGGGGATGTAGGTTTAATTGATTTACCTTCAGGTAAGCGCTACGTTGCAGCTGTGATGGTACAGCGCCCTAGAAATGATCCCCGTGCTGAAACTTTAATTACTTCGGTGTCTCGCTCTGCCTACCAATACTTTAACCAACCTACTGCGATTCAGGGAATGAATGGAAATAATCTTCTTCCGCCAAGTAGTAATTCTCCTTATTTAAGTAATCCATCAACAAGAACCAATATTTATCAGTCTCCGCAAATTAATTCTGTTCCCAACGGTGTAAGTAATACAATGCCCCTTACTACTTATCCACATCCGCAAGGGTACAATTCGCAGTATTATTATCCTTATGCAAGGTAAATTGGTTTTACAAAAAAGGAATAGTGGGTATTTAGGGTTTTCCCGAACTCCACCCCCCAGGCTGTGTTTTCAAAGTCGCCATCACCCGGCATGGTGTGGCTACACCTACTAAGTCTGCCTAGGCAGGCTACGGAAAATCAAGATGAGGGAGCCTGGGTAGGCAGGCTCTGATTGTGTAGCCCCAGGCTTTAGCCTGCGGGCTTTTGGAGTTTGAAAACAGTCCCTAGCCCCCTCCTAGGGAGCGGGGAGGGGAATATTAATAGCTGCAAATTATGTATAGTTTTTCTCAACCCTACTATTCCACCAATCCAAAATTCCCGAGCAAGGGCATGGCAAGAAGAGGTGAGGAAACTTTTGATTGTGATAATTACCCAAATTCAAGTTCCTTTGGTTGATTGCTAGTACCGCTTGCGTTCGTCAAAAGTCTGGCATTCAAAAGTATTATAGAATAAGGATTTCAACAGTCTGAAATTGGTACGTCCTTTACGCTGCACTGTACTAATAGTCCACCTGCGTAAACAAAGCTTGGGTAATTATATACCCAACTATTCACCATTCACTACTCACCACTCACTAACCTCACCCGGCAATTTTGGTTTCTCAGAGTACTAGTCTCTAGCCTTCTCCCCGCTTGCCCGAAGAAGGAATACAGAACTTACGCAATTGTCACAATACCGAGGGAAGGTGCCGTACACTGATTGCCTCATTATTACGTTCAATATTAGTGAGTGTACGAGCAACGGCACGGCAATAAAGGGGGAAGAAAATCTACACCCCTTTTTGCCTCCCCTACGAGGAAAATGTGCCGGTTGCGTAAGTCCTAGAATAATGTAAATAAAAATTAAAAATTATCATGTCTAACCCTTCAATTCAATTTTTTGCTGGCGTTACAGAAAATTTAGGAAATGTCAGCTTGCGTCGTAATCCTAATACTGGGAAACGCATCGTTTTAATGACATTCGACAAATTGCAAGCATTAGAAAAATTCAATAGCTTTACCAAAAAATCTTTAAATTCAATGCTTTTAAGCGATGAAGAAGGCGAAATTAATGTAACTCCAAGTTCAACTAAATTTATCTTTGGTGGCGATGAAGGAGATGAATTAAAACGGGTAGATTGCCAATTTGAAATTGAACGAGACGATCATTGGGAAAGATTTATGCGCTTTATGCATCGTTATGCCGATGCTAATGGTATGGCTTATGGGGAAACTTAAAATTATATTCAGCCTGGTACCTGGCGAATTAACCCCTTAAGAGAGCCTTTACGCTTAATCGCTGAGGATATGCCATCGTCAGCAGGCTGGAGGCGTTGGCGAATAGAATGAATTATTTATTGGCAAAAGGCTCAATATGAGCGAGATTTATTGCCAAACTAGGTTTACCACTGCAAAAAAAAGATTAAAGAGTCTTTAAATTAAAATAAATTAAGGTAAACTTGCTAGATAATAAGTAATTTTCAATTTCACATAAATAAACAGTTGCCAATGTCCCTCGCATTTCGCTAGAATCTGTAGGCTTTAGGTAAGCAGCTAGGGAAACGATCGCTGTTCGCTTGTTGTGTCACAACGAAAACCCGAACTGCTTGATTTTACAGTAAATAAAGAAGAACAACGATGGCGAAACGCATACAGTTAGTTTTAAATCAGGATATTTACAAATTAGGGAAATTTGGCGACTTGGTAGACGTAGCCCCTGGCTACGCTCGTAATTACTTGCTTCCCAAAAATTTGGCAACTTTTGTTACTCCTGGTATTCTTAAGCAAGTTGAACGGCGTAGAGAATTAGAACGTCAGCGTCAAGAGGAATTGAAGCAAAAAGCTATAGAACAAAAAGCAGCTGTTGAAAAAATTGGTAGCTTCAAAATCGCGAAACAAGTTGGTGAAAACGAAGCCATTTTCGGTACCGTTACTACTCAAGATGTGGCTGACGTAATTCAAGGCACCACTGAAATGGAAGTAGATAGACGCGGTATTACTATCCCCGATATTGGTAGTTTGGGTACTTACCAAGCTGAGATTAAACTATATTCTGACGTGATCGCGACAGTCAATATTGAAGTTGTAGCCAACGAGTAATACTAATTTTTGATCATTCGTAATTACAATCTCTCTGTTTTCAATATTTGTGGCTGAAAAGATTTAAAGAGAGATACATAGGAAATAATCACATTCTTCACGGAAATATAAGGTACATTTATATTTGCCTGAAAATATCTGTGATTTAATTATTTCAAACTAATTCATTATATGTAGAGATGTTGCACTGCAATGTCTCTACATATTATTTGAGGACTATTTATACTAACTGTTCAATAGTTCATATGTTCTGTATTATAAAATATACCATCTGATTCATGTCTGAAGAACTAACTTTTCAAGGAAATATAGATCGTCTCCCACCACAAAACATCGAAGCGGAAGAAGCTATATTAGGGGGGATTTTATTAGATCCTGAAGCTATTAGCAGAATTAGCGATACTTTAAAACCAGAAGCTTTTTATATCACCGCTCATAAAGATATCTATACGGCGATGCTACGGCTGCAAGCTCAAAGTAAACCTACCGACTTACTCTCAGTTATCAGCTGGCTTAAGGATCTCGAATTATTGGAAAAGGTTGGTGGTAAAAATAAATTAGCATCTTTGGTAGATAGAACTGTTTCAGCAGTTAATATCGACGCTTTAGCAGCCTTGGTAGTGGAAAAATATCAACGGCGACAGTTAATCAAAGCAGGTAATGAAATAGTTACTTTGGGTTATGAAACCGAGACAGAGTTTCGTAGCGTTATAGATAAAGCTGAACAAAAGGTTTTTGGTATCGCTCAAGCGCGCAGTGTAAGCGGTTTAACCCACATTTCCAACACTTTAATTAATACTTTCCAGGATATCGAAGAACGCCACGAAGGGGTTGCGTTACCTGGGATTCCTTGCGGTTTCTACGATTTAGATGCAATGACTAGTGGTTTTGGACGTTCTGATTTGATTATCATTGCCGGTCGTCCGTCAATGGGAAAATGTTTACAAGAAGATACAGAATTAGTTTTGAGTGACGGTAGTATTTCTACGATTAAAGAGATATATCAAAGTCGTCAGGCTGAATTACTGACACTTAAAAGTAATTGGAAATTTCGTTTCACTCAACCATCTGCATTTATTGATGATGGAATTAAGCCGGTATTTGGGCTTAAGACTCGTTTGGGAAAGTATATTGAAACAACTATTACCCATCCTTATTTAACTATTAATGGATGGCGACAACTTTCCCAATTGAAAGTAGGCGATAAAATTGCTGTACCTCGGGAGATAAATGTATTTGGTAAGGAACAAATTCGTGAATGTGAAGTAAAGTTATTAGCCTATTTGATCGGAGATGGTTGTTTAACAGACACAACACCTAAATTTAGCAACAATAATCCTTTAATTCAGGAAGACTTTAGCGAAGCGGTTACTAATTTTGCTCCTCAACTGAAAATTATTGAAAAAATACGCTCCAAGCGTTCGTCTATGCTTTATGTTTCCGGATGTGACTCTGAAGATAATCCTCTTATACTGTGGCTGCAAGAGTTAGGATTATGGGGTAAAAAAGCAGAGGAAAAAACACTTCCTGCTTTAATCTTTAAGTTAGAGCGTCAGCAAGTTGCTTTATTTCTCAATCGCCTATTTGCTACTGATGGTTGGGCTAGCGTACTTAAAAGTGGGCAAGTACAGCTAGGTTATTACAGCGTTTGTGAAAAACTAGCACAACAAATACAACATTTATTGCTCAGATTTGGGATTATCGCAATTTTGAAAACTCGGTTAGTTAAGTATAAAGATACTACCCGGGAAGCTTGGCAACTGGATATTACTAATGCTCGCGCCATCAAAAATTTCGTATCAGAAGTTGGTATGTTTGGTAAGCAAGAAGTATTATCTAAAATCAAAGCAGCATTACTTCAAAAAAGATATCAAACAAATCGCGATCTGATTCCCATAGATGTTTGGAAACAATTAGCAAGAGTAAAAGAAGAGGAATCTTGGACTGGTTTAGCAAAACGTGCTGGGATAAAGGGATATTCCAATATTCACGTTGGTAAACGTGCTTTATCACGAGAACGACTGTTTTTATTAGCAACAGCTTTAGAAAATTTACGACTTCAGCAGTTAGCAACTAGCGACATTTATTGGGATGAAATTGTTTCGATTGAACCGATGGGAAACAAACAAGTTTATGACTTAACAATCCCAGATACACATAACTTTGTTGCTAATGATATTTGCGTTCACAATACTGCATTTTGTCTCAATCTTGCCCATAATGTGGCATCCTTATATAAACTACCAGTTGCTGTTTTCAGTTTAGAAATGTCATAAGAGCAATTGGTACAGCGACTATTAGCTAGTGAAGCAGAAATAGAAAGTACTTATTTAAGAACTGGACGTATCAGTCAAACTCAATGGGAACCTTTAAGTAAAGCGATTAGTGTACTTTCAGAGATGCCGATTTTTATTGACGACACGCCAAATATTACAGTCACAGAAATGCGCTCTCAGGCACGACGTTTACAAGCAGAAGCCGGCACTGATATTGGTTTAATTATCATCGATTATCTGCAATTAATGGAAGGTGCTGGCGATAACCGCGTGCAAGAATTATCGAAAATAACGCGGAGTATTAAAGGTTTAGCCAGAGAATTAGGTGCTCCGGTAATAGCTTTATCTCAGTTAAGTAGAGGTGTAGAAGCGCGTACAAATAAGCGTCCGATGCTGTCAGATTTAAGAGAAAGTGGAAGTATCGAACAAGATGCCGATTTAGTAATGATGTTATATCGCGACGAATACTACAACACCGATAGTCCCGATAGAGGAATTGCAGAAGTGATAATTGCTAAACATAGAAATGGTCCCACAGGTGTCATCAAATTATTATTTGATCCTCAATTTACCAAGTTTAAAAACTTAGCAAAACCTAGTCATTATTAGTTGGTTGTTGGTGGTTAGTGGTTAGTGGTTGGTTGTTGGTGGTTAGTGGTTAGTGGTTGGTTGTTGGTTGTTGGTGGTTAGTGGTTGGTGGCTCACGGAGTTAAGAAATAACTATCAACCATCAACTATCAACCATCAACTATCAACCATCAACTATCAACCATCAACCATCAACCATCAACTATCAACTATCAACCACCAACTATCAACCATCAACTATTAACTAACTCCTAATAATTCCACATCAAAAATTAGAGTTGCATTGGGAGGAATTACACCACCAGCACCGCGAGCGCCATAACCTAAATCTGGGGGGATGGTGAATTTACGACGTTCACCAACTTTCATGGTGCTGAGTCCTTCATCCCAACCCTTAATCACTTGTCCTATACCTACTTTAAATTGGAAAGGTTGTCCGCGATCGCGAGAACTATCGAATTTGCTTCCGTCTGTCAAAGTACCGGTATAGTGAACTGTTACAGTTTGTCCGGATTTAGGAGTATCTCCGCTACCCTCCTGTAAAACTTCATATTTTAATCCCGAAGGGGTGGTAACAGTTCCCTCACCGTTGGGATTAGTCGCAGCATTAGACATCTTTTTATCGCTCTCTTTTGTAGTGGTACTTTCAGCTACTGTAGTAGACGCTGGTGATTCTTGAATAGTGTTTTGTGTAGCATTACTTTGGGATGCTTCAGTAGAAATTTGAGCGCACCCTAAAACTACAACACAAAGCAGCACAAAACCAGCACTAAGAAAAATTGCTTTCAATTTAGGTATCCTCCTTATTGTTTAATTTTCTAAAAATAGGATTACCAGTAGAACAAAACTTAGTGTAAATCAGAACAGTAATCAATGAACAATTATCAATGACCAATTATCAATGACCAATTATCAATAATAAAAAGTTAGGAGTTAGGAGTTAATACAGCGTTTGCCCGGTAGATGAGGTACATTCCCCCTGCCCCCTGCCCCCTGCTCCCTGCCTTATAAAGAATATATGTGTACCTCATTTATATGAAATCTGCTGTATTTCTCCATATCTCCCCGTCTGCTTGTGCTTCATTAGCGCCAAAGCTTATTTTCCAAATCGCGCACCTGACGTTCTAAACGATCGATTCTACCGCGCAATTCATCTACTTCCGACTGACGCGCAACTCCCAAATCTTGCAGCATATTTTTCATTTGTCGCTGCATATTTGTTTCCCAGTTGCCCTGCTCGGATTTTAATTCCTCTACCATATCATCCATCACAGCTTTCGCTTGTTCTGGATCGAGTTTACCGTCTTTAACTAATTGCTCGCTTGCTTCCTTGAGCTTATCCGCCATTACCGAAGTTGTACCGATACCGAGCATTAATAATTGCTGCATCCAATTGTTATTATCTATAGCACGTTCCTAATTTATCTCCCTTTTCAAGTTTCCCTGTTAACTATGTTGTAACCAATAAAGCTATGCTGGAAATTAAACTTTAGCTTAATGCTAATTCTATTGTGGCAAAGTAACACGGGGAATATTGTACGTGGTAATTGAGTTACTTAAGTTTAGAATAGCGCCCGAAAACCGGGAAAAATATATCCAAAAAGGGACAACAGCCCTGGCTAAGTATCCCGGATTCCTTGGTAAAGAACTCTGGATTAATGAAGACTATCCTACAGAATTGGTTATAATTAACCGTTGGAAAACGAATGTTCAGCAGAAATCTATTCCTTCTGAAGAGATTTCTGCTATAAATGAAAGGTTTGACAAAGAGTTGGGATTTAGTTACGAGACGGTGGAGTCATCCGCATATCAGGTACGGAAATTTCCCAATCATAATTCGTAATCGTTATACAAGAGTTAGGAGTTAGGAGTTAAGATCGATCGCAGTTTCTACCCCCTCTACCCCCTCCACCCCTCTACCCCACGCCACTTGCTACAACCGTCGTGTTCCTCGGCAACGCAGTGCCTCCTCTACTCCAATACTCTTCATGTAGTTTCCCAAAAGCCAACAAAAGACAATTGAATGAGTGAAATAACTGTAAAAGTTCTTGATAGAGAAGAGTTTGCGGTAATTGAGAACATTAGAAAAAGAGTGTTTCAAGATGAGCAAGGAGTGGAGGTAAAATTAGATTTTGATGGTAAGGATGAATTTTGTCAGCAGTTGATTGCTTATTTAGATTGTGTTGCGGTGGGTACTGCGAGAATTCGATATTTGGATGAGAAAACGGCGAAAATTGAAAGGTTAGCGGTTTTATCTTCTGCTAGGGGTTAGGGTATTGCTAAGAAGATTATGGTTCACGCTTTAGAAGTTATCGCGAGTGAGAATATACCTGAAGTTATGCTTAATGCTCAAGAATATATTAAAGGGTTATATCTACAATTAGGTTTTGAACAAGTTGGTACAGTTTTTCAAGAAGCGGGAATTCCTCATGTGAAAATGATTAAAAGTTTAAAGGTGTAATAAATCTTAACTCTTAACTCCTAATACTAATTCTGTATGAGGTTGCGCTAAATCGCTCTCACTCTGCAAGAGTGGAGCTACCGATACAAAGCCTACCTTCGTAGGCTTAATTGGCCGTATCTTTATAAAGAAATGATTAACTCCTAACTCCCAACTCCTAACTCCCAACTCCTAACTCCCAACTCTTAACTTTATTCCCCCATGAAGCTGCTGATTCTAGCAACAATCTGGTTAATTCCTGCAATTTGCGATCGTGTTTGGTTTTTTTTAGATAAGTCTATCCCCTCTTGGGATCAGGCAGATTATTTAACTGGTACATTAAATTATTTACAGGCTTTACAAAATCCCGATTTATTAAATGGGGAATGGTGGCAAAGTTTATGGTTATTATCTAAAAAAATACCGCCGTTAACTTATATCGTCACGGCTTTTATTCAAGATATTTATGGTAAGGGATATGATGAAGCAACTTTGGTAATGCTTGGCTTCAGCGCTATTTTAATCTTATCGGTATATGGTTTAGGCAAAATACTATTCAGCGATACTGTAGGTTTATGGGCTGCTGCGCTGTGTCAAGTTATGCCAGGAATATATCGATATCGTCTGGAATTTCTCCTAGATTATCCCCTGGCGGCAGTCGTTACTTTATGCTTCTTTTGTCTCACTCTGTGGTTTTTCACGGGATACAGAGGTATAAACCCTAGAAAACACCAAAGTAATCTGACAAATACTTCCCCCCCTCTCCCTCTCCCCCCCTCTCCCCCTCCTCTTATTTTCGCTGCAATTTTCGGTTTATCCTTTGGCGTGGCGTTAATGATAAAGCAGACAGCGCTGTTTTTTCTGATAACGCCCATAATTTGGGTGGTAATTACAACCATACGTCAACGCCTTTGGGGAAGGTTATTACAATTAATTGGAGCAATAGCTTTATCTACATTAGTTTTTGGTTGGTGGTATCGTACCAATTGGTTACTGATTTTAACTTCCGGTAAACGAGCAACGGTAGATTCTGCGATCGCTGAAGGTGAAGCTCCTCTCAATACTTTATCAGCTTGGACTTTTTATTGGCATCAATTACCATCACAAGTTTCTTTACCTTTATTATTAGTTCCTATCTTTGCCTTATTACTCTATTGGGGAAAAGCAGAAGCAATGAGGAGAAAAGAGGGGGAAGAAGGGGTAGAATTACCAATTGCTTTGAGATGGTTAGCAGTATTCTTGATTGGTAGTTATTTTCTATCGTGTTTAAATCCCAATAAAGATTTTCGTTATGTGTTACCGTATTTACCGGTATTATCAGTATTTTTAGCCTATGGTTTGACTCGTTTTCAGGGACTTTGGGGGAAGCGTATTCGTTGGTGGACATTTGGTTTAGCAATAATTTTAATGTTATTCAATCTGTTCCCCATAGTTGGTACACCGGGAAATTGGGTGACAAAAGTCCTCAGCGATAAAGTCCAACATCATCCATTTATGGGAGAAGAATTACCCCATTCCCAAGTAATTAAGCAAATTACCCAAACTGAACGATATTTGCGTTCCACTTTGGGAGTATTACCTTCAACGCCGCAAATAAATCAGCATAATTTAAATTATTACGGAGCGTTGAAGAATTTCCAAGTATATGGACGACAGGTGGGTACTCGATAGAGTTTTGTAGAGAAAGATGCTCGTTCGATTTCTTGGTTTTTAACTAAAACTGGTAATCAAGGTTCAGTACCCGAAGCACAAGCTACAATTACCAAGATTGTAGAACAAGGTGGTGATTTTGAGCTAAATAAATCTTGGAATTTATCTGATGGCAGTAAACTGAGACTTTATCATCAAGAAAATCCACCCGTTGTTGTAGAAAGAATGGGAGAAGAAGGAGGCAAGGGCAAAGGGAGATCGGAAGAGAGACGTCTATGGAAACAGTGAAGAAAACCATGGAAGACAAATAAATAAAAAAAAAAAAAAGAGGGA
>JBHJJJ010000148.1:0-7959 GCA_050042755.1 Rivularia sp. (in: cyanobacteria)
AATGGAATTAATTGAAAGATTGGCTCCATAACTTAGAGCATCAGCAATAGTATCTGTGGCAAATCCAAGTTGCGATTTTAAGGCGTGGGCTATATTACTAACAGAAGCAGTGGTATTGTTCCATAAGGTATTAGCTAAATCGCGAGCATTCGTCACTAAATCACTATTCCAAAGAGCATCTGTAACTGCATTAACACTAGCTCCAAAATCATTAATCGCAGTTGCGACGAAATCTGCTGCATCTCCGGCAAAATCAACAATACCGTTCCCTATAGCATTTGTCCAATCTTCTAAAGTGTCAAAAATACTATTCCAAGAATTACTAATAGTATCTGTGACTGCATCTACAACTAAACTGTATAGGTTATCGAGTTGGGAAGAATCAACGCTCAAAGAAATATCAAAACTTTCACCCCAGAAATTAAAACTACCACGAATAGAACCGACAAAACCATTTTCATCTAATTTGAGAGAAGTTGCTGCATCCAAACCAATATCAATTAAATTGATTTTACCAATTTTGGTAGGAATTTCTAGATTCAAATCGAAACCTAGGTTACCATCAGCAGCAAAACCATTTTCGTTGACTGCAACATCAAGATTAGTACTTAAAATACCAAAATCGTTGTTTAAATTAAATTCTAAACCGTTGTTACCGGCTTTTAATTCTATTCCTGCTAATTTGTGTCCTAAGAAATTAACGCTTACATCTCCTTCTAAATGCTGTTGGGTAGTAGAAAGCATCAAATCTAAGTTTACTTGAGAATCGTTGTTACCTTCAATAACTAACAGACCATTACCGATATCAATTCTATCTAAACTTAAACCTCCTTCAATTATTCCACGATCTTGGTCTGCTTTGGCATAAATAGTACCATTTTGACCCCAAGCATTTAACCCAGCATTCAAAGATAATCCTTGTTCGAGGGGAATATCAGCAATTTCAACTCCAGAAAAAGGTACAATTTGCAGTAAGGGATCTATTTCTGAATCACCATCAATATCATAAGCTTCAATTTGAACATCTAAAACATCATCAAGTACTCCCCGAAAATCTTCAACGAAATCAATATTATTCGCAGTTTGAGAAAAAGCGTAAGATGATACTGGACCTAATAAAATGTCAAGTAATTTTAGAGGTTGGTTAGGAGTAGCTACTAAGGCAAAATTATCTGGATCGTTAATATCGAATAACATGGCAGAATCGATATCAAAATTCCCTAAGCGAAAATCTCCTAAAATACCAATATTATCAATAAAAGGAGGTTGGTAAGTAACTCCTAATTGAAATGCTAGATTGCGAATTTCACTATCTGGTAAACCAAAAGGATTATCCCAACCATCTTCGTCAGCTTTCAAGGAATAAAAACCAGTAATAGATTCGGGTTCGAGAGATAATCCTCCTGTAAATATTAAATTTTCGTCGTCTACTTGAACGTTTAAATCTCCGTTAACAGTAAATTGTGGTTCTCCATTATTAAAGCTAAGATCGAGACTAGCACCTAGAAGAGTTGCATCAAAATTATCTGTGTCAATTATGGGAATATTCGCATTAATTCTACCAGTAAAACTTGTATTCCCTGATGGATCGAATGCGAAATTAATATCTAAGCTTTCCACACCGAGCCAATCATTAATCCAGTTAAAATATTGATTTTCTGATGTTGCAAAATCTAAGAAAGTCCCTGAAAGATTAATTCCTGCTTTTGTATAAGTACCGGTAACTGGATTAAATGTTGGACTATTAGTTAATGATATTTGAGGATTAGTTATGTCGATTTCATCAATAATCGGTAAGTCGGAAAACCAATCTCCAATAGATAAATTGTCACCCAAGCCATAGCTCAAACTAAAGTCATTTCCATCATATGTAGCGACTACAGTATCATCATTAATATTGCCAGAGTAATTGATTCCGTTACCATTATTGAAAACTGTAACTTGATGATTGCTAATTTCGGTATTACCTAATAAATTATCGACAATATTTGTTGGTAAATTTAAAGGTGAAATGGCATCTTGGAATAGTTGACTAATGTTATAAGTATTTCCCCAACCAAAGGTAAAGTCACCTTGGTTATTTATGGTAACCTTGGGTTGACTGATGCTAATTGTCGGAAATTTATCGCCAATTAAGGGAATGCTTTCAAACCAATCATCTACAGAAATATTATCATTTAATGATTCTAAGGTTAGTTGTTCGAGAGTGGCGTTAGAGAAACTACCAATCAAAGAAACTGTATCATCACCGATAGTCACATCACTAACAAGACTATACCGATTGTTTCCATCATTTTCAGTTATTTTGATAGTGGGTTCCTGAAGCGAAATATCGGGAAGATAGTTACTCAATTGCTCTAATATTGGTACCTCTTCAATCCAATTAACTAGATTGATATTGTCGTTGTAAGTTACCTGTAGAGAATTTTCGTCGATCACTAATCCTAAGCGATTAATTTCATCGGGGATAAGTTCATCAAGAGCAGGAATTTTATCTGCAACTAAAGAAACTAGAGCTTTTGCATCAATGTTTTCAATCGTGAAATTATCCCAACTTAACTGACTATTCTCAATTCCCGCTAAATCTTTTAAAGTTCCTTCGATGGTGTAATTTTCTTCTGCAATCTTGACTTCAGCAGTTAATTGATAGCTGGTAACTTCTGCTGACGCAGGAATTGTTAAAATTAAATTCTTTAAAGATAGCTCTGGTAAATACTTTCCTACAGAAATTAATTCATTTAGATTAACATCATTCGACCAAGTAATTATTTTTTCTCCATTAGCACCTTCTGTAAACAAATCTTCTGTGAGAATATTCCCTAAACTATCGGGTAGTAAAGCTTTAAGAGTTTCAAAATCTAGTTCTGTAGAATTTGGTAAAGAATATTCAATTTCAATTGCTTTTCCATCAATAGTTATGGTATGAATATCATTTTCCGTTTTAATCGCAGCAATATCTAACGAAGATAATGTCTCACCTTGAACTAATGCACTAAATAATTCTCCTTCATCTCCAACTGCATCTTCATCATTGATCCGAGAATCGATAAAATGTCCGATTTCTTCTAAAATTACCCCAGTTATAGCGTTAACATCATTTTCGTGAGTAATCACAAATTCTCTAGATAAATAGATCGATCCATTCAAACTATCGTATCCACCATTCGCACCATTAATTTTGTCGCTAGAAACAACTTGAATTGCAGGAATATCGCTAAAATTATCTTGAGAAAAGTCATTAATTAGTTTATCAGCTATCTCCGTCTGGAAACTTTCACCAAAAGCTAACTCTAATTTATCCGTGAGAGCAGCATCCGCTTCTAAACCCGTGAGAAAATCTTGTGCTTGCTCTACAGCTTTTCCTGTAATCTCCAATTCTAAAGATAATTCCTGAGTAAAATTACTATAATTATCATTCTCTAAATTGACGATATCGCTAGTAATTAAAACCCCACCAATTTCTTGACTTTCGCCAAATAAATTTTCGACTAAAGAATTTGAATCGTCGCCTAATATTGAACTTGAATCGAGATTGAAATGAGAATTGTCAGTAGTATCGAAGTGAGTATCTAACATTACCTTTTTCCTTTTGTCTTAAATCTCTTGTTACCCTTTACGACGAGGTTTAATTTTTATGCATTTGAAGTGAAAATTTAGTGAAAAATCAGTAAAATCCTTACGTAACAAGCAATTACCTATTTCTTCCTTATTTGACGATCGTATAATTAAATTTACTGACACCAATTCTGTATGAGGCTGCGCTCATCGCTCTCAGCTTAAAAGCTGGAGCTACACAGAAGAAGCCCACCTCCGTGGACTAAATTAAGCGCATCTTTATAAAGAAATGGTATGACAATATACGCAAAGGGCGAGTATTCCATGCAACGCCGACAGGAAACGGTGGAAATTTTTTCCACTTTTATACAATTTGATATAGATAAATTTAACGGTTGGATTACTGACGCAAAATTAAGACGCAGTATGAAAGCTTGTTTAGAAAAGTCTTCCAGTAAAGAGTCAGATAATTTCTGGGCGCTGTATTGGTATAAAGTATGGGAAACTCAATCTACTTCTTTGGGTTATGCCCATCTTGCAGCCTACTCACAAGAAGCGTGCTATTGGGCTGCAAGAAAATTCGCGCTTAATGTCTCTGGGCATTCTTCTTTGGCAGATTATTTTCAAATTGCGATCGCACATCTTACTAAAATATTAAAAGCTTTCAATCCCCAATACAGCTCCCATTTAAAAAGCTATGCCCAATTATCTTTTGAGCGCATCATTCGGGATGCACTGCGGGTGCGTCGAGAAGTTGATATTTGCTCTAACTGGGGTTTATTGCATAAAATCAGCCGCAAAAGACTGATAAAATCATTGCAAAATATGGGTTTGAATAATCAAAATATTGAAAGCTATGTTTTAGCATGGGAATGTTTTCAAGAGCTTTACACTGCTGCCAACACAGATATCCGCCAACGTAGCAAACCAGATACTACCCGTTGGCAAGCTATTACTAATCTTTACAATATCCAACGTTTAACCCGTTTAGGTGCCAACTCTGCCGCAATTAACCCACAAACTATAGAAAAATGGCTCCTGGAAAGCGCTCAAGCTATTCGTAATTTTCTTTATCCTAAATTTGTATCGGCAGATACTCCCCTAAAAGATGATGGAGATGGTAGTTTATTAGATATGCTGCCAGGGAATGTACAAGATTCCTTAATTGCGGAAATGGTAGAGCAGGAAGAAGCAGCTAGTTTTAAAGATCAACAAACTCAGTTAAACGAAGTTTTAAATCAAGCAATAGCCGCCTTGGATGAGAAGTCACAAAAACTGCTGCAAGTCTACTACAGTAAGCAATCAACTCAAACCGAAATTGCCAAACAATTAGAAATAAAGCAATATCAAGTATCCCGTCTTCTGAGCCGAATTAAAAAGTCATTGTTACTGACTCTTACCCAGTGGAGTCAAAATATTTTGCATACTTCTCCAACTTCAGACGTAATAGCTTCCATAAACATTAGCCTAGAGGAATGGCTCAAGTTTCACTATAGTCAAACTTAACTAGTACCACTTCGTGGAAGTCAAAAGTCAAAAGTCAAAAGTCAAAAGTCAAAAGTATTATTTTTTCAAGCTTTGACGACGTTTTACGAATGGTTGGTTTATTTAAGCCGCGCTGTATTAGTAGACTCCTTTCATTGCTGAGTGAGGGGATAGGGGGGAGAAACTTTTTCTTCTCATTCTTCACACCGGCTAAGTAACATGCCAGACAACTAGGTTAAAAATAAAAAGTCAAATACCGGCAGGGAGCCATTACGATCATGTTTAACACAGATACCACCTTCACAATCGACTCAAATCATTTGTACTTGGAAATTCCCCCATCTTCCCAAGTAGAAGAACAAATATACTCAACACCAGGTGCTTCTCGACGTGCTTGGATAAATCAACTTTGTCTGGAAGCATTTGTACCTTGGTTTCGAGAAGAAATGGCTCCCAATGCTAAAATTTCTCCAAATACTGCTGCATTACCAAGTTTCTGGGAATTTATTAATGGCACACCTGTAACTTTTGATAATCATCGTTTAATATTAATTCCCACTTTAGCAATTGACGGGGATGAGTTGCGGGTACCCCAGGAATGGGTAGATATTCCGGAATTGGCTGCCGATTATTACATTGGAGTAGAGGTAAACCCCGATGAAGGTTGGATTAAAATTTTTGGTTATACAACTCATGAAAATCTTAAAAATAAAGGGTTTTATGATATTAATGACCGAACTTATAGTTTAGAAAGTGAAGATTTAATTCAAGATATTAATGTGTTAGCTGTTGCTCAAGAATTTAATATTTCAGAAACTTTGCGATCGCAAATAGCACCTTTAGAATCAATTACCACAACTCAAGCAACAAACCTCTTAGAGCGCTTGGGTAATCCCGAAATCATATTTCCTCGCTTAGAAATTCCCTTCCCAGTTTGGAGTACCTTAATAGCACAACCAAACTGGCGGAAAAAATTATACGCAAAACGTCAAGGATTACCAACAGAGCGATCGGTTTCCCAATGGTTAAAGACAGGAGTTGCGAATTTAGGGCAGCAGTGGGGATGGGAGAAAAAAGAATTTGCGACGGTTGCTTCCGGAATGCGGAGTGCAGCACCAGAAACTCAAGGATTATCTCGGCAACTGACAATAGCAGATAATACCTATGAATTACGTATTTTCCCTAAAGATGCTGGAGAAGATATTATTTGGCGGTTTGAATTGCGGAATGCAACTCCTGGTGGTGAAATTCCTATTGGCTTTAAATTGCGATTGTTAACCGAAGATTTGGAAGAATTTGAAAACAATGAGGATATCGCAACAGTTTCTGTGGATATGTTGTATTTAGAAGTAATTTTGGAATCGGGGGAAGGGTTGATTTGGGAAACCGAGCCAGTTGCTGATGATTATGAACAAGAAATTTTAAGATTTTGAGATGAAAAATAAAATTAACCTCACCCCCTTCCCCTCTCCGATGTCTTGGAGAGGGGTGTTTGTAATTTCCGGTTTTATAAAAAATAGATTGTAGGGTGTGTGACGGTTACGACAATTTATAAACTGTGACAAAATAGTTTGAAATTACCGTCACGCACCAATCCGACTACTCATTACTTGTCTCAAACCTCGAACCCAGTTTGTAGGGGAGGCAAAATGGGGTGTAGATTTTCTTCCCCCATTATTGCCGTTGTGTGACGGTTACGACAATTTATAAACTGTGACAAAATAGCTTGAAATTACCGTCACGCACCAACCCGACTATTCCCTACTTATCTCAAACCTCGAACCAATCCCTCAGTATTTATACGCATTTATTAAGTCTCTATTAAAGATACTGTAAAGGTATAGAAATTCTACTGTGTTCCATGCTTTAATCAATAACTAAGTAATTCCGAGAGAAACAGTATTATTACCGAATCGTATGAAAAATGACAAATTTCATGCGATCGCTTGCTGTTTTAAATTTGATTGCTAAGCAAAATTTCAAACATTTTTCATGGTATCTTTATGAAAATTAATATTTCGCAAAAGTTGGGTTTGTCTGCGGCGTTGGTGGTGAGTATTGTTGGTTGTTTTTCAGAGTCTGCGGAAGCAAGAAGAGGCAGATTTTCTGGAAATTCAGACAAGTCTACAGAAGCTGTGTTTGAGCTAGATACAGATAATGGGGGGGTGATAGAGAAATTGATGCTTGAAATTCAGGGAGATGATGAAGATGATGAAAAAACATTTGCCAGCGCTTCAACAGGAAGCGTTAATGCTTCTCGATTTACAGGCAGCGATCCTAACTTATCTGAACTAGGTATAGAATTAAATCCGGATAATTTCCCTATTAGATATGACCTAACCTTTGATCAAAATAACTTGACTGGATTAGATGAATTGACAGGAACGTTATATATTCCTTCTGATTCTGAGAACTTTTCCTTGGAAGGTATTGATTTAGAGAATCCTTCTATTAAGGATTTTGACAAAATACTTGAAAACAATACAAACGAAGAGGGAGAACTTTCAAAACTAATACCTGGCATACTGGTTCGTACACAGGATGGTATAAGAACGATAGACGACTTCGGAGCCGACAATAGTTCGGGATTTTTTGTTAAGGAAATAAAGAAGCAAGATATCCCCGAGCCGACAACAGCAGCAGGTTTGTTAGCGGCGTTAGCTGTAGGTGGGTTGTCGCTGCGTAAAGGCGATAAGCTCAAAGGGCATGGGAAGAGCGATCGCCGCGTCAAATCAAAAGCAATAATCTAAAATTAAGGGTTTTTGATTCCCACGAATGAATTTGCATGTAGAGACGCTATATATCGCGTCTCTATAACTTTGGATTTCGCAACAAATTAATTCATATCTTGCACCATTCGAGGGCACCCGCCTTAGAATAAATTCTCAGGCTAATACACAAAGTCTGATAAATCAGACT
>JBHJJJ010000149.1:0-29174 GCA_050042755.1 Rivularia sp. (in: cyanobacteria)
GGGGGGGATGGGGAGAAATTTTAACTTTAAAGCTTAGTGTTATACGTGGGTGATAAATTATTTTATTTTAATATTTTTAATTATTATCAATAAATCACGATATAGATAAATTCCTTTTTTGATGATTTATTATAACGAAAAAATTTTATATTTTACTCTGTATAATTCTGGTATCAAGCTAGTCAGAAATTAGATTGATCTAAAATCCAAAATCCAAAATCTAAAATCCAAAATCGATTGACGACTTATGCAACAAGAAATTCTCAGCTTACAAAAGATAACTAAATTATTTGCAGAAAGTGAAATTCCTGCGGTGAATAATGTCTCCTTGACATTACAAGAAGGAGATATACTAGCTTTATTAGGTCCTTCCGGTTGCGGTAAAACTACTTTGTTGCGAATAGTTGGCGGTTTTGAATATCCACAAACCGGAGAAGTTATAATTGGTAAACAGAAAGTTTGCTCTCCTGTTACTTGGATGCCACCGGAAAAACGCGATGTTGGCATTGTGTTTCAAGATTATGCACTTTACCCCCATCTAACGGTAGCTCAAAACGTTGCTTTCGGCTTAAAAAATCCGGACAAACATCAGGTACAAAAAAGAGTTTCCGAAGTTTTAAACTTGGTAAGACTTGAAAATTTAGAAAACCGTTATCCTTACGAACTTTCTGGAGGGCAACAGCAACGAGTCGCCTTAGCTCGTGCTTTAGCACCCAAACCAAAATTGATGCTCTTAGACGAACCATTGTCTAATCTTGATATCCAAGTTAGATTACAATTGCGAGAAGAAATCCGAGATATTCTGAAACTAGCTGGTACTTCCGCAATTTTTATCACTCACGATCAAGAAGAAGCCCTAGCAATTGCAGATGTAGTAGGGGTGATGCGTTTGGGGCATTTAGAACAAATTGGCACGCCAGAAGAAATTTACACTCATCCTGCATCGCGGTTTGTAGCAGAGTTTGTTACCCAAGCCAACTTCTTACCTGCTCGTCGTCAAGGTAATGTTTGGCAAACAGAAATTGGTGATTTTGAAATTAAGGGGAATCATGCCCAAGATACAGGGGAAATAATGATTCGTCAAGAAGACTTAATTTTAGAAGTTGATCAAGATGCTGATGCTCAGTGCAAGATTACCAAACGCCACTTTTTAGGGAGAGAGTATCGTTATTGTTTGGAAACTCCTTCTGGTATAGAAATTCATGCTAGAACAATGGCAGATATAATACTACCTGAAGGAACATCTGTAAAAGTATCGATCGCGGATGATGCTGTGAGAGTTTTTCCGGAGTGATTAAGTATAAATAATTATAGCTGATTTGATTGGAATTAATTGGACGGGCATCCTTGCCCGTAGCACAAGAGTTATTATACGAGTCCACATAAAGCTTTATTCTTTAACAATTGATACATTTCTTTGTATAAGCATGAACATTCTTCCCAAAGAGGCAGAACTTCCTCTGGAAACAGAACTTCTGCAATTTTAGTTTATTTGTAATTTTATTAACTAGAAGCATCCTCGACAATTAAACGATATTGATACATCTCTTCATAAAATGGTTGGCACTCTTCTACCAAAGCCTTAAATTCCGAGGGTAAATTTACCTGTTTTTCTTCATAAGGAATAAATCCGCTAGAATTCATAACTGTGGAATACCAAGTTGGGGCAAAAGAGGACAAGGCAGCTGTAAATAATAGTTGAGAGTTTTTTAGTCCTGGTTGCCAAGAGAGCATTTTTTCAGAAAACTCTAGCCCTAAATGAGAACATAAGATATTGAGAACTTTTTTGGGATTTTTTACAAAGTCCGTTGAATCGATAACCAAAGGCTTAGTGCCAGTCAATGCCTCAATTTCTTTGAACATCTTATAATTTTCCACCATGCCTAAATCATGCTTTGTGACTTTTCCATAAACCTTGTGCCAAGATACAGCAATTTCTTTGGGATTTCTAATTAAAAAAAAGTTATGAAGACTTTTTAGCCAGTTTTGACCAAATTCTGGTAGTGCGTGTTTGGATATATGCTTTTGGAAGGAAAAAGATCCACCATTAGGTAAATCCCCAGTAATTTTTTGAATTACCTTTTGGTAATTACTTTCGCAATAATCCATCATCTCTTGTCGGTGGGGGTGGTCAAAACCGTGTGTTAACAGATAAGCTCCATATAAAGGCTCATCAAAAACAATGCAGCCATCTAACTGCTCAAAAGCTCTGGTTATTAATGTAGAACGACTTCTGGGACATGTCCACAGAGCAATATGTTTATTTTTTGTCAAAGTATCTGTTGTCATATAGAGATTTTTAAATGACTTGTTACTACTTGAAGAATTACAATCCTTCTCAAGGATGCCATGGCGCTGTTCGCTAGAAATCTAGGTAGAGTACTGGTGCAAAAAGAAAATATCAATCTAAAATGCGGTTCTCGCAAAATATGACCACTCAGTACTTTATTTTACATTCATTCCTTAATCTTAAGGAGAGATTATCTGCTTTAGCTTGGATTACACCAATAAAACCTCTTCTGAAACAGGCTCAATCCCTCGATAATCTCGGCTCGCTAAAAATTCCGGACGTGGGTTTTCCACAGCAACCGGAAGATTTTCAACACTATTATAGTTAATCACGACAATGGCGCGATCGTAGGGAGACATATTAGAAGCCGAACCGTGAACACAATTCGGATGGAAAAATAGCACTGAACCTGCAGGTCCCTTGGGGGCTACAATAGAGCCATACTGGTTCACCAACCTTGCTAAGGTATCTTTATCGATCATGTACTTGAGGCTAGTAGTCATAGCTACTATCCAGTCGGGACTATCCTGATAAGCAGAATCTTGTTGCGCTTCGGTCGTAATACTAATTACGCCCTCTTTGTGGGAACCCGGAATTAACATCAGCGGTCCGTTAAATTCATTCACCTCATCCAAGAAAATCACCGCATTTGCTATCCGGGGTGTGGGTAAACCATCTTCCTGCCATAAATAAACGTAATCCTGATGCCATTGCCAAACTTCACCATCAAATGCTTTTTTAGCATTAATTTTAAATTGATGAACATAAATTGAACTGTTCAGAATCTGCATTATTGGTGCAACAAGCTTTGAATGTTCGGACAAAAGTCTAAAAACTTCTTTTTCTTTATGAACGCCGTGAACCATCCGCACAGTTGTGCCATCTTGCTCTAGTACTTTTCCTGGCAGTTCCTTGCCATATATATCTGGCACCTCAGATTTCATTCTCTTTACTTCCTCTGGGGAAAAACAATTGGGAAAGAAGAGATAACCAAGGTCATGGTAACTTTTCAATTGTTCTGTTGTTAGTTCCATAAAAAATATAAATCTCAATTTTTTTAACAATCTCAGGACTTACGTAAGTGTCACAAAAGTCGGGTGGTGCCGTACACTCCGCAGCCTCATTCCCTCGGTTCTTCATCAGTTAAAGTGACACGTGCCCCTACAAGAAAAATATGCCAGTTGCTCCCGTCCTAAATCTACCGCAAATGAGGGTATATGGTGATTATTTAACTAAAAGATGCGATTTGTTCTCTATCTGCTTCTCGTGGTAAAGTACTACAAATGAAATCATATGGATTTTGTGAGTCTGTGGGACAGTACTCTAGTTCAATGCGCTCGCCGAGTCCCTCTGACTCTACTAATTTTAGCATAATCTCCAATGCTAAATGGTCTTCTAATGCCATACCCGTTGAGTCAAATACAGTTCGGCGCTGCTGCCAGGACTTAAATTCTGGCACTCTTCGCACCACTTCGAGTAAGTCAGGTCCGATTTCCGACTTTTCTAACTGCTGGCATTCCCCTTCAACCACTGCTTGTTCGGGAAAGTCTGGACAGACCAAGCTTGTCTTAAGTACAGATAAGGGCAATTCGATTTTTCCGGGAAGATCGGCACCAACAGCATTAATATGAACGTGGGGTTTGAGAGCTTCGCCACGGATAACCGGACCTGCACCAGGCTCAACCGTTGTAGCCGTGCAAAGAATATCGGCTTCCCGTTCCACTTCCTCTAAAGAACATATCCGGATCGGCAGTCCCAAGAAATCTGTTCGCAACGGTAACGAGCGAGATGCATCTGGATCGATATCGTAAACCAATACCTGCTCAAGGGCAAACACTCTACTCAAAGCGTGTAATTGAGTTACAGCCTGCGCCCCGGCTCCCACCAACCCCAAAGTACTACTCTCTGGATGAGCCAGAATATTACTGGCAACTGCAGACGCAGCCCCAGTCCGTATAGCAGTCAAAATATTACCATCGGATATCGCCAATAAGAGACCGGTGGTGTAATCGTAAAGGCTAATGTTAGCAACAATAGTTGGCAACCCAATTGCTTCACTATTCTTTGGTTGATAAGCGACTACTTTAATTGCAACAGACTGGTCTGTCTGTCTTTTATAGGGCATCCATTCAAGGACAGAAGGTGGCTGTATAGTTTGGAAACCTGCACGGGGTGGGTGTTCATTTAGCCCTCCAGCAGCAACCTTGAAAGCTTCTGTCAAACCAGCTATCATCTTATCCATGAGAGCATCATGCCCTATTCGCTTGATGACTGTAGAAATATCTTGAGGTCGGATTAAAAGTGTTTCCACGATCTTAAATAGACTAGTAAACTCTCACCAAATTTTATACAAGACTTTTAAGGAAAAGTAAAGCAAGAATTGTGTTCTTCAACCCCCTATTTGCTGAGATGCTTGTACTTTTTTATATTATACAATTTATGATTATACGTAGAACAACCAATTTCAAAAATAATAATTAAGAATCAACTATCAATCAATAAACTAAGACTATGCATCTGGATAAAATATACACTGCTCATTCAGCATAAGTAAGTTCGTAAGTAAAACGCAGCTCATTACCTTGAGGTTATACCGAATGTATTTGGTTTAAGGAAGGGCAATCCGAACTTCAGATTGAGAAATACTTGATGTTGATTGAATCACAAGATTGATATCTCAGAGGACAGTACCGCACGTCTTCTTTTACAAATTTACTGCGTATTGCACCGGAGTAGGAGCATTGCGGAGACTACCCTCAACAGAAAGACACTATATTCCGTCTGTAGGATTTCTTCTGACATCAACCTCCAATTTGTGACATGGTGCGATGATAAACACCATTTGTTCCCCTATCTCGCTCTTTAAAATTAATCTCTTCTTTGAGAAACAATAATTTTCTAACTTGTTCTTTTAATTGATAAGAATCAACCCCATTACGTAAAGCATCTTTTAAATTAATTTGACCAGTTTCATTTAGCAAACAAGGGCGTAACCAACCATCGGCAGATAAACGGATGCGATTACATTTGTCACAAAAACATTCTGACATTTGCGAAATAAATCCTAAAGTACCTAGAGCACCAGGAATTTTAAACACATCTGCGGGACCATTTCCTTTTATATTAGACTCAATTAAACCAAATTTATGCAAAATAAGATCGCGTAGTTCTGCGGAAGGAATCCAAGCAGTTTCATCAAATAAATTATTATTACCAATAGGCATAAATTCAATAAAACGAACGTGCCAATTACGCTCAATTGTTAAAGCTGCTAAATCGAGAATTTCCGCATCATTTACACCCCGAATAACTACTACATTTAGCTTTAAAGGATTGAAACCAACTTCATAAGCTGTTTGAATACCTTGCCAAGTCTGCTGCCAGCGTGATTTTCCCCCATTACCAATCATCTTGTCAAAAATATCTGGATTAAGGGAATCAAGACTTATATTTATACGTCGCAAACCTGCATCAAAAAGTGGTTTTGCCTACTACCCTAATAAAATACCATTAGATGTTATGGCTATATCGACACAGTGAGGAAGAGAAGCAACTTCTCCAACAAAATCAACTATCCCTGGACGTAATAATGGTTCGCCTCCGGTAAGACGAAATTTAGTAAATCCTAATGGAATAAAAACTTCTTTAAGTAAAGTTAATAACTCTTGATAACTCAGTAATTCTTGTTGTAAAAGATAATCAAGCTTCGCACCTTCTGGTACACAATAATGACAGCGAAAGTTGCAGCGGTCAATTAAGCTAATACGTAGATAATCTACTTTATTCATATATTTTTATCTATAATTAATTATCAAATTGCTTCAAGATTATAGGTAAAAGCTTTTGATGTCAAATAGATGATTGAATAAACTGATTTATTGTTGATTAATATGCAAGTAATCCATCGGTTGCTTGTCTTTTTTTTTACGCTTATATCGAAGTACACAACGGTAATCAACCCGAAGTTAATCTACACCGCCCCCTACAAGAAAAAATCTGGCTTCTAATTACTAACCCGGAAAGCTGCTTAATAGATATAAAAAAGTTACAATTTTTACAAAATACAATATACTACGATGTACTATTTCATGAGAATTAATTGCAACTGCTTTCTGTGAAAAACAGTTGCAGTATTTTTTGTCTCGGAATATAAATAACCATTAATTAAAAAATATTAAAAGTAGGAAAAGTAGGAAAAGTAATAGATTTCGATGAAAAAATTTAAAGCTGATGTTTTGGAGTCAATTTCTGCATAAAAATTAACACTTTTAGTTACAATAGCTGTAGCTTAGATAAAGCGTTTGTAGTCCCAAGTTTGTAGCTTGCTAAAACTCCTATAACTTAAAATGCCAACATTCAAAGATACAAAAAGAAGGTTGATTAATAGTTACTTGTTTGCTATAAATGAAATCACAACATCAAAATTGTCTTCTATGCTACAATTTACTAGGAAAAGTTGAAGATTCAAGTGTGTGGTTTAAACCCAAGGTTGGATAGTTGAATCTGAACAGCGATTATATGGCAAGAACATGGGTTTTGTCACCTATCTGATTAAATAACAGCAAATCAGACTGTACAGTAGAGCTCGGGGGCACTATCAAAGCAAAATTGGGAAAACAGAATTGCCCAGAACGTTGATTAGCCTAGGCGTTGGGATTATGGTTTAAGGGTTAGCTGGTTAAAGATTGAGAGTAGAGATTACTTTCGTGAGATATTAAAGCTTGGTTGATAGATTGAGAATTCCCATCCTTGAGGGAGAGGGGGTAAAGTTAGTTGTAGTCTATTCGAGATTATTAAAATGAAAGATCTATCAGTTTTATTGACTGTAATCACTGAATATCTTGGAGAAACGACTAAAAATCAAGAAGTGCTCAGGGAGAAAGATAACAAGCACTATAATGAAGCAAAGTTTACTGTTGATAAGACGGGAGAAACTAGAGGCTTTTCGATTCAAAGCAATGCGCCCTTTGAGAAAAAACTTGATGGCAATCAACTTCAAAGTTATCAAAAGTATTTAGTAAATCCACGGCAAATTAAAGAGTCAAAAGAAGGATCAAAAAAATATCCTACCCTAGAGAGTAATCATATTTGGTTTGATGCGCTTTATGCCCTAGCCATGGAAGAAGTTCGTCAATGTTCGGTGTCTGAGATTAAAGATGGTGCCTATAATAATGGAAATTCTATCTCGGCACCTGATGGGGGATATTTTGAGACAGGTTTATTCTGGACTTATGTTTGGACAAGGGATACTTCCTATTCTGTGGATCTGAGTTTAGCTGTTATTGACCCAATTAGGTCATTAAATTCTTTAAATTTTAAGCTCTCTGAACGCCGTGAAGGAGGCAATCTTCAAATCATACAAGACACAGGCACGGGGGGTAGTTATCCCATTTCAAGCGATCGCGTTAGTTTCAGTTTTGGTTGTCGTGCTTTGTTGCGACAACTCCAAGGTAAGACGAGGGATGATTTTGCAAGTCATTCCTATGAAGCTCTCAAAAATACTATTGAACACGATCGTCAAGTAATCTTTGATCCCCGACATGGGCTTTACCGAGGAGAACAGTCATTCTTAGATTGGCGGGAGCAAAGTAATCCTAAATGGACTGCTGAAGATCCGGTGCAAATTGGCATGTGTAAAGCACTTTCTACTAATTGTTGTCATTTTAACGCGCTACAGTTAGCTGCTTCTTTGGCAAGGGAATTAGGTGAGCCAGAGTCAGAAAATAAGTATAAAAAATGGGCCCAGGAGTTACGTGAAGCGATCCGCACTCATCTGTATTTACCAGAAGAAAAACTCTACTCTACCTTTATTACTACAACTTTTGCTCCAGGGGCAGCCCATCAATACGATCTATTGGGCAATGCCTTGGTTATTTTGGTTGGTATTGCTGACGAGGAACAAGCCAGTGAAATAGTTTCTAACTACCCTCATTTACCGAAAGGAGCTTCTGTAATTTGGCCTCAACAAAGGGATACCCCCATTTACCATAATCAAGCAATTTGGCCCTTTGTTACGGCTTATTGGCTCAGAGCGGCGAAAAAAGTCAAAAACGATCGAGTAGTCACCCTTGGATTAAGTTCCTTAGTTAGAGGTGCTGCCTTAAGTTTATCGAATATGGAAAATTTCGATGCAGATACTGGGCTTGTTGAAATAGACTCGCAAGAAAAACAACCTGTAGTAAATTCTCCACGTCAGTTATGGTCGGTGGCAGGTTATTTATCGGCGATTCATGAGCTTATTTTTGGAATCAGTTGGACGGATTCAGGAATTCTCATCGATCCTTATATTACCCGTGAATTTCGTAATTGTCTTTTACCCAAGTCAAATCAATTGGTCTTAAATGGCTTGCTTTATAAGGAGCATCAACTGGATATTACAATTAATTTGCCTCCTACTACTAAAGAAATGGCAGGAGCTTATGCAGTTGGAGAAATTCGTCTTAATGGACAACAGATAAAGATCGGCTCAGAGATTATTGAATCAATGCTTGACGATCGCAATACCCTTGAGGTTAAATTAGTTGAGGGTAGTACAGAAACTTCTTCGATTAATCTTGTTACCAATCTGAAAGATTATCGATACAGATTTGCGCCTAGACCACCTATAGTTGATTCTATAATTGCAATAGATCATCAATTAGAAATAAAGTTTCATCTTGATGGTGAAAATCCTTCGGAAGTTACAATTAATGTTTATCGAGATGGAGATTTAGTTGCCCAAGGATTATCTGGACATAGTACTAGTTGGCGCGATCCAAACAGTCAGGGGACTCAATCACCTAGCTACTGTTACAACTTAGAAGCAGTTTACATCAGTGGCGGTACGACTTCCCAACGTTCTAAACCTTTCTGTTATTGGGGAGATAATAGCGATCGCATTTATTTTGTAGATGCCGATCAATTTTCCGTAACCGGGGGCGATCGTCCTATTTCTTCTAGACATGGTAAAAACCATTATGAAAATTGGGGTAAACCTGATGATAGTATCACAGTTAAGATAAAACCTAAGTTTGATGGTCCTCATGCTATTCAGGTAGTGGCAGCAAATGGTGCAGGCCCCATCGATACGGGAATTACTTGTGCTGTAAAACACTTGCAAATGAAAGATTCACAAGATCAAATAGTTGCAGATGGTTATTTAGTAATGCCTCATCTTGGTAAGTGGGATCGCTGGTTAGAGTCTTCGGTTATTTATACCGAAGTGGACTTAATCAAAAATCGAGAATACGAAATCAGTATTTTTGGTGACGAAGGAGCCATAAATATGTCAACTTTTAAACACAATGAAGAATATACAGGTGGCAAAGGAGGAACCGGAGGAGCTTACAATTATGTAAATATTGCTCAAGTAAAGTTGAATGCTTTAAGCTAAAGTTTTTTGTCTGTTGGCTTTACACTGTTAGGGCTTCTGAGAAACTAAAAATCAAGCTATATAAGGCGTTATAAGTTATAAACAATATCTTTGAAGGAGTAAAATATGGGTGAAATTAAGGTAAAACCGAGAGTGATTGATTGCGAGACTGCCTCTAATAAAGAATACGATGTTGTGATCGTGGGAGCAGGAGTAGCCGGAGCAATAGTCGCCAAACAATTAAGCGAACAGGGAAAGACTGTTTTAATAGTTGAGGCAGGATCTGGAAAGGATTTAACCCTTGAAGGCTATCAAAGTTACGTCGATCATTTTCATTCTGCTTTAGGAAAGGATAACAATGCCCCTTATCCTAGAAATCCCAATGCTCCAAGTCCTAGGAGTCCTGATGTCAGCAAATTGATTCCAGGGCAGATTGATGCAAGTGCATATTTAGTACAGCGAGGACCTTTAGCCCTTGACAGTACCAATACCAGGGCTACTGGCGGGACAACTATGCATTGGGAGGGGAAAACCCCACGCATGTTACCAGGGGATTTCAAATTACGCAGTACATATGGACAAGGACTAGATTGGCCCTTTGACTATGACCATCTGATGCCCTACTTCAGGATTGCCGAGAGGGAGCTAGGGGTTTCAGGTAATGTAGAAGATCAAATAAAGCTAGGGGGGGTATATAAAGAAGACTATGTCTTCCCGATGAAAGAGATGCCTCCCTCTTACTTAGATAAGACAATTAAGGAAAAAATTGATAATAGCACAGTAGAATTGGATGGTGAAACTTATACATTAGATGTGCTGACTTTTCCCCAGGCTAGAAATGGTATACCCAATCCCGATTACTACAAAGGTGTTGACGATTACCGCGAGGGCGATCGCTTCGATCCTGATGGACTGACTAGCGTACATCCTGTTGAATATGGTGAACGTTGCCAAGGTAACGCCAACTGCGTGCCTATTTGTCCCGTTCAAGCGAAGTATGATGCCCGCAAAACTTTAGGTAAAGCATTTAATACCGAACGAGTGGATATACTTCCTCAGGCTGTGGCATCCAAGATTGAAATTAACCCTGAAAACAATCGAGTTACTGCCGTTCACTTTAAGTGCTATCAGGATAAGAACTCTCCGAAGCATGAAACCGGAATAGCGAAAGGTAAACTGTTTGTACTAGCAGCCAATGCAGTAGAGAATGCTCGATTGCTTCTGTCTTCAAATCTTCCAACAACCAAAAGCAGCGAATTGATTGGCAGACATCTGATGGATCACCCTTATGTACTCTGCTGGGGATTGATGCCTGAAGTGACTGGCACTATGCGAGGGCCTTTGTGTACATCAGGAATCGTAGCATTTCGTAAAGGTGATTTTCGTCACAAGCAAGGTGCATTTGCGATCGATATCCATAATGATGGTTGGGGCTGGGCAACTGGTTCTCCCGACACTGATGTTCTTGATATTATTGATAACAAAAACAAGTACGGTAAGGGACTGCGCGAAGAACTGGTAAGTAAAATCTCGCGACAGTTATTGCTTGCTTGTATGTGTGAGTTACCTGCCGATCCCAGTAACCGAGTGACAATAGATCCCAATTATACAGATCCTTTAGGTAATTATCGCCCTGTGATATCCTTTAACATATCTGACTACTGTAAGAGGACACTTGCTTATGCAAGATATATCTGTAGTCTGGTCTTCCAGCGCTTGGGAGCAGAGGAATATACACACTACGATCCATCTGACTACGGATATTTTACTTATGAAGGTGAGGGCTATGTCTTCCGGGGTGGTAACCACTATGCAGGCACTCATGTAATGGGTACTAGCCCAGATAATTCTGTTGTTGACAAGCATCAGCGTTCTTGGGATCATAAAAATCTTTATTTAGTAGGCGCTGGTAGCATGCCAACCATTGGTAGTTCTAACACAACTGTCACACTTTCAGCTATGACTTTTTACAGTACAGAGCAAATGCTCAAAGACTTAAATTAATCGATATCTATTAGGTTTAAGAGTCTTGTATCTTAAGCAAAAAAGTGGGAAAAAGTTCAACCTTATATTACAGAATCGGAAATTGCCAGGGGAGATATGGTAAGCACAAACAAGGATAATTATGCCATTTCAAGTATTGAGAACTTGCGCGAGTATCTGTATTGGGCAATGAGTATTGAACATTCAACGATTCCGCCTTACATCATGGCACTCTACTCGATTAAGCCCGGTACAAATCTACAAGCATTCCAAATACTTCGCTCTGTTGCCGTAGAAGAAATGCTGCACCTAACTCTAGCAGCCAATGTCTTTAATGCTGTTGGAGGAAAGATCGAAAATACTTTGAGTGGTTCTGACTTTATCCCAGAATATCCAACCACCATAGCAACGGGAGAAGACGACTTTGAAGTTTCCCTAGAGAAATTTTCTAGGCAAAGTGTAGAAACTTTCCTCAACATTGAACGTTCAAAACATGTGCCTGAAGATAAACCATTAGTGGGAAAAAGAGATCCCAAAAAAAGGTGGTTGACACGTGTTCCTAAGACTGGAAAGGAGGAAGGTTTTAGTTTCTATAGCATTGGGCTGTTCTATGCAGAGATTATCCGTGGTTTGAATGCCTTGTATAGAGAGCATCGTGACGATCTGTTTTGTGGCGATCCTCAGCGGCAAATTACACCTGATTATTACTTTGATGGTGGAGGGGAAATTATCCCAGTTAAGAATCTACGCTCTGCAATACGTGCTTTGAAGATGATTCAAGATCAAGGAGAGGGTTCGAGACAAGGAAGTATCTATGATGCAGAAAGAGAGCTTTCCCATTATTGTCGTTTTGAACAATTGTTGATCTTGGATACAAAGTATAGATCGGACTTGAAGAAAAACTTGCAAGATGAATTGGGTGATGGCTGGAAAGATGTATTGGGTGAAGACTGGAAAGAAGATGTGGGTGGAGACGGCTGGGGGCAATATTACCGGATAGATAGAGATAATCCAGAGAAATCCGATAAGCCATTTCATCCTACTGGTGAAAAATTTAAAGTTGATTGGGACGCTGTTTATCCCGTTAAGGACAATGCTAAGCTAAGTGATTACCCAGAAGGATCTGAGTTGCATACTGCAGCGAAGGAATTCCAGTCCAGCTACAAAGATTTCCTTGGTAAGATTGAGTACTCCTTTGATGGGCATCCCGATCGTTTAATTCCCGCAATCGGTGGCATGTTCAAGCTTAAGTATGGGGCTGAGCGGATAATGAAAAATCCGATTCCAGGAGAGGAAGGAGTTAATGGCGCACCAATCTTCTGATTAGACTAGGGCGTATTTTCAAACCCTAACCGCTCTCAGGCTAAAGCCTGGAGCTATACAAAAGGTGCCCTTAAAGGGCTAAAAACCCTAATTTTTCTAGCCCGCTGCCACGGCGAATTTAGTGACGGCGAATTTGAAAACACGCCCTAGCCTTTAGACATAAACGCCGTTCAAAAATTTGACTGTGCAATCTCCGTATTCAAAAACGGAGATTGTTAAAGGCTGTCAAAACTGTGAGAGGAACTGAAATTTTTGTAGAGGAGAACAACCAATGGGCACTAATAAAACTAAGACTGAGTTGATAGAGTATTTTCTAGATTTCTCAGCAGTGATAACTGGCTTTTATAAGTTTTACTTACGAGGAACAGGTCAAGTTGACTCATACTACGACACCGTTAATAATATTATTGGCACGGAAATGTTTGAGGGATTGTTAATAACATTCCATAATCTTGATCTGAAAGCGAAAGCTGAGGGTGATAACTCAGTTTTGAATGAAGGGATTCTCCGTGATATCCTGGGTTCTGAAAAATTCGGTGCGATCTCTCGCAACATCATCAAACTCTGGTATCTAGGTACCTGGTATGAACTGCCTACATCATGGCGGGAAAAATTTGGTAATAAGGAGAAAGATATAAACTTTGTTGTAAGTCCACAAGCTTATAATGAAGGACTTTTGTGGCCTACCCTTAGCGTTAATCCTCGTGCTGCAAAAGCACCGGGATATGGCACCTGGGCTGAGGCTCCTTATGAACCCCCTAAAATATACGATATTAAGGATACTAACTCACTCGAAGATGTGAAAAGCGTAGATTCTGACATTTTGAAGTCGAAACCAGTTGACATTGGCACCAAAGTATTAAACAAAACAAAATCTAACTGAAAAATCAAACGTAAAAAACAAGTATGAACATTCAACCTTGGTTTCGTAAACTTTCTACTATTGCCCTGATAATTATCGTTAGTTTAACGATATTTACTGCACCATCTTATGCTTTTGTCCCTAGCGATAAAGTACAGATCAATGTAAATCACTTGAAGAAGACAAATGAATGTAATCAATGCGATCTATCAGGGGCAAATTTGTCTGGAGCCGATTTATATGGCAGTGCGCTGCTTGAAGCCAATCTATCGGGAGCAGATCTATCTGATGCCTTACTGAATGATGCCAAGCTAAAAGGAGCGAATTTATCGGGAGCGAATTTATCTAATGCCCTGCTCATGGGCATAACCTTGTCGGAAGCCAATCTAACAAACGCTAATTTATCCAGTGCAGATTTGTACAATGCTCTTATGGAGAGTACAACATTGTCAGGAGCAGATTTAACAGGTGCCGATCTAACCTCGGCTATTTTATCTGAAACGGATTTGTCTAATGTTGATGGTGAAAATGTCAATTTAGATCAAGCAATTTTAAATAAAGCTAATCTATCGGGAGCAAATTTTACCCACGCTAAAATGAGAAATGCTAGGTTAGCCGAAGCCATACTTGAAGGAACCAAGCTGTTTGAGGCCGATCTATATCGTGCTGTTATGCCTGACACTACTATCTATAAGGGAAAGGGAGATGTGTCAAAATTCGGTGCTTATCAGTAGCAGTCGATTATTCAATTAAAGATTTTTAGGCGTTGCTGAATGTGGCGGATGAAGTGATAATTTCTTATTGTTCTCAGACGTTGCAATGCGGAAGTCTCTACAAAGTTTTCGTTACAAAATGTAGATAAATATAATGCTTCTGCTAAATTCAGCAACGCTGATTTTTTGTTCTCCTCAAACAACTTTTTAGTCTCATAACAGGATGCACCGATGTTAAAACAAATTAGACGATTGTTGATTTCTGTTGTTATTTTGATGTTATTCGGGATTTCAACTCCACTGCCAGCCAAAGCTGTGACAATCGATCCTCTGACGGGTGAGGATAAGTTGCCTTTGAAGATTTGCCGAGTCGGAGAAGCCCCTAAACCCCCCATTTTTGAACGCAAAAAAGTTCATTTGGGCATTACTCCCACAGGTTGGAGCAATAGTGACGATCGTAGTATCGATTTGGTTCCTCCTATCCCTTACCAGCAGATTCTAAGTGAAATGGAACTGGCTGGCTTCAAAGGCTCGCAAGTATCTCCAAAATATCCTGCAGACATCGATATTTTGCATGACGAGTTAGAATTGCGTAAGTTAAAGATTTCTGAACCTTGGGTAGGAACTAAGTTCACTACCAATAGGAGCGAAGTTAGCAAGGAAATCTTCCATCAACAGATGGACTATATGAAGAGCCTGGGTGATAGGGCTAGCAAGATCATTGTGGTGGCTGAACTAGGTGGTGCTGTCCATCAACAACCTGTTGAACCCTTAAACAACAGACCTATTTATAGCGATGAACAATGGGATAAATTGACTGCAGGATTAAATGAGATAGGAAAAGAAGCACATGAAGCAGGGATGCGCTTAGTTTACCATCCCCATGTGGGAACAGGAGTGGAAACGAGAAAGGATATCGATCGGTTAATGAACAACACCGATCCTAAATATGTCAAATTACTCCTTGATACTGGTCATCTTTACTACGCAGGAGTCGATCCTCTTAAAGTTACCGAAGATTACGCCTATCGCATCGGGCACGTTCACTTAAAAAACATTCGTAAGGACAAGTTAGATGACTCTCAAAACAAAAAGCTAAGCTTTATAGAGTCTATCAAAAATGGCGTATTTACCGTTCCTGGTGATTGCAGTGGGGTGATTGAGTTTGAGCCAATTTTCAAAGCACTTGCCAATTTCAAAGATAAAAAAGGAGAAGATAAAACATATAAAGGATGGTTAGTAGTTGAAGCCGAACAAGATCCAAACAAAGCCGAACCTTTGCTATACGCCCAAACAGCTCGTAAGTATCTACATCAAGTTACTGGTTTGTAATCCAAGACTGGTTGATTAATATAGCGTTTTTCATTTGAGTTAAATACTTCTGTTGTGGTACAGGCATTTTTGCCTGTTGCCAAGCAATTTCAGGACTCCTGTACCACAATATCCCAGTGTATTGCACTCAAACGAAAAGTAATATAATTTTTCACACAAGGGTAGTGTACAAAAACCGAACTCTATCTCAAGTTTGTGTTTATTGCTCCGAATCGAGTTACTTTAAATCCTTAAAAAACCTTCAAAAGGAGAGAAATATAATGTCCGATCGTGATGGTGAAGAAATTAAAAGAGTGTTTGAGCGAGTGTATGTTGATAATGTAAGACATAAAAAGGTTGAAGATTACGGTAAAATGTACACAGAAGAGGCGCGCTGGATGCCTCCTGATGCAAAAGATCGCTGCGGTAAGGACGATATTATTGAAGGGTTTGCACAATCTGTCGCTCACCAAGATATTGAACCTTTTTTCAAGGCTGATGAAATTAATATCAACAATGATTTTGCTTATGTAATAGGTACCTCAGTGGCAAATATTTATCCTAATGATGGAAGCCCACCCAAAGAAGTCAAATTTCGAGCTTTGTGGTTGATGAAAAAAGTGAACGGAGAGTGGAAAATTGACCGTCAAATTTGGAATAAGAAACCACTGTAATCTTGTATTTTGTGCATCGACTACTAGTAAGTAGTGCGCTTGATTTGATTTGACTGGCTCGTTTTTCCACAACCGTGTAGAGACGTAAAAATTTTCGTCTCTACAAACTCCCTATCTTCAACTGGACAAATTATAAAATAGCAGCCGTTTAATTTAATTAGGACTTAATCAACCGTCAAACTCCGATAAATTCTCCACACAAAAATAAAACTTGTAATGTTACGCAGCAAGCAAGTATTGCGATCGTTGTAAGCCCTATCAATAAAAAACTATTATTCACAAAGGAGAACGAATGAGTAACCCTTCATCTTTGCCCGATATTTACCTCAGCTTTTTCATGTTTACTACAGATATGCAACCCGACGATCCAAAATATCGGGAAATCGTCGTTAAGCATATTAAAGAGCTACAAACATACGGTTATAAAGGGTTTGAGTTTCCCATTGCCCCCAAGTTTCCCCTAGATAGTATCAATGATGTAGAAAGCTATACTCGCTTGCGCGATTATTTAGATGAGCAAGGATTATCAGATGTTGCAATTGCGACTAACGTCATGGCAACGCGAACCTACGATCCAAGTTCTCCTTATCAGAAACAACGCCACGAAGCTTTAGAATATCTGAAATCAAGAGTTGATATTACTCACACAATGAGGGGAGAAATTATGATGGGTCCCATTGTGATTCCCTATGGTGATTTTCCTACCACAGATTTTAACGATCCTATTTGGAGCGATGAGTTACAGGATGAGTTAGCCCAACGTTATAAAAATGCTCATCATACTCTTAATCAACTAGGTGAATATGCAGAGAAGAGAAACGTTAAATTAGCGATCGAACCGATCACCCATTGGGAAACTCCTGGGCCTAACAAATTGTCTCAATTAATTGACTTTCTTGAAGGGGTGAAGAGTAAACATGTGGGTGTTGTGATCGATAGCGCCCACGAAATTCTTGATGGAGATGGACCAGAAAAGTTTAAAGAGCATGTTGCCTATTTAGCTAAAGAGGGACGGCTTCATTATATCCAAGTTTCTCCTCCCGATCGCGGAGCCGTTGACACCAGTTGGATACCTTGGCAATCTTTCTTAAAACCGGTTTTACAAGTTTATCAAGGACCGATTGCCGTAGAAATCTTTAATGCCATTCCTGCCTTTCTCAACGGCTTGCGTCTGACGCGACGCAAGTTTTGGATACCAGGCGAGGATAAGGAAAATAAACCCTATCCCAGTGCTTATGAAACGGCTAACAACGCTATCCAAGCCACTCAAAGAGAACTGACGAAAATTCTCGAAAATTCTAACTGTTAAATCAAGATTCCCAATTCCAGTTCTGATTTCAGATTTGAAAAGATACTTATGATCGTAGCTAGAAGATTAACTCAACGAATACGGATTATCCCATTTTTTCTCACCATTGTTCTCGCCTTAAGCCTAGTTTTGAGCGGGTGGGAAGAAGCGATCGCCGATACTGCGATCGGTAGTAAAGAAACAATGGGAGCCTGGGAAACTATTCCCATGCCACCCCAGAAGGATCGTATGCAATCTGTCCATACCATTCTCTTGCCCAATGGCAAAATTTTAATGGTTAGTGGTAGCAGTTTTCGCAGCCGCTACTATATTGATGAGAATGGTAAAGAGCATTTTAAAGAGGGTGTAGATCCTAATAACCAGGAGTTTTTTAATAATTCTGGCTTATTCGATCCAGAAACAGGAACATTTGAACACATTCCCTCGCCTCCTTCACTGTTATTCGATGAAGAACTAAAAGCTAATACAGGCAACGATCTGTTTTGTTCTGGTCACGTGCAGTTATCTAATGGTAATGTGTTATTTGTGGGGGGAACAGCACGTTATTACCCTGGAGGGGCTTTTAGCGGATCGAAGTGGTTGCAGCTTTACAACTGGCGCACGGGAGAATGGTCAAAACTCGACCAGATGAAAGATGGGCGTTGGTATCCCAGTCAAATCACTCTCCACGATGGTAAGGTAGCAATTTTTTCCGGTTTAACATTTGGCACACCAAACGAAGTTAATCCCAGTTTAGAAATTTACGATCCCGAAACCCAAAAACTTCAGTACATCGATCTCACACGAGTGAGAAATAGTCCCTTTAACACTAAAGTGGAAAATGAATATGACCAGGATCTTTACGATAGCATTGACCTTTATCCTCGCATCTTTTCTTTAGCCGATGGAAGGCTTTTGATTAGCGGAGATGATGCAGGTATTGCCGGGGTATTGGTGCCTCATTTCAGTAAAAAAAGCTATCTAATGACTATTAATGATACTGGTTCGGGGGAAGTGTCTGTTAGTTTTGAAGTGGGGCCCGACAGAATAGAAACAACTAAAGCCTACGGAACTGGACTACAAATTCCCGATTCTGAAGACGTATTGTTATTTGGTGGAATTATCGGCACCAATAGCATTAGTTATGGACGGCGTGGCAATACTAAAAACTTTCCTAAAGGCAGTCGAGTATCTACCAGTTTACAACATTGGATTTCCCCAGAAAATAGTGGAGAGAAGAACGGTAAATGGGAAATAGTTGATAATTTCCTGGATAAACCGAGAGCTAATTTACAGGCTGTGATCTTACCCACCAAAGAAATTTTAGTAATCAATGGAGGTGAATTTCCCGAATACAAACCCGTCTATGAACCCTTGTTGTTGACTCCCGATAAAGATAAAGATAAAGAATCGGGCTATAAAAAACGATCGCTTAATAAGGCTCATCTTCCCAGACTCTACCATAATGGAGCAGTTTTATTGCCAGACGGGCGGGTATTTATTGTGGGAGGAAATGCCAACCGAGCTGGAATTGAAGAAAACGGAACGGTTCATGTGGATGTTTTGGGCGATCCTAAGACTTTTTTCACTACCGCGAAGTTAACAAATAAATCAGGCGAGGAAGAGAAATTTGACATCGATACTTTCTACCAAGATCCACAACATTATTACGTTGAGAGCGATGCGGGGCATTGCGACAAAGAACTTTGCGATAAGGAACCTTTTGTTCCCGCAGAAATTTGGCAACCAGAGATTTTTAGTCCTCCCTATTTACAAAACCCAGGAGAGCGTCCTGAAATTATCAGCGCACCTGATACCCTCAAATATAATCAATCTAGCACGATTGAAGTTGACGATAAGATCAACAAAAATGGTTCTCTGGTTCTGGTGAAACTAGGATCTGTTACCCATTCATTTGATTATGGACAACGGTTAGTTGATTTACATGCAAACCGGTTAGTTGATTACCCAGCAGGTGATTATGAGAACCTTAAATATCGAAGTACAGTAAACTTTAAAACGCCCAGCAACGCCCATCTATATCCGCCAGGATACTACATGATGTTTTATATCAATGACTCTGGCGTACCTACCATCGCCAAAATTATCCAACTTGAAGCGTAATTCTTCATTTAACAAAGTTATCTGTCAAAGACAAGCAGAAGAAGCTCCTTGTATGGGTTAAAGCAACTATAGTATAGACAAGGTAATTTAGCTTGCTCCCGATACTTACCTTGTCTCCAAGAGGTAGCAAAATTAAATCAAAAGGTTACAAACATATGGCACTCACAGAAGCAGATTTAAAAAATCTTCCTAAAGACGGAATCGATGCAGAAGATCCGGGTAAGTATGAAACATTACTTAAAGATTTACAGGGAAATATTTTGAAATCACATGGAAGAGAGCACAGCGTGCATCTGTTTTTAAAATGGAAATCCGATCGAGTTTATCATGCGAAAAAATGGATAAAAGACTTTGCAACAGATCCAGATCCCGAAGATAAACAAGCCGAAGATAAAAATAAGGATAAATATAAAATATATGTAACATCAGCTTATAGGCAAGCACAAGAAGCGGCACATTTTAGAGTAACTAAAACAGAAGGGGAGATATTCGCCAATGTTTTCTTCAGTCGTAAAGGCTATGAAGCATTAGGATTCGATCCCTTTGATGTTCCTAAAGATCAGCCCTTTACTATGGGGATGAAGAATACTCGAGTTAAAGAAATGTTAAAAGATCCGGAGGTTGAAGAATGGGAAAAAGGGTATCAAAGTGATATCGATGCCTTAATTTTAATCGCCGATGACGATCTAAACATATTATTGCAAGCTGTCAACCGAATTACTCCAGGGTTGCGTGAAGTTGCCGAAATTGTTCACCGAGAAGATGGCTTCGTGCTTAGAAACGAAAATAATCAAGTCAGAGAACATTTTGGCTTCGCGGATGGGGTAAGTCAACCCTTATTTCTCAAACGAGACATTGTTAAAGCTCGAACCAACGATTGTAATTTTAGTCAATGGGATCCTAGAGCTTCCTTAGATATTATTCTGGTTAAAGATTACAATGGCAAAACAGAAGATAGTTATGGCAGCTTTTTGGTATATCGTAAATACGAGCAAGCTGTTCAAACTTGGGTTAAGTATGTACTGGAACTGACCAAAAAGTTGGGTAAAAATCCGAACAATATGGCGGATGCTCTCTACGCCGGTGCTTTAGTAATGGGACGTTTCCATGACGGAACTCCAGTTACTAAGTCTGATATCCCGACTCATGCTGCTGCCCCAACTAATAACTTTAATTATGATGCTGATATTAAGGGGATGAAATGTCCATTTCAAGCTCATACACGGAAAACTAATCCTAGAGGAGATACAGGGAGAGTAGAGTCTTCTCAAAATTACGATGTAGATTTTGCGATCGAGAAAAGCCGTCGTATTGCTCGTCGAGCCATTAGTTATGGCCAGAGTAAAGACATCATGAACACTCCAGATACAGGCTCGGGATTACTCTTCCTTTGTTTTCAAGCTGATATTGCCAAGCAATTTAATTTTTTACAGGATAGATGGGCAAATCCCGATCGCTTCGTGAAAGTTGGTGTAGGTACCGATCCGGTAATTGGGCAACCCGGTTGCAACCAGGATTCACCTGTACAACATAAATGGCCTCAAAAATGGGGTGAAGCCGATACCGTAGATTATCCTTTTCAGAAATCGATTACGATGAAAGGTGGAGAATATTTCTTTGCTCCGAGCATCAGTTTTCTCCAAAGTTTAGTTTAGGTTTTTTTTCACCAAAATATTTAATCCGAGAAGAACAACATGACACAGATTGAACAAACCCAAGAAGGAAAAAGAATCGTAGAGAATCGTCAGAAAACCAACGATTGGAAAAAGTGGGGCCCTTATGTGAGCGATCGCCAATGGGGAACTGTACGAGAAGATTATAGCCCTGATGGCAGTGCATGGGACTTTTTCCCCCACGATCAAGCCCGCTCCCGTGCCTATCGTTGGGGTGAAGATGGCATTGCGGGAATTTGCGATAACTACCAACAGTTATGTTTTGCCATTGCGCTTTGGAATGGTGCAGATCCAATTTTAAAGGAAAGGCTGTTTGGCTTAACCGGTGGTAAAACCGATACAGGTAATCATGGAGAAGATGTTAAGGAATATTACTTTTATCTTGACAATACCCCTACTCACTCATATATGAAGTGCCTTTATAAATATCCTCAAGCTGAGTATCCATATGGGGACTTAGTTTCTGTAAATGGGCGAAACGGCAAACAAAGCCCAGAATACGAACTTCTGGACACAAAGGTATTTGAAGAGAATCGCTATTTTGATGTTTTCATAGAGTACGCTAAAAATACTCCCGAAGATATTCTGATTAAAATCAGTGTTACTAATCAAGGCCCAGATCAAAAAACCCTAGATCTTCTCCCTACCCTCTGGTTCCGTAATACTTGGTCTTGGGGATTGTTCAATGTCGATTCTAAATTTCAGACTGATTTAGATCGCAGTCATTTTTCAGAAGAGCTAAAACAAGAATTTCAAAGCAACGGAATAAATTGCTCCGGGGTTGAAGTCAAGATTCAAAGCCAAGGAAATGAATGGCTGATAACCGATAAAGAAAACCAACAAACCTATACGGTGAAGACAAGCCATCAACAACTCACTGTTTATCCTGAAAAACCATCTGTTCGTGAAACTAAATCTACTTCCGAATTCAGTGTAGTAGAAGCATATACTCCAGGAATACCCGGCTCTGAATCTGGGTTCAAAAAATGGCTGTATTGTCAACAGCCGCAAGAAATGCTTTATACAGAAAATGAAACAAATAAAGCTAGATTTGGCTGGGGTTCTAATACTTCTCCTTATGTTAAAGACGGCATAAATAATTATGTTGTTCGTAAGCAGAAGAATGCAGTTAATCCCAATAAAGAAGGAACAAAAGTTTCAGCCAGCTATGAATTGAATATTGCTCCCCGACAAACCAAGACAGTTTATTTGCGACTGTGCGATTCAGAAAACTTGACAGCACCTTTCGATCAGTTTGAAACAATCTTTCAAAACCGCAAAAATGAAGCAGATGAATTTTATCAAGCTGTCAATCCTCATAAAATATCTGATGAAATACGTGATGTACAGCGTCAGGCATTTGCAGGAATGTTGTGGAGCAAGCAATTTTATTACTACGTAGTTCACCAGTGGTTGAACGGAGATCCAGCAGGCCCCACACCGCCGGAATCACGTAAAAGGTGGAAAAAGGACGAAAACGGCGAAAAGGGCAGAAATGTAGAGTGGACTCATCTGTATAGCGAAGATATTATCTCCATGCCCGACAAATGGGAGTATCCTTGGTTTGCTGCTTGGGATTTAGCTTTCCATACTATTAGCTTCTCTTTAATAGATCCAGATTTTGCGAAAAATCAACTTCGTCTTTTGATGCGGGAATGGTATTTGCATCCTAACGGTCAAATTCCAGCCTATGAGTGGAATTTTGGGGATGTAAACCCACCTGTTCATGCATGGGCTACCTGGCGAGTGTATGAAATTGACGAGAAAATGAAAGGCGAAGGCGATGTGGATTTTCTCGAAGAAGTTTTTCAAAAATTAAATCTTTACTTCACTTGGTGGACTAATCGTAAAGATGTAGATGATAAGAACATTTTTTCTGGTGGGTTTTTAGGTTTAGATAATATTGGTCCAATTGATAGAAGCCATCTCAAACCTGGTGAAACCATCGAGCAAGCCGACGGCACTGCTTGGATGGGAATGTACTGTCTCAAAATGCTCAGAATAGCTGCAGAATTAGCCAGAAAAACTAAGAAGCCTGTTTATGAAACGATGGTATCAAACTATTTTCTGCATTTTCTGTTGATTGCTGATGCCATGAATAAAATTGGAGGAAATGATGTAAACCTCTGGAATGAACAAGAAGGTTTTTATGAAGACGTATTGATGACAAGCAACCAAGCTATTCAGGTAAAAGCACGTTCGATGGTAGGTTTAATTCCCTTATTTGCCGTTGAAACCCTGGATGAAACGATACTGGATGAATTCTGCTCCGAGGAGTTCAAAGAGCGTTTTGAGTGGTTTATGAAAAATCGTTCAGACCTCACACAGCATGGTAACATTAGTATAATAAGGCAGAAAATTGAAAAATCACTAGACACACAGCAAGATTCAAAAATACTTCTGTCACTTGTTAGCCCACAGAGGCTTCAGAGAATCCTCACGAAAATGTTAGATGAAAGTGAGTTTTTGAGTCCTCATGGTATCCGTTCTGTTTCAAAGTACCACAAGCAACATCCCTTCGTTATAAATTTTGATGGACAAAATGGAAGTGTAGATTACGAACCAGCAGAATCTAGAATTAACTTATTTGGAGGTAATTCTAATTGGCGCGGCCCAATTTGGATGCCGGTAAATTTCTTGCTTGTTGAGTCACTGCAAATTTTCGATTACTTTTTGGGTGAACAATTCACAGTGGAATATCCCACCCGAAGCGGCGATCAAAAGAGTCTGTGGGACGTTAGCACAGATTTATCTTATAGGCTGATCGAAATTTTCCTCAAAAATAGTGACGGCGATCGCCCTGTTTACGGAGGAAGCCAAACAATGTTTGGTGCAACCAATAAACTTCAAACCGATGAAAATTGGAAAAATTATATCTTGTTCTTTGAGTATTTTCACGGTGATAATGGTGCCGGACTTGGAGCTAGTCATCAAACAGGGTGGACGGGTTTAGTAGCTAAACTGATTCAGCAGTACGGAGAATATTCTGTTCAAGGTAATTCAACTGATACTCTTCAAAATCAATTGAAAAATTACTCTCTTGCCGGTAGAACATCTCCTATAAAGTAAGTTGGGTTGTTCGCGAAGCGTTGCGAAGCAATACGATTCGTGTTACCCAACACCAGCGTTAGGTAGTGCCGTTCAGCTTTGCTGCGGGGGTGGAGATTCTCCACCCCCGCATATTATTGATATATTTTATTAAACGAAGGTAGTTAGAAGTTATAAGAAGGAAGCTCGTTAATATTATTTGTTCGTATTAATCCTTTTCTATTAGGAATGGCCGCAACTGGCATATTTTCCTTGTAGGGTGCTCGTACACTCACTAGTTTTTAACGAAATAATGAGGTTTTCGTGTCACGCACCATCCGGGGTTGTGTGACAATTGCGTAATATCAAATCCGTCTGCATCGGAATTATATATTTTTTAACGCAAAGTTACGCCAAGGTAAACGCGGAGGGACACAGAGTTTTTTTCACACATACTTTTTATCATTCCGACGTAAACGGAAAAGATATAAGTCCTGTCTATGACAGTAGTTGACCATATCTAAAATACTAGGGTGATAGTAGTGCAATTGCTTCACTTTAGGCAAGCAAAAGTCTATCTGGAGGAAACTTACTTGGGTATGGATTGTAAGTAAAGAGATACTGCTCCAAGCAAAAGTAAAATTTTTCAGTAAACTAAGATATTAGTAGCTTGATTATCACATACTGATACAAGTTCTTGATAAACTATTTTTTGTAAGTCCCTTATTGAAAAAAATGTAAAAAGTTATAAAATTAACATTTTTAGATGATGGGTTCATAAATGCCCTTAAGTCGTACTAATGGAAGACGAATACGATTCAAAACAAAGTGATAGTTTGCCTTTTGCTCCAATGTGCCAAGGGTTGAAGTTATTTTGTGGCGAACAATCTCTACAATTAAATCTGAATTTTGCAAATCATGCTCTTATTCCATTATCTCAAGGAGAGGTTGGGGATGTTGTATGTATTATAGAAATTCAGACCGTAAACTGCATCGACTATTTATTAAATATGGGATTGGTAGCTGGAACTGAATTGCAAATTATTAGTACAACTGCAACTGGTGATGTAGTTGTGAACTTTGATGATAAATGCCTGGGCTTGGGTGCAGATATGGCTAACGGCATTTTTGTCAGAAGATTTTCATAATTACTTTTTAGTGATATCAATATTTTTGCTATAAGTTAGATAAATCCAACCCTCTTGCCCCCAAGCCCAGGGTGAATCATTTATATATATTTTTTTTAGAGCAATATTTATAATTGGTATTCCAATTCGCACAAATTGAGAATTATTAGTGATAAGTTAGTAAAACAAGTATTTATTACGATTGCAATCGTGACTTGAATAATTATTAAGATTTTTATTAATAAGGAGGAGTGTAATGAGGGGTGATGATGATTTAGATAAAAGCCCCGAAAAATCACAATCTCAGGAATGGCAAGGATTTAAATTCTTTTGCAAAGACTCTGGTGAGGAGTTATATGAGATTTCAAATTTTTCAGAATCTAATGACATTATTCCTCTATCCCAAGCAAGGGCGGGAGATATTGTCTTGATTGTAAAACTCATAAACATAGGCTGCGTTAAAGATTTGCGAAATATGGGGTTCCTTCCTCAAAAGGAGATTCAGGTTATCAGCCGTACTACCACTGAAACCGTCGTCGTTGTTTTAGAAAATCAACGTATAGGTTTAGGTAAAGACATGGCTAAGAGTATTTTAGTGAGAAAAGTAATAAAGGTAGAAGTACAATAGGCTGTCCCAAATTCAAAGATGATTGGGATAGATGAAATTTAGGGGATGTTTATCTAATAAGTCTCTCATAATCGACAATACAAAACCCTGCTCGTGGGAATAACCTATGTTAACTATATGTTTTGCGTGCTTATGGATTTCGATGATGTTGATGTTTCTGATTAGTGCCCTACAAGCCTTGAAACATGGAATAACTCATCTAAAAAGACTGCATCAAGTCCCTTGCTCCAAATGTGATTTTTTTACTAATGACTATCGCCTGAAATGCACGGTGCATCCGATAAAATCATGTACCGAACAAGCAATTAATTGTGTTGACTTTGAACCGAAAACTAAAGCTATTAATATTAAACAGCGTTCTTGGTGGAAGTTACGAAAATTTATTTAAGGCGACAGAAAACTGCCGCCTATGGCTAAAAGCTAACTGAGAATACTTGTAGGGTTAACCATATCGTCGTTTTTAAAGTCAAACCCTGCTTCCGTTAAACGGGCACGGCTAGCATGCCATATATGTCCGCAAAGAAATAGGCTTGCTAGAACAATATGAAAACTCACTAACCATCCTCTAGAAGATACTAAATCTGGAGAGGATTCTATCATCTTAGCCGCACCGTAAAATACTTCGGGATAAACGGTGTCATTGAAAAAGGCAAAAGTAGCAGCTAGAAAGCCCATGTATGCTAATGCGCCTAAACTATAAGATAAATAAGCCTCTCCAGACCAAATTAATACTTTTTCTGCCCAGGCAAATGGCTTACTTTTGATGTGCCAAAAACCACCAGCAATGCATATTAAACCAACCCAAATATGACCGCCAACTACATCTTCTAAGTTATCGACAGCCGCCATACCAGTAGCGCCATGAACCGGAAATAAGTAGCTAAAAATTCTCAATGGGTTAAGTGTTGGATTAGTAATGACTCGCACATCACCACCTGCTCCGACACTAGGATCAAATAATCAACCAACAAGCATTGCTTTTGCTACTAATAACCAGGCTCCGACACCTAAAAGGGTAAGATGAATTCCTAAAATACTTGTCATCTTATCTTTGTCTTTCCAGTCGTAGCCAAAAAAGCCCCCAAAACTAGAGTTTTCTGGCAATACACTGGGTCCTCGCAATGAGTGGAACATACCACCTGCGCCTAAAACAGCTGAGGAAATTAAATGCAATACGCCAATTATGTAATAGGGTTGAATGTCAACTACTGTACCTCCAGCACCAACACCCAAACCGAGGGTTGCTAAATGTGGTAGTAAAATTAACCCTTGTTCGTACATTGGTAATTCCGGGTTGAAGTTCGACAATTCAAACAATGTCATCGCACCAGCCCAGAAGACTATCAAACCCGCATGAGCGACATGAGCACCCAGTAGTTTACCGGATAAGTTGAGCAAACGAGCATTACCACGATACCAGTCAACATCCGTAAAGCTATATGTTTGACTTTGATTAGAAATGGAAGTTGCAGTCATGAAATTTCTTCAGTCAATATTAGTTTTTACCGGAGTTACTCCGTTAAATTCATTGCCACGCTTTTGTGTCAGAAGAAGAAAACACTACTCAACTTATCATCCGAAAGCTGATTTAACTTGAGCAGTCCAAGCTTTGATTCGTTCCTCGCTTAAATCGGATTGATTATCGTCATCAAGGGCAAGCCCACAAAATTTACCATCCCTCAACGCTTTAGATTCACTAAAATCATATCCATCGGTTGCCGTATAACCGATAGTTTTTCCGCCTTTTTCGGAAATCTTTTCTTCTAATATTCCCATGGCATCTTGGAAGTTATCTCCGTAACCAATTTGGTCGCCGGTTCCGAAGTAAGCAACTGTTTTACCACTAAAATCAACCTCGTCGAGATCTTCAAAAAATCCTTCCCAATCGCTCTGAAGTTCCCCGATATTCCAAGTCGGACAGCCAATAATCAGACATTCATAGTCATCAAAATCACTAGTTTCTGCATCCGCGATATCATGCATAGTGACACCATCACCAAAAGCATCCCGAATCATTTCTGCCGCAGATTCGGTTTTACCAGTTGTAGTACCGTAAAAAAGACCAATTTTTTTTGACATTTTGAAATTATTCGCTATCGACAATTGGTTAACTGACAAAAAATTATTGCAATTTGTTACTATCAAGATGTATCCACTTAGATGTGAATAAGCGATAGATAATCAAGGGAAAGAAAAACTCCATCATGCACGTGTTATGCATTCATACATAACCCGCTCGCGTATTCTTCTACCCGATAAAGCTAAAGACGATCATCAAGCACTTTTTCTTAATGCATATTGCTCTCAATAATTATTTTTCTCAGCATATCAACTTTTTGAAAATATTTATCATCTGTTTTGTGAAGTTTTATAAACATGTCTGTTTTTTAGAGCTTGGTTTTTAGACTTTATCCACAGACATGGCTCAGATACGGCTAAAAGTCAGTTTACTAGCTTCCTAGGAAGTATGCTTGCTTCTAGCGATAGTTTATTATTTGTGTTTAGCACTTTTAGGGCGGTGCAGTTTCTCGTTTGGGAGGAGTAGAGTTACTCCTAGTGGTTCACCAAGTGAACTTTGCGGGGAAAGCCCGTGAAAATAAAAAGTTTCTTCTCCCCCTGCTCCCTCCGCTTCCCCTGCTCCCCCCTCCTTGTCTTTACCCCTCATGGGGTTTGTAGTAGCGCTTGGGCGCACGCGGATTTCAGATGCGCCCAAGCGCTACTACGAACGAATCTTCCTTTACCCCGCAAAATTAATGTGGCGGAGTACTACTGGTTCAGCAAGTGAACTTTGCGGGGAAAG
>JBHJJJ010000150.1:0-17405 GCA_050042755.1 Rivularia sp. (in: cyanobacteria)
TAATTGGTAATTGGTAATTGGTAATTGGTAATTGGTAATTGGTAATTGGTAATTGATCATTGATCATTGATAATTACTGGTAGCTCAACCCATAGTAATCATAGAGGAAGTGTAATTTTAATTTGTGTACCTTGAGTTAGGGCAGTATTAATCTCAATTTTACCACCCAAAAGTTGTACCCGTTCCATCATTCCTTGAAGACCAAAACCAGTAGGTTTTTTTTCTGAGTCAAATCCAAATCCGTTATCTTTAATATCTAAAACAATAGCCTCAGAGTTTGAATTTCCCGAAAAACTAACTTGAGAAGCACGAGCATGTTTTTGCACGTTCATCATTGCTTCTTTTACTATGCAGTAAATTTGATAACTTTTATATAAATTAAGTTGAGGAAGATTGAATTCAAACTGAACTTTTAATTGTGAATTTTGTCGTAGCTGTTCCATCAGGGAAGTTAAAGCACTTTTGAGGTCAAAATCTGATTGACGCATTTGATGTAAAGTTTGACTGACATCTTCAATACATTGTCTAGCCAGAATTTTTGCAGTATCAACAGCTTGAAAAGATTGTTCGAGATTGCGCGATCGCAATTTTTGAGCAACTTCGAGTTGGATATCTAAATCGGTGAGGGTATGTCCCAAGGAATCATGAATTTCCCGAGCTATACGAGTACGTTCGAGGGTTGCTGCTAATGTTTCCACCTGCTGAGATAATTCTTCTGCTCGCTGACGAGTTTTTTCTTCTGAAACTATCATTGAGGTAAACATCAAATTAAAGGTACTAGCAGCAGTATAAATTACCAAAGTAAAGAAGATAAATTTCAGAGAATGTTGGGGGTTTAATAAAGAGTTTGTAGGAATTGGATGGGATGATTTTAAACTTTTGAGTTCTCCTAAATATTCACTAATTGTCCAAGGTATTGCAGTAAAAGCAGTAATTATAAGTGTGGTGCGGTGACCGAGTAAAAAATAACTTTTAGCAAGATAAAAAAATACAAATAAACCAATATCAATACCCATACTTCTGAAGGATACTACAACAGTCAATCCAATTAAAATATAGCTGCATCGCAGCCAATAAGGACGATTACTCGGAAATATCCAGCCTAATAGGAAATAAATGCTATAAACAGCAATTAAACTACCTAAATTATATCCTGGCATTTTGAAGTACATACCAAAGTGAGCGGCAATGTAAATCCATTCCAGATATCGAAAGTTCTTCGGAAGCGATTGTACAAATCTCATTAGGTTATATTTGATGATTTAAAAGTAATAATTATGAAGTCATTTGATGGATAATGCCACGACTATATCGTATTCAGTTACATTTTGTAATGTGACCCCAGTCATGTTTTTTCATGCGTTTTGGGAATATTCTTACAAAAGGTTTTTGGCTAAATTAGTAACTAAGGCGCTCAGTTGCTTTCTTGTCAGTCATGGGTACCCGTCAATTTTAGATAATTGCGTTTGCAATTTTTGTACTTTGAGAAACTTGACTTTTCTCTAAAATCAGGAAGAGAGGTACAATTTATATTACAAATTCAAAAACTGGAGTCACTATGGTGAGTACAAATAAAGCTTTATCACTACTCTCAAATAATAAAAAGTTTCAAAATAATCTGAAGGTAAAAATTATTGGAATAAAAAAGAAACAAGGACAACTTTGTTTGAGTTTATTTAACTGTAAGCAAGGATTTCCTAATAATGGAAATAAGGCGATAAAAACATACTCTATTGAAGTTACAGATACTCAAGCAACAATTAATTTTTCAAATTTAGAAGCTGGAAGTTATGCTGTTGCTGTATTTCATGATGAAAATAATGATGGAGTTCTCAATTTTAATTGGTTGGGAATTCCCATAGAAGGTTTTGGTTTTTCTAACAATCCTCGTATTTTAAAAGGGATACCTAAATTTAAAGATTCAGCAGTGATAGTGAATGATTCCGATACGAATATTGAAATTAAATTGAAATATATTTTTTAATTCAATATATTTAAATATGATAATTCCAAAATTGAAAATTAATCATTGTAATTGAACTGTGCAAAAACTAAAACTGCGTCCATTTATCTTAAAGCCATCTTTACCGCGCACTGCTGTTAGTTTAAGCGTTATTTCAGTTATGACTATGGGATTCGGTTTACTATATTTGAATTATTCTCAAACCAAAAATATACCGACAAAAACTACTATCAATACACCAATTAAACCTACAATAAATGCATTAGGAAGATTGGAACCAAAAGGACAGGTAATTAATATTGGAAGTGCATCTACAAATAGAGGTAATAGTAGTAAATTAGCAAAACTTTTGGTTGAACAAGGAGATATAGTAAAACCAGGACAAGTAATTGGAATTTTAGATTCACAAAAACAATTAGCTAAAAATCTTGATGAAGCACGCTCTCAAGTTGAAATTGCCAAATCTCGATTAAATCAAGTCAAAGCAGGTGCAAAAAAGGGAGAAATTAAAGCACGTCAAGCAAAGATTTCCCGATTACAGGTAGAAATACAAGGAGAAAGTCAAACAGCTAATGCACAAATAGCTCGTTTACAAACAGAATTAAACGGAGAAATTGCCACTCAACAAGCAAAAATTAACCGTTTAGAAGCGGAACTTAAAGGTCAAAAACAAACCTTACAAGCAACAGTAAATCGCATCAGGGCTGAAAAACGTAATGCAGAAAGCGAAATGCGACGTTTCGAGAGTTTATTTAAACAAGGAGCAATTTCCAATTCCGAGATAGAAAGAAGACGACTTGCAGGCGCGACTTCTGCTGCTTTACTCGCAGAAACTCAAGCAAATCAAAATCGTACTATTGAAACGAATAAACAACAGATAGAAGAAGCAAAAGCTAACCGCCAAAAAACTATTTCTACTCTCGAAAAACAAATACAAGAAATTAAAGCGAACCAACAAAAAACTATTGCAAGTCTACAAGAGCAAATTACTGAAGCTAAAGCCAATCTTGACCAAACTTTAGAAATACGTCCTACAGATTTAGCAAATGCTCGAGCAGAAGTTGATAGTGCGATCGCTACAGTCAACCGGATTCAAGCAGAACTAGATTTATCATACATCAAAGCACCAAAAGCCGGTCGTATTTTGAGAATTCAAACTCTTCCGGGAGAAATAGTTAGCGATAAAGGAATTCTCGAACTTGCTAACACCAACCAAATGTATGCTATTGCTGAAGTCTATGAAAGTGATATTAGTAAAGTTCGTCTTTTACAAACTGCAAATATTACTAGTCCTACCAATGCTTTCTTGGGTAACTTAAAAGGAAAAGTGAAATTAATCGGATCGCAAATTGCTAAGAAAGATATTCTTGATACCGATCCCACGACAGCAACTGATGCGAGAGTAATCGAGGTAAAAGTAGAACTTGATGAAGCAAGTAGTAAACAAGTTGCTAACTTAATTAATCTGCAAGTAAATGTAGAAATTAATATATGAAGAAACGTAAAATTTCCTTAGCCTGGAAACAATTAATACGACAAAAAGGACGTTTTATTATTGCTATTGCAGGAATTAGTTTCGCCGATATTTTAATTTTAATGCAGTTAGGATTTCAAAGTGCCTTACTCGACACTAACACTCTTTTACCTAAACTAATCGAAGCGGATATTATCCTGACTAGCTCTCAAGCGCAAAACTTTGGATTACTCAAAGAATTTCCCCGTCGTCGCTTATTCCAAGCTAAAAATTTACCCCAAGTAGAATCAGCTGATGCTTTATATGTCAGTCTGGGAAATTGGAAAAATCCCGACACTAAGACAGAATCAACGATTTTGGTATTGGGATTTAATCCAGCCAGACCAGCTTTTAATCTACCAGAGGTAAAACAAAATCTCAAATTAATCCAGTATCCCGATACTCTGTTGTTTGATGGCAATTCCAGGGGTGAATATGAAAATGCGATCGCTAAAATAACCAAGGGAAAGTCTGTCACCACAGAGCTACAAGCACGCAGAATCAGTATCAAAGGATTGTATCGAGTTGGTTCATCGTTTATTGCTGATGGTAGCTTAATCACCAGCGATCAAAATTTTCTTCGTATTTTTAAAGGTAGAACAGCGGGTGAGGTTAGCTTGGGTTTAATTAAACTCAAACCCGATAGTGACGAAAATAATACTGTAACCGAATTAAAAAGTCTACTACCTTCAGACGTAAAAGTATTTACCCTCAAGGAATTTATTGCTTCAGAAAAAAACTATTGGCAAACTAGCACATCTATCGGTTTTATTTTCTCCTTTGGTGTCGTAGTAGGATTTCTGGTGGGTGTAATCATCGTTTATCAGATTCTGTTTAGTGATGTATCAGATCATTTACCAGAATATGCAACCCTCAAAGCAATAGGTTACAGTAATTTCTATTTATTAAGGGTAGTATTCCAAGAAGCGATTATTCTGGCTGTATGTGGATATATTCCTGGATGTCTGATTTCTATTGGTTTGTACGAAATAACTCGCAGCGCTACAAGTTTACCGCTAATCATGCCTCCATCGCGCATTATTCTGTCTTTAGGGTTTACTATCGTTATGTGTGTTGCTTCCGGTGCGATAGCTGTTCGTAAGTTAGGTTCGGCAGATCCTGCAGATATCTTCTAATTTTGATTGGTTTTGATAGGGAGGGGGTAGAGAGGGAAGAGGGGGTAGAGGGGGAAGAGGGGGAAGAATAAAAATTGGCTTTTCTTTGTGTTCCTAGTGTCTGAAAAAGATATACTTTGCTAATTTAATTTTTTCTAGTAATTAAATAGTTTGAAATCATATAAGTATTGTTAGGAATATGATTAATTATCCAGTAATTTATATTCATAATTTAAATCATTACTTTGGTAAAGGTAATTTACGCAAACAAGTTTTATTTGATATTCATTTGACAATTAATGTGGGTGAGATTGTAATTATGACTGGTCCATCTGGTTCCGGGAAAACTACTTTATTAACTTTGATTGGTGGATTGCGTTCTTCGCAATCGGGTAGTTTACAAATTCTAGGAGAAGAACTTTGTGAAGCTCCTGAAAAATTATTGCTGCAAACGCGAAGAAAAATCGGTTATATTTTCCAATCACATAACTTACTTAATAGTTTAACAACTCGAGAAAATGTAGAAATGTCCTTAGAACTTCATGATATTTCCTATCATCAAAGAAAGGAAAAAGCGTCAGAAATTATAGAAGCTGTGGGACTGGGTAATCATCTTAATTACTACCCAGATAACCTATCTGGCGGGCAAAAACAGCGAGTAGCAATTGCTCGTGCATTAGTAAGTAATCCAAAAATAGTCTTAGCAGATGAACCAACAGCAGCACTTGATAAAAAATCGGGAAGGGATGTTGTAGAACTTATGCAAAAACTAGCCAAACAACAAGGTTGCACAATCTTACTCGTTACTCATGATAATCGAATTCTAGATATTGCCGACCGCATTATCACTATGGAAGATGGTTGTTTATTAAGTAATGAACAACTATAGATTTACAAAAGTTTCACCTACAATTTAGTTGATATAAAAGAAGATAACACAATGACAATACAATAGATGGCAGCAATTTTAGCTCTAACAACTTTAGGTAATATTGCCTTATTATCTCAAGCAAATGCGGCTTTTAAAGGTAATATGAGGGTTCGCGTTGATGGATTAAAAAATCTGAAAGGACAAGTGTGTTTAAATCTTTTTTCTACTAGTAAAGGTTTTCCCAGTAATGAAAAGCAAGCGATAAAAGCAAGATGTGTCAAAGCAGCCAAAAATTCTATAACAGTGGATTTCCCTGATTTAAAAGCAGGAAATTACGCTGTTGCAGTTATTCATGATGTAAATGGAGATAATACCCTTAATCGTAATGCTCTAAGCATTCCAACCGAGGGATTTGGTTTTTCTAATAACCCTAGAATTCTTACTGGCCCTCCTAAATTTGGTGAATCAGCAGTATTTGTGGCTGGTTCTAATACAGATATTCAAGTTCAATTGCAATACTTTTTAGGCAGTTGATTCAATTCGTAAATTGGGATTATTTTATATCATTTAATCCAACTACTTCTACCAAACATTCAAAGTCCAATAAATTACTAAACAACAAGGATAATTATCGCCATGACTACCCAAAAATCAGCATTATTATTGAACAGAACATCTGCTATTTTAATTGCACTAACCAGTTTTTTAATTAACATTCCCGCTCAAGCAGCATGTCAGAATAATTTATCTACTGTATCTCAAGTTTCAGCAAGTAATAAAACTAATGAAACGGGAAATATAGTCGAAATAGCAGCCTCTAATCCGAATTTCAAAACATTAGTAACAGCAGTTCAAGCCGCAGATTTAACTGAAACTCTTTCTGGTGATACTAAATTTACAGTATTTGCACCCACCGACGCTGCATTCGCTAAATTACCAAAAGAGACTTTAGACAAACTGTTGAAACCAGAGAATAAAGCAGCTTTACAACAAATTCTGACTTACCATGTTGTTTCCGGTACAGTTAATTCTCAAAGTTTAAAATCTGGTAAAGCAAAGACTGTGGAAGGCAACCCAGTTCATGTTCTAGTTAATCAACAAAATGGAATTAGAATTAATAAATCTAAAGTAATTCAAGCAGATATCAAAGCTAGTAATGGTATCATCCACGTCATTGATACCGTTCTAATACCACCAGGATTTTAGGATTTAACTGGAATTAAGTTAGAGTTCAGTAATGTAAATAGAAGAGATAAAGCTAATTATCCTTCTATTTACTCATGATAAAAAACCAGAAAATGTAATCTACACATATTTAATTATTGAAAATAACTCAGTATACTAATTTTGCATTTTTATATTACCCCTTCCCTTGACTCTACGAGTATCTTCGGGAACTGATATCTTGCACCATTGTCGTTAAGCCCAAATACCCACTTTGAAATAAATCTTGGCTACATACAAAGTACGTTAAAACCCACTAAAGCCTTGCTCAGTCTTCTTTAGAAGACTTTGTATATTAGCCTGAGAATTTATTCTAAGACGGTTGTTGAGAATGGTGCAAGATGTAAGGAAATCAAACCGGATTCTTATCTTTATGACTTCATTCTTAATCCATGTCTTGCTAAAACAATTCAGACAATTTATTCAATCGAGTCAAGCTTATATCGGATTAATAATATCTTGTTTTATTATCGCTACATGGGCATTTAGTCTAGGAATATTGCTTAATCTAAATCTTTCTGACACAAATATAATATTAATTATTACTGGAATTTTATGGCGAACTTTTTTCCAGACGGGGCTATTCATCACAGCCCATGATGCAATGCATGGTGTAGTGTTTGCACAAAACTCTAAAATAAATAATTTTATTGGTTCTCTAACTGTTTTTTTGTATGCATTCTTTTCTTATAAAAAACTCCTAGAAAGACATTGGCAACACCATAAAACTCCAGCCAGCGAACTTGATCCAGACTACCATAATGGTAAACATAAAAACTTCTTCGCTTGGTACTTGTATTTTATGTTTCGCTATTGGAGTTGGCTGCGTTTCTTGGGAATGACAATTGCTTACCATTCAGTAAAAAATATATTCCATATTCCAGAAATAAACTTAATTTTATTTTGGGCAATACCATTATTAATTAGCTCTATTCAACTATTTTATTTCGGTACCTATTCACCGCACCGAGAGCCTTTAGGAGGATATCAAAATCCTCACCGAACTCAAAGCATTTATCGTCCATTTTTGTGGTCATTAATTAGTTGCTATCATTTCGGCTACCACGAGGAACATCATAAGTATCCTTATATTCCTTGGTGGCAACTTCCATATTTGAGAAAAAGTTTGATTGAAAGCTAAATTCTCAGTACAAACACTATAGTCATTTACTATTTACAATAATATATTTAAAATACTCTAGTTTATAAAGTTTTAATGGTTGATTTATTAAGTTTTTACTTATGAAATCAACCATAACAATTAATTTTGTTTTTACTTACAGAAAAAATATATATCTGGATATATCCGGATACTTTTGATAAATTTTTCATGAATATCCTTAAGTAATATTGCTTAAAATTTGGGACTCAATTAATCTCTTTTAAAGAAACAAGGGTGCATTGATTGAATAAACACTAATTACAAAACGCAAACAATATATAGGTTGAATAAATATGCATATATCCATTTCCAAAACCAAGGTGATGGTGACAGCTTTGGCTGCAATATTAGCGCCGATAAATGCCGCTCAAGCAACTACACTTACCTATGAAAGTTCAGTTGATGTGGAAAAAACTAATTTAGAAAAACAAATAACTCTACCAAAATTTGATAGCAGTTTGGGGGAATTAGAAAGCGTTTTATTTGAATTAAGCGGTAACGTTCAAGGTTCGATAAATTTAGAAAACGAAGACGCTCAGGCAGCAGTTGTGACTGGAAATCTTGCCGCAGAAATTAGTTTAAAAAAACCCGATGATTCCTTATTACTTGTAGCTTTACCCACTGCATCGGTTGAGCAAGAGTTGAGCGCACACGATGGAACATTTGATTTTGATGGTACTTCTGGCATTAAATTAACAGATATTTCCAATACAAAGAAAGAATCAGCACTTTTCACCACCACGGATGATTTTACACCTTTCATTGGCGATGGTAGTTTTAATTTATTCCTCGAAGCTATAGGCAATTCAACAGCTACAGGTGCGGGTAATCTGTCAGCTCGTTTTGAAACCTTTGCCGGTGCGACTGTGTCGGTTGCTTATACCTACGCCAAAAAAGATCAACCGCCAATTAGAAAAAAAGTACCGGAATCCCATGCACCTGCTACCGTCTTTGTTGGATTAGCAGCCACCATGGTTTTAACTAAGTCAAAAATGCGGTTTGTGTAAAATAGTTAGAGGTTATTGATAAACCTCATTAGTAAACGAAAATCCCTCTCCGATAACTTGGAGAGGGTGCATAGGGTGAGGTTTTTTCTATTAGAGTATATAATTTTTGACTACCCGTGCAGCCCAAATATGTAAAAAAGTTGCAGCTTTTCGCCAAGAGCCTTGAGAATCTGCAACAATTTTTCTGGCATTATCGGTAGTTAATTCTAAGCGAATGGGTATTGAAGGAGAAAGACGCTCTGATTCTATCAACTTTTTTGACCATTGCAAGAGATTTTCAACGCAGAGAGTAGATAATCTGATGGTTTTAATTTCAAAGCTAAATAAACTAGCGAATTTGGCTAGATTATTATGAGTTCCTGAGACAATAGTTGCATTAATAGAATGCGCGAGCCATAGACTAATAAGCAATAGTGGTAAGGGAATACGGTTTGCTTCATCCCAATACACGATTTTAGCGACTGGTGGTAATAACCATGCTTTCCATCCGGGTTGACAATAGTAATATACACCTCCTGTTTGTTGCTTCCAATGTAGAAGATGAGAGGTTTTACCCGCTCCTTTTTCACCAATAACTTGGAGAAATAATCGTTTTTGAATGGGAGGTGCTTGAGAAAAACCAAAATCGAACCAACGTTGTGGAGGAATTTCTAGATTATCGGGTGCTGTGAAAGGATTGCGTTGTAATCCAAGTTTGTGATAAGGATTGTAATAAGACATTTATTCATGACTATAATTGTCGAGGAATAATGTGAAGTACTTGAGTTTCGACCATATTTTTTTGAAAAAACCATCCGTGGCAAAATACTATAATTTCCCAGATAATTCTTAATAATTGACCATCATAAGATATTGGTCCGCTCATGGGAATTTTACACCTAAAATAAGCACGCAGCGAGGGATTTACTTCAGTTTCATAAAGCGTTTCTTTATCTATATTTCCTCTTCCTTCCGTGCGCCAACCAATAGTCAGTTTTAGTGACTTGTTTTTCTCTTGTGTATCGGGAATCCAGATACAACTTCCAGTCAATTCACTCCCGACTTCGATTGACTCCGAATTGAGATCGAGATTAATCATGCTACTACCACGGCATCGACAACAAAAACAAAATTAGAATAAACCTGTTCGACAATCCCTGGAATATTTTGTTCGATAGAGATAATCCAACGAATTTGATTATTTTCTCCTTCAAAGGAAGAAGGAAGATTATTTGGGATAGTGAAATCTGATCTTAAAGAGTATGTATTAACACCTATAGGTACAGAATAAATTTTGGGTTGAGATTCCCAAATTACATGAGTCTCCACTTCAGTATCGCTTCCCCTTGTATATTTAACTCGCTCCAAACACGCAATTTTAAAGGTTAATTGCCCCGCTTTCTTCGTTTTCTGATTTGCTCTAAGACGACGACGAAAAGTTAAATTATATTCTTCCCCCAAACGCAAAGGGTAACTAGGTAATAACACCTCTCCAGGTTTAAAACGAAATTTAGCGATAAGATTATTTCTAAATCTTTTATTGAATAAAAAACAAACTACAAAAACTATTAACAAAAACCACCAAAACAAAATGCGAAAAAATCGTAAAATAATAAAAAATTGAATGACAAAAAATAAAATAATTAAACTGTAGATAGGATTAAATTTATATTCTTTTGGCAAGTTACCTTTATTTTCAAGTAATAAAAAACCTTCAGATGTTTCTTTAACATTAATCGGAAATTTAGCAGGTGCTTCATTTTGTTCAAATTTATAAATACTCATGAGAGTTTATATTGTCAATATCATATAATTTTATGATTCAAAACCGATTTTCGGCACTAAGAATAAGTTAAGGAATAGATAAAAATACAAAAATTTTCTATTGATTTAATTTCATTTATCAAAGATATTTTGTTATTTTTAAGGTGCGTTAGACGAAAGTCGTAACGCATTAAATTTGGGAGCATCTCAATTTTTAAAAAATAAAATTTGTAGTGGGAGCATCTTGCTTCCTAATATACATAAAGCGGTTAACCGCACTACAAAAAAATATATTTACACCTGCAGGGATGCTCCCTTAAATTTAATTAATTTTTTTACTATTAGCAATTAAAACCGATAATTACGTTCTTCTACCCACATACTTACAGGCACCGCTTTACCCTGGGAATCAACTTTAATTTCCACTACAATAGGTTGTTTGTCGCTTTGTGTGGCACTGCGGCTAGCTCGAGATATATTGTCATTAATTTGATTCCGTTGGTCTTCTGGGATATTATATTTTTCTAAACCATATTCAACCGAACCATATCTATATATACCTTTCAAGGCTATTTGGTTATCGGGAAGCGATGAGGGAAGTTTTTTACTTAACCGTAATGGTTTCCAAGCTTTGGGAATTCCCTCGCCAGTTGATTTAACTTCTTCAAGAATGACATAAAAACTGTTGCCATTCTTTAATAAATCTTTGCTGCCAGGAAGTTTTTCTAAAGTACTTTTTGTCGAAATATCATAATTTAGGATTTGATAATAACCAGTCAATATATTGTAAGGATCAACAGGTACAGTTTGTAAAATTACAGTTCTACCCGTTAAATAAGTATAAACAGGTTGGGCTGGTATCGCCAAAATTAACCCCGCTTGGATTAATAAAGGTACTATTAACCGTAAAATTGGTATTGGTTTATTATTTGTTGGTAAATTATTTTGAAAATCAGGAATAAGTTGTTTTTCAGAAGATTCATCGGGAAAAGATTGAGAGTTCATGATTAGTTAATGGTTGATGGTTGTTGGTTGTTGGTTGTTGGTTGTTGGTTGTTGGTTGTTAGTTGATAATTGTTCACTGCTCACTGTTCACTGAATTTAAATGCCGTTCAAACCATAATCCTGCCATAATAACAGCCACTCCGCACAATACGAAAACCAAAGACTTAAATAATAAATCCGTGTCATATTCCAGCATCCGGGTGATGATTTGCAGCGTTAACAATATCATTCCCCACCAAAAAGCGCGTCTTTGATTCGATTCCAATCCTTGACGAATCATTCCGCAAGCTAATAATGCTAACAGCAAATTAAAAAGAAAAATTCCGAAAAATCCCATACCACTCATGATTTGATTTCCTATCGGTGCAAAAGCCGCCATCACCACAAAAAACCCAATTCCAATATTAGTAATATCTATTCCTTGACGGTGACGATTGCCTTTTGGACGCAATAAATGAAACCATTGATATATAGCTAAAGCGGTGAGAATTCCCAAATCTAATAAAAATAAATTTGGTATTGAGTTGATATCGGTAGAATAATAACTTGAAGATTCCCAGTATCCCCGGAAGGAAAGGATATAAAATAAAACACTGAAAAACAACAATGCTAAATTACGCGCAACAGATTGAAACCATCTTTGATTAACTTTAGGAAACAGTAAATCGTCGTAACTCCACAATAACGCCGGTGGAAGTGCAAAAACAAAAGATTTAACTTCATATGTCGAGGGATTAAATTGTAATGAAATAGCAAAAGCAATTGTTGATAATGCAAAAATCCATCGCGATTTACATAAATATGCCAGAGGTACAAACATCGCCAACCACAGAATAGGCATATGTTCTAATATCAGCAATCCCAAAGAAAAATCACTATAAGAACTTGATAATTGCCCATTACCCATCCAGTATGCAATATTAAGCAGAACAAACGCAAATACACCCAAGGAAGCCAAACATAGGCTATATGCCATTACCAAAACGCCAATTCCCCAGAATAAAAATAATTCATAATCGGAACCGCTGATATGGAATGTCTGCGCCATAAACGCCATATTTGCGCCTAAAAGCAAACCACCCAAAAGTAATAAACCATGTCCAAATATTCGCTTGCGCACTCGTCGCTTCTTTCCCGAATTATCTAATACGGGTTCTCTCCAAAGATAAAAACCAATAATATTTGTTGCGAAAAATAAACTTAATAATAAAATTAATTTTACTTCACGAGACCATGCTTGCCAATTCGCTGCAACAAAAGTAATTGCTCCTAATCCTACAAGTATAAAACCGACTCCCATTAAAATGAAAATAAAGCGATCGCGAGCACTTACCTCCAAACTATCAAATTGATATCGTTGGGATAATTGTTCGTACACAGAATCCTGTATTATTCCTTCATCTCGCCACAGTTGCGCTTCTTTGCGTAATTTAGCCCGAAAACTGTCTATGATCATGACGATTGGTAATTAGTCTTTATGATTCTATAGTCGCAATTTATCAGCATTGTATCTCTTACTCAATATTTAGGTAAGTCGCTTTTATACGCGGGGTAAGCCCATAGTAGTCTCATAAATCAAAATTGTTGGGTAAGCCGGGAGAGGGGGGATGAGGGGGAGAGGGGGATGAGGGGGAAGAGGGGGAAGAAAAAACTTTCTGTTTTTACGATACACGACTAGTACCGCTTCGCGGAAGTAATAAGTAATAAGTAATAAGTAAGAAGTTTGATTTTATAGGCTTTTCAGGCATTTTTAATCGTTGCCTTATTTACGCCGTGTTGTACTAGTATTCGGGAGGGGGAAAATAAAAATTAAAAAATGTTTGTATTTATGCTCCACACCTCTATTCGGGAGAGGAAAAATAAAAATTAAAACACGTTGTTGATTGATTTATGATTAATATTCTGACTAATTCTTGATTATTGATTATGACTCCTGAAGAAATCATGCAAATAGCTATCGCCGAAGCCGAGAAGAGTAAAACGCCTTTTGGTGCGGTAATTGTCAAGGATAATGAAATTGTTGAACGAGCCGGAAATAGTGTAGAATCCGATGCAGATCCAACGGCTCATGCTGAAGTCAATGTCATACGTAAATTAACCACTCGTCTCAAAACCAGTTCTTTAGAACCCGGATATACACTTTATACTACCTGCGAGCCTTGTGCAATGTGTGCGGCAACTTGCTTTTGGGCTGGTATTTCCGAAATTATTTACAGTGTGGATGCTTCGGATTTTGAAGACGGACACAATCCTAATATGATTAACATATCCTGTGAAGATATTATTGCCAAATCTCCAAGTTCTATCAAAATAAAATCGGGGATATTAAAAGAAGAATGCAAGCAACTTCATTCTCAGTGAACAATGAACAATGAACAATGAACAATGAACAGTGAACAGTGAACAGTGAACAACTAATAATTGATAATTGATAATTGATAATTAATCATTGATCATTGATAATTGATAATTGATAATGGACTCCTAAATTTCAACCACAGAATATTGAATACCAGTCTCAAATATTCTGACTCCTCCACCTTCTGCTACTGTTTGTCTTAAAGCTGGTAAATTAGTAATTTTAATTCCTGCTAAATAATTAATTCCCATTTGTTTTAATTCTGGTAACCAAGGAAGAGTTGGCCCCATTAATACTAATTTAGAATTCTTTGCTAATTGAACTAAACGGGGAAAAGTTTTATTTACAATAGAAGTAGCTGTTAAAAATACCCATTCCGCTTCTGGTAGTAAATATTCCGAAGCTGGTGCGGGAAAATCTTCTGCTCCTGGATTCAATTCTATTACTTTCATGTCCATTTCATTAGCATATTTATTTAATCCCGGATAACGTCCAATTATGCAAACATTTTTGTTCCTAATTTGAGGCAAAAAATGTTCAAATACTGCTAAATTTGCTGAACCTTTTGGAGATAAAACCGTACCAGTATTGGGTAAAGATGATGACGAATTAATAACAGAATTAATTGCAGCCATTGCTACAGTTGCTTGATAAGGATTCCACGATCGCAACCAAGGCGCTAATTCCGAAATTGATTTATTTACCAAAGTTCCTGAAAAAGGTAAGGTGCGAGTTGCAATTCCCGGACTCATGCATAATCCTGCATTTTCTGCTATACATAAAGTCCAAGTTAAACCGATGATTATTTCTTTTATTTGAGTATCTTTAGTACCGTAATCTAACATTAAATCGTATATTTCACGGGGGTTAATCATAGTAATAAATTATTATTTATATTAGAGATAACATTTTTAAGAAAAGATTTATGTAGTGATTTTTGCGAAAAAATAATAAGTAAGGAGTAATGAGTAAGGAGTAACAACTATTCCCTATTCACTATTCACTAATAACTAATACCAATTCTTTATAAAGATGCGCCAAATTTAGCCAACGTAGGTTGGCTTTGTAGTGGTAGCTCCACTCTTTTAGAGTGAGAGTGATTAAGCGCAGCCTCATACAGAATTGGTATAACAACTAATAATTATATCAGCCACTACAGTTAGCAATTTGTTTATTTATCAAAGGTGTATTTTCAAGAGCAACAAGTTCAATTTCTCCATTTTCATTACGTATAAAACCAGTAGCTTCTACAATCGCTGGTTGATTTGATATCTGTGGATTTTCAACAGTATTATTATTTTGTTGACGAAATGCCGATAAATCGCGAATATCCGACCAATTTGGCTTTAAATCAACAGATTCGGTGGGATTTTGTGGTATTCCACCCCTTCCGGTAGCGACAAAACTACTTTCAGTGTTGCTAGAACATCCCGTAGCAATTTGTTGCGATGAATCTGCTAAGGTTGCGGGTAATTCTACTAAGCCAGAACTGGGATCAATTCCTACATTGTTGATTTCTACTGTACCGTTAACGCCAAACTGAGAACTCGCTGTAATGTCACTTTCATCCGTGAGTGAGTCGCGGAATTCTAAACCGAATATACCGTTCGTTTTAATATTAATATTACCGCCGTTTCCTTCAACTGCATTGGCGATAATATCACTGTTTTCAAAACCAGCGATTACAGGAGAATTGATAGTGATATTACCACCACTCCCTGTACTTTTCGCTTCTGTGTTAATCGAGCTATTATTGCGTAATAACAAAGAATCTTGAATATTTAGCTTAATGCTACCGCCTTGCCCAGAGTCACTGAAAGCATCAATATATCCTTTGGTATCGAGAAAAATCTGGTCGGTATTAATCTCTATATTTCCACTATTACCCAAGCCTTGATTGGTAACTGATAATATTCCACCATCTGCAATAGTTAAGCTAGGAGTATTAATAACTACACTTCCTGAGTCACCGAGAGGAAAATCTGGAAGTCCAAGACTTAGGCGGAAAATTTCATTCAAAACTGGTGCGCTAGAATCGATAACACTGTCTTTTCCACTGAGTATTATGGATTCGGAGGCATTGATATTTAATTTGCCAGCAGAGCCTTCTGCCCAAGCAGAAGTACCAATACTAGCAAAATTAAGTATTTCCAGTTTAGAAGTGTTGATTGTGACATTACCACTATTTCCCGTGCGTAAAGCTAAACTATTTACCAAACTAGCATCTGTTCGACTAACACCACTCATCCTTAAAGTATCGGAAACATTAATCTGAATATCTCCTCCTTGAGAGCTACTAAAATTACCTGAAGTAACCAAACCTCCATTTAAAACATTTAAATTTCTCGCTGTAATATTAATTTCTTTAGCGTTACCATTGCCAAAATTCGTTACAGAGATACTACTAGCTACATCTTGAATGAAAGAGGAAAAGCCATCAATTTCAATTAGTTCGCCGATATTAACATCAATACTACCAGTATCTCCTGTACTATAGGTGCGGTTCAAAACTAAACCTGCATCTTTGAGAAATAAATTACCACTAGAAATAAAGATGTCCCCTGCTTTACCTGCACCCAGGGTTTCTGTAGTTAATCGAGAAAAAGCAATACCTGTTACATTACCGAAAGGTGTTAGTTTCTCTGGTGCATTCCTAAGTTCATCGGCAATTCGTATTGTATCGGTAGCATTCAAAGTAATATTTCCAGAAGCTTGAGTTCCTAAGTTTTGAATGATAACTGCGGAAGCATCTTCAAGGGTAATATTTTTTCCTTGTAATTGAATATCTCCGGTAAAAACTCCGCTGGTATCTAAAAGAGATTTCTCCAATAAGTTAATGTTTGCAAATTTTTGCACCTGTGAGGTATCGAATTGCCAAGATGAGGAACTATTATCAAGCTGTAATACACCTTCAGAGATGCTACTTAACTGAATATTTCCCCCTGGTACTCTAATAATTCCTCCAGTTAAGTTAATTTCTTTACCAATTAATCCTAAAGTTTCTCCTTGATTAACTTTTAACCCTGTGGCTGTGTCATTGAAGTTCAAAGGGAAAAATGCTCCCCCCGTATTCGCATGACCATTTCCTTGTACGTTAATGCTACCGGAATTACTCCCCATCTGCAATCCCAAAGGTACACTTATCGTCAACAAAGGCTCACTTTGAGCATTCACCGTACTAAATTCAAACCCATCCTCAAACAAAAAACTTTCTGCGGTACTCCCCAAAAACGAACCACCAATATCTAAGCTTGCATTTATCCCAAATACAATACCCGCAGGATTAATTAAAAATAAATTTGCATTACCGTTAGCTTTTATTAACCCATCGATATTAGATATATTTCCACCAGTTACCCGATTAATTATATTAACTACATCGGTAGAATTATTGAAAATCGCCTCACCACCCGTGGGAATAGAAAAATCTTTGAAACTATGAA
>JBHJJJ010000151.1:0-3947 GCA_050042755.1 Rivularia sp. (in: cyanobacteria)
CCCTGCCTCCCTCTCTCCATCTCCCCCACACCTCCCTTCTCATCTCTTCGCAATCAAATTCATTTCTCAAGGTATGATGTTGCAAAATAATCCTGTGTATCCCGTAATTTGGCAGAATAATTCGGTTTCTTTAATCGACCAAACTCGTTTGCCCTTAGAGTATTCCTATGTGGAAATTAACCGCAGTGAGGATATGGCCGAGGCAATTAAAACTATGATTGTCCGTGGTGCTCCTGCAATTGGAGTTGCTGCTGCATACGGTATGTATCTCGGAGCGCGGGAAATTGAAACGAATAACCGCGATGAGTTTATAAAACATTTAGAAAAAGTCGCACAAATGTTGCGTGAAACTCGTCCTACTGCCGTGAATTTGTTTTGGGCAATTTCACGGATGCTTAAGGCAGCTTATGAAACAATGGGTACTGTGGAAGAACTCAAAAAAAATCTTCTCGAAACTGCCCAAGCTATTAATACAGAAGACTTGCAAACTTGTCATAAAATTGGCGATCGCGGTTTGTCAGCATTACCCGAAACACCAGAAAAGTTGACTTTATTAACTCACTGTAATGCCGGTGCATTAGCAACAGCAGGTTACGGTACTGCTTTGGGTGTAGTACGTTCGGCTTGGCGTGAAGGACGTTTAGAAAGACTTTTTGCAGGTGAAACTCGTCCAAGCTTGCAAGGTTCAAAACTTACTACTTGGGAATGCGTTCAAGAAGGTATTCCGGTAACTTTAATAACCGATAGTATGGCAGCGCACTGTATGAAACAAGGTTTAATTCATGCTGTAGTTGTCGGTGCTGATAGAATTGCTGCAAACGGTGATGCTGCCAATAAAATTGGTACTTATAGTTTGGCGCTGGTGGCGAAAGCTCATAACGTGCCTTTTTTCGTAGCGGCACCTCTTTCTACTGTTGATTTTTCCTTAGATAATGGCAATCAAATTCCCATTGAAGAAAGGAATCCAAAGGAAATTTATCAAGTAGGAGAAAGTATTATTGCGCCGGAAGGTATTGATTATTATAATCCTTCTTTTGATGTTACCCCAGCAGAATTAATTAAAGCAATTATGACAGAAGAAGGTGTATTTGCACCTGAGGATTTAAAGAAATATCAGAGTAAGCAAATGGTTTAGTTATCAGTTTGAATTTGTTCGCATCTACCTCGGAAATATTTATCTTCTCCTATTGAAATGCTCCGCATTTTAATGGGGAATTTTTTTGATGGGCTTGTTGATTTTTAATTGTTAGGTTTGTGGTGTTTTCAAACTCCTAAAATCCTCGATTTCATTCGTCTCCTTTAATTGATATGAATTAGTTGAAACGTTTAAGTTACTTAATTACTTGCTCTATACAGATTAAAGACAATCGAAATCAGAAAGTGAAGCGAGAGCAAAGTTTTCTCAAAGCTTAAGTTGCATCTTAATTTGCTTAAGTTGCCTTGTAAAACTCAGCAATATATTACAGACTAAGATTATTCTGTAAAAATGCTAATTAGCATCGTTTCGCAACCAATAATATAAAGTCCGGCTAATCCTATTATATAGTCGAACCTAAAATGCTATTACTCCCAATTCTTAACTCCTAACTCCTAACTATAAGTTCAATGGCAAATATCAATAGTACCTTTGACAAAGACTTTCTTTTCGGCACCCAAGATTTATATAATAATGGCAATGCATCAAGTGCCCTCACCAGTGACTATGCTTTGATTGCAGATTTAGAAAACCAAGATATTATTCAATTAATTGGCCTACGCAACGATTATTCCCTTACCATGTCTCCGCAGGGTTTACCGTCAGGAACAGGTGTATTTTTTAATGATGGTGCGATCGCTCCGCGCATGCTCTTTGGGCTTACCCCAGAATTAATTGGAATTATTGCAGATATCTCATCTGAGAATTTAAATTTAGATAACACTTATCAGTTTAGTTTTGTTGCTGATGTACAAAAAATTCCTTTCAGCAACTTTATTGCTTTTGGTGATAGTACTACAGATGTTGGTAACGTCTTCCTCGCTTCAGAACAAACTTTTCCAGCATCTCCACCTTATTTTAACGGACGATTTTCCAACGGACCTCTACTACCTGAAATACTTGCAGAAGAATTGGGTTTATCGGCTTCGATTCCCTCCTTAGCAGGTGGAACAAACTATGCTTTTGGTGGTGCAGAATTAGGTGCGGGTGATGACGAAGGAGAGCCCAGTGTCGGCGAGCAAATTAATCTTTACCTCGCTACAGGAGAAACCACTGCAACAGATTTATTCTTTATCTCTGCTGGTAGTAACAATATCTTCTCTGATTTGAACGGTACTCCAGAAGAAATTGTCGAGAATATTCCAGAAATAGAGAATACCGTTGCAGAATTAACCGGACACATTACCACTTTAGCTAACGCTGGAGCCGAAAACTTTATCATTCCCAATCTTGCTCCCCTTGGTGCGATTCCTTTAATAAGTGATGCGGGAATCAGCTCGGAAATCAACACCGCTGTCACTGAGTTTAACAACTTGCTAGATACCGAGTTAGACGATTTAGAAAATCAACTTGGTATTAATATCTATGAGTTAGATGTTGCGAGTGAATTCGCCAAATTATTAGAAAATCCTAGCGACTTTGGATTTACAGACACTACCAACCGTGCACTCGAAGCATTAACAGAAAACCCATTAACCGATCCTACAGAATTCATTTGGTGGGATGATGTACATCCTACAGGCACTACTAATAGTTTATTAGCAAACGCTTTAATTGATGATATCCCCACAGGTATAACTCAACTTACAACTATCAATTCTTCACCCTTAGTTACTGACTTTGAAGGTTTATCAGCAACTATGATATTTTGAATTGGAATGGCACTATAGGAATCCTACTTGAAAATTGAAAAAAAGTCAGTACCCTTTAATCTCCTAGAACCCTTTTGCCTCTTGCCTTTTGCCTCTTGCCTACCTACACAAATAAGTTCAAAAATCAAATCGGATTCCTATATGTCATTCCTAATTATAAAAAAAACGGCATGGCTGAATCCGGGTATGAATTTAAATGTAGAGACGCGATATATCGCGTCTCTACAACCGTTTTGGTTTTCCAATCAACCCGTTTCATACATCAAATCAGCAACGCCAAAAAAACGGGCTGTCCGGCCCGTACCACAAGAAATATATATTTATATTAAGGAATGTTAGGAATTAAATTCTTAACTCCTAACTCCTAACTTATAAGTAAATTACCGTTTGACAAATTTCTTCGACAACTTCCGCAAACGAATCGATTCGGGTGTAATTTCCACCAATTCATCGGGGCCAATATATTCCAAAGCTCTTTCCAAACTCATTTCTACTGGTGCTTGCAATTGTACTAATTCATCACCACTAGCAGCACGATGGTTTGTTAATTGCTTGGTTTTACAAAGGTTCAATTCCAAATCTTGAGGACGATTGTTTTCTCCAACAATCATACCTTTATAAACTTTGGTACCGGGAGTGATGAAGAAAGAACCTCTATCTTCCGCGTTTTTCAAAGCGTAGAAAGTAGCAACACCTTCTTCAAAAGAAATCAATACACCATTGCGACGGGCAGAAATTTCGCCAATAATTGGACGGTAATCCAAGAAACTGTGGTTCATGATGCCGTCACCGCGAGTGATACGCATGAATTCACCACGGAAACCAATCAAACCACGGGCAGGAATGATGAATTCTAACTGCGATCGCCCGTTACCACCCATTTGCATATCTTGCATTTCACCTTTACGTTGGCCGAGTCTTTCGATACAGCCACCAACGGCTTCCTCGGTAACGTCTAAAGCCAAGAGTTCGTAAGGTTCGCAAGGTTGTCCGTTGACTTCGCGGTAAATTACCTGTGGCTGAGATACCTGAAACTCATAACCTTCGCGGCGCATAGTTTCAATTAAAATACCCAAGTGAAGTTCACCACGTCCAGAAAC
>JBHJJJ010000152.1:0-34946 GCA_050042755.1 Rivularia sp. (in: cyanobacteria)
TATCGGTGAAAGTAATATTCGTGCCGATAGGATAACTTTAGCGCGGCTACAAAAAGAATTTGGTCAAGCTTTGGCGCAAGTGCGAGAGCGTTTAGATGATATTGATTCTCGCTCTGCCCAGTTACAAGCAAATCAATTTTCTACCACTACCAAACTCAAAGGGCAACAAATTCTTGGAGTAACTGATGGTAGGAAAGCTCATTCAACTGTGGTTTCTCGGACTAGGTTAACTTTTTCAACTAGTTTTAGTCCAAAAGATTTACTGGTTACTCAGTTAGAATCTGGTAACAACGGCGGTGATGCAGTTGGTTTAGCGCAAAAGGAAGACTCGAACTTACTCGGAAGTAATGGTATTTTTGCAAACGCTGGCGGACTTGATTTTACTGATGTGGAAGCGGATGTCAAACTCAGACGTTTGTATTATACTTTACGTCCTTCATCAGATTTAGCGGTGACTGTGGGAACGAAAATGTCACCACGAGATTTTATCGATGGTAATAGCTATGCAAATAATGAAGCGGCTGATTTTAGTTCGGGAATTTTTCTGAATAATCCTTTAATTGTACAAAATAGAATCGATCGCAATGGTGGTGCCGGTGCTGCTGTTGCCTGGAAACCTAAAAACAGTAAACTAGCTATTCGTTCGCTATATATTGCCGGGGATGCTGACTCAAACTCTAATGGTGAAGGGCTTTTCGGCGAACCATATCAAGCAAGTGCCGAGTTAGAATATACTTTTAGCGATAAATTAACTGTAAGACTGCAATATACAAAAGCCGAAATTGACGATACCAATATAAATGCTTATGGCGTAAACGCCGAATACTCTCTTAATCGCAATACAGGAATTTTTGGCCGTCTGGGAATCGGTAATTATCAAGGATTTAATACAGCGATCGATCGAGATTTGGATTTAAACCCCGTTAGTTGGACGCTTGGTGTTGGTTTGCGTAACATTGTGATTCCAGGTACCATCGCGGGGGTAGCGATTGCTCAGCCGTTTGTTAGCGATGGTTTGGTAAATGCCACTCAAACTAACTTTGAGACATTCTACAACCTGCAACTAAGCGACAATATCAGCGTTACTCCTGTCATTTCTTTGGTGGTTAATCCCGACAACGACAGCAATCAAGGTTCTATTTGGCAAACTACGCTAAGGTCTGTATTTTCGTTTTAAATTGGTAATAGGAGTAGTTAGTCGATAGTGGATAGTGGTTAGTGGATAGTGGATTGTTGGTTGTCAACTAACAAATATCAACTAACTACTATCAACCAACAACTAACAATTTCGGGCATTGCAACCGCAGATACACGCAGATAGTGTTCAATAATGTTTGGATATTTATTTAAGACAAACTCTTAATTTAAAATTCCCCAGTCTAAAATCTAAAATTCTTAATATGCAGCCTACAGATCCAGATAAATTTACTGATAAAGCCTGGGAAGCAATTGTTAAATCTCAGGATATTGTCCGTGCTTACCAACAACAGCAGTTAGATGTGGAACATTTGATGCTGGCTCTTTTGGAACAAGATAATGGGTTGGCTCATCGGGTTCTCAGTCGTGCTGGGGTGGAAATTGAGCGATTGCAACAACAGCTTGAAGATTTTACCCGCCGTCACCCAAAAATAGGAAGGAGTGAGCAACTATACCTGGGAAAAAGTCTCGATCGGATGCTTGATGGTGCTGAAAATGCCAAAGAGAACATGAATGATGCTTTCATTAGTGTGGAACATATTCTGCTGGCTTTTGCTGAAGAGGAGCGTATTGGCAAGCGAATATTTAGAAGTTTAAACGCTAACACCGCCGATTTAGAAACTGCGATCAAAAACGTGCGGGGTAGCCAAAAGGTAACCGATCAAAATCCTGAATCTCGCTACGAAGCCTTAGAAAAGTTTGGTAGAGATTTAACCGAACAAGCAAAAGCCGGTAAACTTGACCCAGTGATTGGACGAGATGACGAAATCCGCCGGGTAATTCAGGTGTTATCTCGTCGCAGTAAAAATAATCCTGTATTAATTGGCGAGCCGGGAGTCGGAAAAACAGCGATCGCCGAAGCGTTGGCGCAGCGAATTATTAATGGTGATGTTCCCGAATCCTTGAAAAACCGCCAAATTATCGGTTTGGATATGGGTAGTTTGATTGCTGGAGCAAAGTACCGGGGTGAGTTTGAAGATAGATTGAAAGCTGTTCTCCGGGAAGTTACTGAATCTTCCGGTCAAATAGTGTTATTTATTGATGAATTGCATACGGTAGTTGGTGCCGGTTCGGGACAGCAAGGTTCCATGGATGCTGGTAATTTACTTAAACCAATGTTGGCGCGGGGAGAATTGCGTTGTATTGGTGCCACAACTTTAGATGAATACCGGAAGTATATTGAGAAAGATCCGGCTTTAGAACGGCGTTTTCAACAGGTGCTTGTCACTCAACCCAGCGTAGAAAATACAATTTCTATTTTGCGGGGGCTTAAAGAGCGTTATGAGGTACATCACAATGTCAAAATTTCCGATTCTGCCTTAGTCGCAGCGGCTACATTGTCAGCACGCTACATTTCCGATCGTTTTTTACCAGATAAAGCCATCGATCTAGTAGACGAAGCAGCGGCGCAGTTGAAAATGGAAATTACTTCCAAACCGGCGGAGTTGGAAAATATTGAGCGTCGTTTGATGCAGCTAGAAATGGAAAAGCTCTCTTTAGCAGGAGAAGAAAAAGCGACGTTTCAGACGCAGCAACGCTTGGAGCGAATCGAGCAAGAAATTGACGATTTAACCGAAAGACAAGAAGACTTTAACGCTCAATGGCAAGGTGAAAAGCAGGTATTAGAAGATATCAGCGCTTTAAAACAGGAAGAAGAAAAACTCAGAGTTCAAATAGAACAAGCAGAACGTGCTTATGACCTTAACACGGCAGCACAATTAAAATATGGCAAATTGGAAGGAGTACAACGCGATCGCGAAATAAAAGAAGCGAAGTTACTAGAAGTTCAAAGTAAGGGTGTAAGTTTATTAAGAGAGCAGGTTACCGAAGACGATATTGCCGAAATAGTGGCCAAATGGACAGGAATTCCCATTAATAGCCTGTTAGAGTCAGAAAGACAAAAATTATTGCAATTAGAAGAACATCTCCACAAACGAGTTATCGGACAAGATGAAGCAGTATCGGCAGTATCAGCGGCAATTCGTCGCGCTCGTGCGGGAATGAAAGATCCCCAACGTCCCATAGGTTCGTTTTTATTCATGGGACCTACGGGTGTTGGTAAAACAGAACTAGCCCGTGCTTTAGCGAAATTCATGTTTGATTCCGAAGACGCTATGGTGCGTTTGGATATGTCGGAATATATGGAAAAGCATTCTATATCTCGCTTAGTAGGAGCGCCTCCGGGTTACGTTGGTTTTGAAGAAGGCGGTCAACTTTCCGAAGCAGTGCGTCGTCGTCCTTATTCTGTGGTGTTACTCGATGAAGTTGAAAAAGCTCATCCAGACGTATTTAATATTTTACTGCAAGTCTTAGATGACGGTAGAATTACTGACTCTCAAGGAAGAGTAGTAGACTTTCGTAACAGCGTCATTGTGATGACAAGTAATATTGGTAGCGAGCATATATTAGATATATCCGGCAATGATTCGCATTACGAAAAAATGCGCAACCGAGTTATGGGAGCTTTGCGAAAACACTTCCGCCCAGAATTCGTTAACCGTATCGACGATTTAATTATTTTCCATGCTTTGGGTAAAAAACAAATGGGAGATATTGCTCGCATTCAGCTAAAACGGGTAGAAAACCTATTGGCAGATCAAAAAATTTCCGTCGAAATTACCCCCGCAGCTTGCAATCGGTTAATAGAAATAGGTTACGATCCAACATACGGCGCTCGCCCAATTAAACGAGCAATTCAGCGAGAAATCGAAAACCCCCTCGCAACTAAAATCTTAGAAAATACCTTCATTCCCGGCGATACAATCGTAATTGATGAAGGTACAAGCGGGTTAACATTCAATAAAAAAACCGTCGTCAGAGTATCGCCACCTGTTAATAGCGTGCAAGTGGTGGAGTCAGCAGAGGGTTGAGAATCAACTACATTTACCCATAAATCATTTGGCATTGCATAATGCGGGTATGATTTTAGATGTAGAGACGCGTTAGCGAAGCGTGCCCGGAGGGCATTATATCGCGTCTCTACAAGCATTTCAGGGAACAGAAATCAAATTCATACATCAAATAACCAACGCCAATTATTTTGTAGAGACGTAGCAGTGCTACGTCTCAGAGAGATTTCCGAAACAAACCAATAATTGGGAATTAATTTCAAACCTGTGAGTTTTTATCTTGTTTTGGGAATAATAATCTCAGCAAGCTTAAAAACCACTTTTAAAAAATGACTATAGCCGTTCATTTAACCGTTGCTATCCCTACTTACAACGGAGAGAATCGCTTACCCAAAGTATTAGATAAATTAAAAGAACAAATAAATACAGAAGAGATAAATTGGGAAGTTATTGTTGTTAATAATAACAGTACAGATGGCACCGCAAAAGTTGTAAAACAATATCAAGAAAATTGGTTAAAAGACGTACCTTTAAAATATTGTTTTGAAGAGGAACAAGGATTTCCCTTTGCTAGACAAAAAGCTATTTCACAAGCCAAAGGAGAATTAATTGGTTTTCTCGATGATGATAATTTACCAGCTAAAAATTGGGTAAAAGCAGCATATAAATTTTCTCAAAATAATTCCCAAGTTGGAGCATTTAGCAGTAAGATTAGCGGTTTTTTTGAAACAGAACCATCTGAAGAACTAAAGCAAATACTATTCTATTTGGCTATTGTTGATAGAGGTTCACAACCACTAATGTATGAACCTCGAAAAAAAGGATTTCCCCCTGGTGCAGGATTAGTTGTACGCCGTGAAGTGTGGCAAAAATGCGTTCCCGAACGTCTGTTTTTAGTTGGTAGAGCGGGAGCATCTATTATGCCAGCAGGAGAAGATGTAGAAGCACTTTTATATATTTATAAAGCAGGTTGGGAAATTTGGTACAACCCAGAAATGCAAATCGAACATGTTATACCAGCTTGGCGATTGCAGAAAACTTACCTGATGCGTTTAATGCGAAGTATAGGTTTAGGTAGATTTCATTTACGAATGCTATCACTAGAATGGTGGCAAAGACCATTAGCTTGTTTATTTTACTTAGTTAACGATAGCCGTAAATTAATTTTGCATTTAATTCGCTATCGTTCTGAATTCGTCAATAATATTGTTGCTACTTGCGAAAATGAACGTTTAATTGGTTCTTTATTGAGTCCATTTTATCTGACTCAAATAAAGCTTCAAAATGTTCTGAAATTATACTGAGGCTATATTTATAAATCTAGGATTAGCATATCAATTATTATCATAAAAATATAATTGGTATGTTAATAAATAATATATCCGTAATCATTCCTGTATTCAACGGTGAAAATACAATCAAAGAATCAATTGAATCAGTTTTACATCAGACTTTTACTAACTTTGAATTAATTATTATCAATGCTGATTCTACAGATGCAACTTTCTCGATTGTTTCTCAAATTCAAGACGATAGAATCAAAGTTTTTTCCTATCCTAAAGCAAATGTAGCAGTGAATCGTAATCGGGGAATCAAACACGCGACTGGTGACTATATTACGTTTTTAGATGCAGATGATTTATGGACAAGTGATAAATTAGCAGATCAATATAAAGCTTTACAAGAAAATCCTCAAGCTGCAGTTGCATATAGTTGGACAAATTGTATAGATGAACATGGTAAATATCTCCGTAAAGCTGCTCATGAAAATTGGAATGGAGATGTTTATTCTAAGTTATTAATAGATGATTTTATTGGTAGCGGCTCTAACGTTATGATTCGTAGAGATGCTTTGATTGCTGTTGATGGTTTTGATGAAGTATTAACCAACGCTCAAGATACTGATATGTGGTTCAAATTATCAGCGATCGCTGATTTTGTTTGCGTACCGAAAGTACAAATTTTATATCGAATTCAACAACATTCCATGTCATCTAATGTATTAGGAATGGAAAAATCCTATTTGGAAGTTATGGAGCGTGCTTTTGCTTGTGAAAAAGCAAAAAATCTACAACATATTAAACCTCAAACAATAGGAAACTTTTATAAGTATCTTTGTTATAAAGTTCTTAAAACACCGCCTGGAAAACAGCAAAGTGTAGTTGCAGCAAGATTTTTATTTACTGCAATTAAAACAGATATAAGTCTTTTACTTAAACCGATAATTTTTAAAGGTATTTTGAAATTAATTGTAATGGCTATTTTACCTCCCAACTGGGTAAATGTAATATTTAAAAAATTTCCCAGTCTCTCAAATACCAGTACTTTTTTAGGATATATAAAAACATAATCTTTCACAAAAAATAAATACTGTATAAACTACCTAATTATTGAGTCAAAAATTATATTTGAATAAACAAGCAAAAATTTTAGATAAGTAAATCGGCACAAATAAACCCGCGCTATATTACAGAATATAAATTTAGTTGAAAGCCTTGATCAATCTCACTCTCTTGAAAAGTTGCTCCACTTGGGGAGACCACGCCACTTGCTACAACGGAGGGGACCTCCGCAACGCAGTGGCTCCCCAAGACCGCACTTTTCGCTATTCACTACTTCTAATTACTATTTTCAATGCCGAATTACTTAGTATCGCAATTCTAGGGTTTGATACATTCTATTACTAATGATTCTAAACCGATCAAGCCTGGGGGTTTACGAGAAACATTTTCCAAATCTTGTAAAGCTTCATCCTGACTTTCACTAACGTTAACTCTAGAAACTTTAATAAAGCCTACTTTTTCTAGTAGATAATGCAGTACTCTTTCATCATAGATAAACTCATGTCCCCAAGAGCGCATATAGTTGTTGATAACAAATATCTCTCGGAAGTCAGGAGCATTTTTATAGTGAGGAGAATCTTCGATCCATTTATCAGAGGAATGTTTTATAAAATCAGTTTGTAGTTTTGATTGATTTTCTTGATAAAGATTAATGAGGAATAAAAAATCTGGTGTTGATATCCTCAATTTACCTCCCGGCTTCAAAACGCGGAAACATTCTGCAAGCATTATTTCTCCTCCACTATAAGTAATATGTTCTATCATATGTTCGCTAAATATGTAATCAAATTGATTACTGTCAAAAGGGAAAGTTTTAGTAGCATCAATACGAAGAACTTGAGCAGAGTTTGAAGAAAGATCGGCATTCAGCCAGCCTTTCAGACGATGGTTACCGCACCCAATATGTAGTTTCCTAATTTGGTTATTATGAAAATAGTTCTTGATAATATTCTGGTCAGTTTTTGCTAAATCTCTCTTTAAAGAAGATGCTTTTTTTCTGAAATTATTGAATTTTGTTGAAGCCAAGTTTCTTACTTTCATTCTGCTAAAAATCAAGAATTAGGACTAAGCAATATTTTAGCTAATTCATATCTTGTACCTAACCGTATAAACCACGAAAAGTTTAAATTATACACAATAAAGCTATAGGAATTCGATTTGATGATTGAACAAATTCAATCCTATAGTGTGTTAAAAATTGATAGTGCAGCACTAATTTGAAGGTTTTAGTGTTCGGCTCTCTATAGTTTTTCAAAATTATGTGGAATATACCAGCATATTGCAAGGTTAGATCGAAGTATCATTGCCACAACAAGAACTAAATAACCCGTATTTATCTATCATATTTTTATGAAAATTGCCTACGTTACATCATACGATCTAAAAAATAGAAATTCTTGGACAAAACACGTACAAGGTATATGTACTGCTGGCTATTACATAGCAAATAATTTAGTAGATGATTCTACATCAATAGAATACATAGGTCCTCTGAGCAAAAAATTTGCCATCCCTACCAGACTAAAATGGAGTTTTTACCGCAATTTAGCTAAGAAAGATTATTATCGTTGGGCAGAGCCATTTATAGTAAAAAATTATGCCCATCAAATTCAAAATAAGTTAAAAAATTTAGATCCAGATGTCATTTTATCTCCAGAGAGTACAGTCCCAATTGCATATTTAAATGCAAAACAACCACTTATTATATGGACAGATACTACTCTGAGTGCTTTAATAAATTTTTATCCTTATATGAGTAACTTATGTCAAGAAAATATTAAAAATATATATAAAATTGAAGCAGAAGCTCTTAAAAGATGCGACTTAATCATTTATACATCGGAATGGGCGGCTCGCATGGCTTCTGAAACTTACGGAATTAAAACATCTAAAATTAAAGTCGTTCCTTGGGGTGCGAATTTTGAATCTACTCGTAGTTTAGAAGATATTAAAAGAATAGTTGACTCTAGAATAACTCGCCCTTGTAAATTGCTATTCATTGGAGTTGACTGGGAGAGAAAAGGAGGAGATTTAGCCCTACAAGTAGCTACAAAACTAAATCAAGTAGGTTTAGAAACTGAGTTAACAGTAGTTGGATGTCATCCCCATACAACCCAACCCCTACCAAAATTTGTGAAATGTTTGGGATTTATTAGTAAATCGACACCACAAGGCTTGAAAACAATCAATCAGTTGTTATGTGAATCCCATTTTCTGATTTTGCCATCGCAAGCAGAAACATTTGGGCATGTATTTTGTGAAGCTAGCTCTTTTGGTGTGCCATCACTAGCAACTAATATTGCTGGCATACCAACAGTAGTCAGAAATGGAGTTAATGGTAAAACATTTGCACCAGATGCTGAAATTGAGGAATATTGTACCTATATTTCTAATTTATTTGGGGATTATTCTCAATATAAAAACTTAGCTTTGTCTTCATTTCATGAATACCAAACCCGTTTAAATTGGAATGTCGCCGCTCGCAATGCCAAGCATTTGATTAAGGATTTAATTTAGATAACTAATTATGAGAAGGTTAGTTGGTATTGCTCTAACTAAATTTAACTGCTAGCTCCAAACTGCTCTGGCAGCAAAGCAGTTAAATCATACCTTTCAACAAACGGTAGGGAAATCCGAATCATCTTTATAGGGCAAACAATCCAGCAAATTAAGTGCAATTTATCTACTTGAGCATTAAAATCCAAATTGGTAATAACTCCGAGATGAAACCACAAATGCAGCGGCAACCTTTAAAACAAGTTAAATCGTGATGTATCCAGCATCTAGCCATAACTAAGCCTGCCCCTGCAAACAATGAATTCTAACCCTGCTTTCCTTTCCTGTAAAGTGGGGTATTAGGGTTTTACTGCCCGAATAGTCATTAAAATATTTGTATTTGCTCCGATTAAATTATGTTAGAACAAGGTACTATCAGTATTCATACTGAGAATATTTTCCCGATTATCAAGAAATCTCTCTACTCAGATCATCAAATCTTTTTACGGGAACTAGTATCAAATGCCGTTGATGCCATCCAAAAATTGCAAATGGTAGCTCGCTCTGGAGAATTCTCTGGTGAAATCGGCGAGTCGGAAATTCAAATTGCTGTTGATAAGGATAAAAAAACACTTTCTATTACCGATAATGGCATCGGTATGACCGTAGAGGAAATTAAGAAATATATCAACCAAGTTGCTTTCTCTAGCGCTGAAGAGTTTATTCAGAAGTACAAAGGTGAATCCAATCAACCAATTATCGGTCATTTTGGACTCGGTTTTTATTCTTCCTTCATGGTGGCAAATCATGTTGAAATCGATACTTTATCCTATAAAGAAGGGGCACAGGCAGTTCACTGGAGTTGCGATGGTTCACCAAATTTCACTTTAGAAGAATCATCACGCACCACTCGCGGTACTACGATCGTTCTTCACCTCATGGAAGAGGAAGAAGAATTTGTTGAAGAAGCACGAGTTAAGAATCTTGTCAAGACTTACTGCGATTTTATGCCCGTACCCATCAAGCTTGATGGCGAAGTATTAAATCGACAAAAAGCACCATGGCGTGAATCTGCCAGTAATTTGACTAAAGAAGATTACCTGGAATTCTACCGCTACCTGTATCCCTTTGAGGAAGAACCTTTACTCTGGGTACATTTGAACACCGATTATCCCTTTATTGTCAACGGCATTCTTTACTTTCCCAAACTCAAGCCGGATGTTGACGTTAGCAAAGGACAAATCAAACTATTCTGCAACCAAGTATTTGTCAGCGATAACTGCGAAGAAATCATCCCCCAATTCCTCTTACCCATGCGGGGTGTAATTGATAGTACCGATATTCCACTCAACGTATCCCGTAGTGCATTGCAAGGCGATCGCACCGTGCGGAGAATCGGCGATTACATTGCCAAGAAAGTCGGCGACAGACTCAAACAACTCTACCGCGACGATCGCGAGCAATATATTCATGCTTGGAAAGACTTAGCAACCTTCGTCAAATTCGGAGTAATGAATGATGAAAAGTTCAAAAAGCAAGTAGAAGATATCGTCGTTTTTCGCACTACCAAAGAAGTAGGAAATACTTCAGTGGAGGAAACGCAAAATACCCCCGCAGTTGAGGTACAGTCCCAAGAAGGTGACGTTTGGCAAGACGTTACCCCGGGTGGCGAGGGACAAGAAAATCCCGAATCTGCTCAAAATGCTAAACTGCCCTACGTAACTCTTAAAGAGTATTTAGAACGCAACAAAGAAAGCCACGAAAACCGCGTTTTCTACTGTACCGATGAAGCATCACAAGCAGCTTACGTAGAATTACACAAAAACCAAGGTTTAGAAGTCCTATATTTAGACTCCTTCATCGACACCCACTTTATCAACTTCCTCGAACGGGAATACAACGAAGTCAAATTCACCCGGGTAGACTCCGACTTAGATAACACCCTGCTAGATAAAGATAAATCCGAGGAAATAGTAGATCCAACAACCAACAAAACCAAAGGCGACACAATCAAAGAAATATTTGAGAAAGCCCTCAATAAACCAAAACTCAACATCCGTACCGAAGCCTTAAAATCCGATAACCCCCAAGGAACACCACCAGCAATGGTGCTACTACCAGAGATACTGCGTCGCTTGCGCGAAATGAACGCCATGATGCAGCAGCAGAATGTAGAATTTCCCGAAGAACACGTATTATTAGTTAATACTGCCCACCCATTAATACAGAACCTGGCAAATCTCAACCAAGGTAGTATCATTCAAGATGGTGGAAAATCCCCAACAGGCGAAATGGTAAACTCAATTTGCCAACACGTTTATGATTTAGCCTTAATGTCCCAAAAAGGCTTCGATGCAGAAGGAATGAAATCCTTCGTACAACGTTCCAACGAAGTACTCACTAAGCTCACAGAGCAAGCAGCAAAATAGGGCAGTGGAGTTAGGAGTTAAGAGTTAGGAGTTAAGAGTTAGGAGTTAAGAGTTGTAGAGACGTAGCGCTGCTACGTCTCGACAGGAGTTAGGAGTTATAAATTTTACTCCCTATTCCCTATTCCCCATTCCCTATTCCCAATTCCCAATTCCCTATTCCCTACCCCTTACAAGTTATCCAAAAACCAAACTGTATTCTTATAAAATAGAAGATTACGTTAAAAAATAGGAGATTCTTCAATATGTCTCGTAGATGTCAACTGACTGGTAAGAAAGCGAATAACGGTTATGCGGTTTCTCACTCTCACCGCCGTACTAAGAAACTTCAACAGGCTAACCTGCAAAGCAAGCGCGTTTGGTGGGCTGAAGGCAATCGCTGGGTGAGACTTAAGCTCTCTACTAAAGCAATCAAAACATTGGAAAAGAAAGGTTTGGATGCAATGGCAAAAGAAGCTGGGATTAATCTCAATCGTATATAAGTTGGAATTGCATGGTAATTAAACAAATATTGCCTTTTCAATCCATAAAGATTTTAAGCCCACCTAGGTGGGCTTTGTTTTTGTAGCCTCACTCTTTGAGGGAGTTGGCGAATTAAGCTACTCAAGCAAAACCCATAATATTTTTTTTAATCCTGATAAGTTTGCCGTACCAAGTGGGTACTATAAACTTAGCCTGTTAATCATAACTTCATAAAGTTGTCTTGAGATAATACTAAATTACGTAAAAAATCCGCAAAAATATGATGAAGCTATGGCTTTATTTTTCTTTGTCAGCTATAAATTAAATAAATTCAAACAAAATTTATTTTGACCGGAAAAACATAATAAATTTACAAAAAATCAATCGCAATTTAGTTTGATTTATGAAATTTTATGATAATTAATGCTGCCAACCAAAAAACAATTTAGGTTGGCAATGTTTATATTTCATTTGAGTTTCATAAAGTTTTCATAGTGACTATACTTAATACCGATTAGCAATTCATCAGAAAAATAAATATAGCAAATTATTGGTAATTATTTCGGCTATTTTTCACAATATATACAGATATTTGACATTGCTAATGTATTAGCGATCGCGAAAATTAGCTATATTTGCCTGAAAAATACCATAGGCATTACTTTAAACCAGAAATCTCAAATTATTTTATTTAAAAACTCGTATCACAACTCTTGATAGGAAAGTAGCTATGTCTAGAAATCGTAAGTTAGTCAGGGCAATTCAAAACTTTTACCAACAATGTAAACCTAAATCTCCATCTAATGTAAAAGAACAAAGTCTGTGGCTTTTACGAAGTTTCATAGTTACTAAAAAAAGACCAGATTGGGTTAATGCTGGTTTCGTATTACCCACGGTGGCAATGGTATCGCTGGTAGTTGTACTACTGACTATTGCAATTTTATTTCGCTCCTTTGAGCGTTCTAAGAATGCTAGTAATGTCAGGGTTAATCAGGCAGTTTTGAATGCTGCAACTCCTGCAATTGATAGGGCAAAAGCGAAGATTGATAAATTATTTAGAGATCCTAGATTACCCCGTTCGACTCCCAATGATTTTTCACTTAAACAAGTTATAACAGATAACATTAGGGAATTTACCTTTGGTGATGAGTCACAATTAACGCTGTTTTATGACATTGATGGAAGTGGTAGTCGTAAGACAAATCCAGCAAGTTTAACTGACAACGAAAATCTAACTACCGCCTGGAAATATCCAGTAGATACTGATAATAACGGTAAATTTGATAGCTATACCTTATACAGCATTAAGTTTAGAAATCCTCCTCAAAATGGTGGCAATCCTACCAGAGCTAGAAATCCTCTGGAAGCTAGAACGCCGCCGATGAATGAAACCAAAGGTAGCACCGTTTGCGATCGCGGTAATAATACTAGTGCTTCTTTGGTTGGTTCTCAAGGTTGGTATCAAAGAGGTAGTACGCTGCGAAGAAGTATTTTTGTTTACACTACAACCGTCCCCATTACTAGTTTGGATGCTTTTAGTAGCACTGAGAAAAAAAAATACGAAGAATTTAAGGGGAATAAAGGCTTTGCAGCTTTAGAGTATCAGCAAGACAGAGAACGTCGTCCCCTGACAAACAACGCCGTACTATATAACGATGATTTAGAAATATCCCCTGGTGGTGGAATTAACTTAAACGGACGGATTCTGACTAATTCCAATTTATTGATTGCAAAACGAGTTCTACCAATCCGATTGTTTCTAGTAAGCAGTCCAGATTCTTGTTATTTCAACGAAAGTAACAGCAAAATTGTAGTTGGAGGTAATGTTGCGAATGCTCGTACCTCAGATGCTACCGATCAAAAGGGTGTAACTGTAGATTTATTTAGGCAGATAACTACTTCTCAGAACCCAACACAAAAACTAATTGACCAATACAATAAGTCTATTAACTTACCTGGAGGAACGAAAGTTGCCTACAACAGTAGAGCTTATGAAATGCGAATTGATCTTTTGGTTGATGCGGGTGCTGCACTAGCTAAAACCAATCTTCCTACAGAAATTCAAGAGGAACTAAAAGAAAGAGTCGATGCTGGTAAAGATGAAGCCACAGAGAAAAGAGCATTACTGAGAAGTTACTTTAGAAAACGTACGCGACGAGTTCCTTATGCTGAAGTTGGGCTTGCTGATACTGAGTCAGATGCTACAAAAGGCTATACCAGAGGCACTGTCTTAGTAAACACCAAAGGCGATGAAATGCGACCGCCAAAAAAATGGGTTTTCCCATTTGACCCTACTGATGGTATAAAACATGACGGATACGCCGAACTACCTATAAGATTCAACGGTAGTAAAAACGTTTATTTGAAGGCAAAACAAACAGATTTCCCCGAACCAGAAGGCGAAGAAACATTTCTGGGAGACAGAGTTTTAGTGGGTAATAACCTACCACAAATGTGGTGGGATGACACTAAAAAGAAATTTGTCAGTCAGGAAGAAGCCGGCCAAGAAATTGATAAAAAAGAATGGAATGAAGGTAGCGGTATCCGTAAGCGCTATCCCCAAGTAAGTGAGTTAGACGATCTTGGAGAAACAGGGCGCGATCAATTTTGGGAAGAAAGCGCAACATTATATCCAGAAGATGCTTTGGATGTAGTTGGTGGGTTGCGTGTAGTGACGGGTGCGGGTATTTATTTACCTGACGGTTATGACGAAACTGAAACAACGACAAAATATAACGCAGCTCTGAACGCTACAGATAAAGTTTGGTCCGATCGGATGCCAATGGGCGTTACAGAGCCAGCAGTAGGTGGAACTGGAACAGATCCGACTATCCAGGGATTACCCCACGCAGAAACACCTATCCTGCAAATGCGAGCCACAGCAGTTTACCATTTCCAACGCAGCGCTTACGATCCAACAAACCCAAGCTCAAACCCTCAAACGCCCATCGCCTGTGTTAGCTCTTTCTACAATCCTACTAATGCTGAAACTGCACAAAATGTTAGGACTTATGAAGGTAAAACACTTTCTTGGAATAGTGCATCTAGTGGTGGTTCCAATAACGGTATAGTATACAGTGCTCCCACCTGAGATAAGACTAGGTAACGAACAGTTATAAATTATCAAGCTGAACTGAAATATCCCAACGGACGTTTAGTCCACAAACAACTTAAGAAAGCCTTAGAAAAAGGTAGTGGCGACCTTACCTTAGCAGAAAAATCCGCCCTTGATTCAGCAATCTGCGCCTTGCAAATTATGGACGGTTCCATTAGCCCCAGCAGCACTATTATTCCTCATGGTGCAATTAGAGAAACCGCTTTCTTAGATGCAAGACAAGTTAAGGCAGTTGACAAACCCGGAGATGCTTCTGCAGGAACCTACGACTTAGATGTAGAACTACGTCAGCCCTTAGAAATTCGTGCCACTGTTCTAGATTTGAAAGCACTAAAAAATAAATCAATCGGCAAGACAACCCACAATACTACTGAGTACCTCTTACCTAATAGTGGAGTTATTTACGCTACCCGCGAAGATGCATTACCAGACCTGAGCGACGATGACAATCCTAATGATGATGATGACAAAATTGGCACTAGTTCCACTGACTTTAAATTAGACCCGACTCGTCGTCCTAATGCAATTATGCTGATTAATGGCGAAGAGTTGAACCGTAGCACTACAAATCTAAATAAACCGGAAGAAAAGGGTTTAATTTTAGCAAGCAACTTGCCAGTCTACATCAAAGGTGACTTCAACAAGCATGAACATGAAGAATTCAGCAACCCACTAGACGATGATTGGGGCGACTTTTATAAACGTACTGGTTTAAATAAACAATTTGCTTGTCGCCCCGGTCAGTTTACTGGTTGTACTACTGGTGAAAAATGGCGGCCTGCTACTGTGATCGCCGATGCAATTACTGTTTTATCTGCAAATTTCCAAGAAGGTTTTCGTAATGGAGGCGACTACGATCTTAGAGACAATTGGGGTTACTCACCTCTAGGTTATGACTTGGATGGAGACGGCACTATTGGAACAACAACAATATCACCGGGACTTAATGAAAGAATTATTCAAATTGACTTGAATGGTAACGGTAATACTACTGATACTAACGTCACTCGTATGAGTGAAAAGGCTTTAGGAGTCCATCTAAATGATGATGATGACAAGACTGATACTAATGTCCCTATTACAGAAAGAAATATACCAAGCATAGTCGCTTCTAGGCTAAATGGCTTTTGGGAAAATAATTTTGTTACTAGTTACGATTGGTGGGAAAGAGCAGCGGGATTTCCACGAGATTCCAATGGTGATATAGGAAGTTCTTACTTTAATAACTTCGCCACTCCAGTTCAGCGACGGGTTTTATTTCCAGAATATGTAATGGAAATCTGTCGTAAGCCTATAGTTACTGCTTGTCAACCAGATGATTGGGTGGTTGGTTATGACGCAAGCGATAACGGCAAAATTGATTGGACTGACTCAGATGAGGCGGATATAAGAGCAGTAGATTCGGGTACTTCTCGAATAATACCAAACGATAGCGCTTTTACTGCTAGCAGGCTTGGAGCAGGTACTACTGCTAGGCCTGCCATAAATGAAGATGACCAACGCTATCCTCGCCGAGTTGCTTTCCTCCGCGATGCGGCAACAGGCAATTTAATTTTGGATTCTAATAACCAACCAATTCCTCTAGGAATTAGTGGAAGTAATAATATAGACAGGGAAAGTGAAATTGATACATCTACCGATGACAATGGAGAGGTAAATTACTATCCTTCTGACACCTACGCTGATAATTCTACCAATCGACCCCGACTCCATAGAAGAGCTTTGTGGTTTAAGACTACGAACAGTAGCAGTGACAAATATAGCTATAAATCTCCGCTGTTGATTCAAAATTTTATAACCAACAGCAACCCCAGCAATCAACCATTATTAATCCCAGTACTGCAAATTCATGTTGCCTTTGAGGCACCTGGAAATAGCAAAGTACTTGATAAGAAAGCACTTGATGTACAAAGTAGGGATAATAATTGGTTACAAGTTGCTGTCGATACAGAAACCAACTTAGTGTTTGCTCAAGGTGACACTCCAGCACGCCCAGAAGAATCAAATGGTGGTTTAGAAAACTTTCCTCGTTACTTAGAAAAATGGAAAGGTAAAACACACAGAGCAAGTGGCTCCTTCATTCAATACAAAAGAAGTTCCTATGCAACGGCACCTTGGGAGCCAATTCTCCCCACCAATTACACCGATCGACTCACGGGTTTTTCTACAACTGGAACAATTTTCGGATATCCCCAGGCCTATAGAACTACCATAAACAGCGAAAGCGATACAACCTTGGGTAGAACACCTTTCTACGTCCAGCCAGGTAGTCGTTCTTGGGGTTTTGATGTCGCCTTACTAACTCAGCTACCTGACTTATTCTCTCAGCGCTTCACCGCACCACCAACAGGCGATCCAAACGAGTCTTACAGAGAAGTCAGTCGCGATGATAGTTGGGTATCAACATTGCTATGCGCTGCTCAATCTAAAGCACAACCTGGTAATTACGGAACAGCACCTTCAAATAAGTATGGATCTGACAAAAGATATGCCATTCCCGAAAATCAACGCCCTTCAGCCTGCCGATAAGTTTTCTTAATTCGAGTTTAGTCAACCAGCGAGAATAATTTAGCCAGAATAACTTCATTATTCAGATGATTTACCTAAAAAAACTCCGTCCACCGTCATCGAATCAGTCCGGTTTCACAATCATTGAATCCCTCGTCGCAATTATTGTAGTGGGGATTTTAATGACAGCGATCGCACCTACCATCGTCTTATCCGTAGCGACTCGCGTACAAGCAAGACGAGTCGAATTTGCCACAGATGCTGCCCAAAGCTATATAGATGGTGTCAGAAGTGGCACAATTGAGCCTCCAGAATTACCTAACAAAAGTGATGAACAACTAAAGAGCTACGACTTTAGTAAATACGATGCTCCCAAACAAGGAACTTTGGTTTGTAAAGCTAACGATTACTGTTCTAAACCAGACACTAACTTGTACTGCGTAGATGGTGATGCTGACGGTAGCTGTAAAATAACTACCTCCAAAGACATGATTGTTCAAGCATTTCGATATAATCCAAGCTCTAAGGAACCCGAAGATGGTTACAGCTTAGGAGTAAGGGTTTACCGAGCAGATGCTTTTGATAAGAAAAAGGTCAAAGAATTAAAAGCCTTAAAGGATGACGATGCCAAAAAACAATCAACATTTACCGGAGGAACCGGTTTAAGATCCGTTCAAACTCCTCTAATGGAAATAACGACAGATATATCTAATGGTACAAATTTCAGTAGTTTCTGCGATCGTCTAAAGGTTGATAAAAATGATGATTCTAATTGCTAAACGTAAATATCTATAAATAAAAAATAATTCTCATGATTCCACTCAAATTATTAATAAATAATCAAAAAATAAAGAGTTCAAAATCAACTAAAAAATCCGCTGGTTTCACGCTTATAGAATTACTTGTTGCGATGATTTTAGCTTCACTGATTCTTACCCCGTTACTAACATTCATGATTAACATCATGCAAACCGAGCGTAAAGAACAAGTAAAGACAACTACAGAACAAGAACTAAAAACAGCACTAGATTTTATTGCAAGAGACTTAGAACAAGCAGTTTATATATATGATGCCGATGGAATAAATGAAATCAGAAATGAATTACCTAAGAAAACAAGCAGTGATAAAAGAAAGTATTTTCCTGTTCTTGTGTTCTGGAAACGACAATATATAAAAAGTGGAATTGGCATTGAAACTAGTAGTAGTAACTGCGATAGACAGCCAGATAAATGCGACGATACCTTTAGTTATTCCTTAGTAGCCTATTATTTGATTAAAGATGATAGCTCTACATGGTCTAACGCTGCTAGAATCGGTAGATTTCAAATTAGTGATGGCTACGGAGATAGCGACAGCGCAAAAAACGCAACCAAAGATGCTGGGTTTAAATTATTTGATCTTACCGGTTCAGGAGAGCTAAAAGCGAAGATGAATGAATGGGAAAGTGGTACATATACCTCAAAAACCCCAGACATATTAACTTTAGTTGATTACATCGACCAAACAAAGATAAATACTCGTACCAATCCCAAGCCTGCTGATTGTCCTACAGGAATGCAACAAATACCAAAATTTACCGGAAGCGGAAATTCTGTTGCTAGCGGAGATGTTAAAACAGCTAGTTTTCACGTATGTGTAGATTCAATAAATACAGCAGCAGAAGTTTACTTACGCGGTAACGCACTTGCTCGAATGGATGACACCCCTCCTGACTACAGCGAAAAAAACAAAAATTATTTTCCTCAAGCACGTATACGGGTTAAAGGACGCGGTTTTGTATTTACAAAATAAGCTTTAAATCAATTAAAAAAATCAATTATTTCTACCTTGAATGAATCAAAAAAAGGGTGCCATATCTAACTTATTGGTATTTAAAATGTTATATAAATTGCCTAAAAAGGTATCATTAGCAAAATCAAAGTTATCTTCGAGATTCTCTCAAAATACTTCTGGTTTTACCTTACTCGAAATCATGGTAGTGATAGCGCTTATAGGTATTCTTTCAGCAATAGCCGCACCAAGTTGGCTCTCTTTTGTCGCCAGACAACGACTAAATAAAGTTAATGATACAGTTTTTGCAACACTACAAGAAGCACAACGACAAGCTAAAAAAAATAAACGTGGTTACAGCGTTAGTTTTAGAAAAAACAAAGACAACACAAATATTATAGAATATGCTATTTATCCAACGAAAGACCTTGATGGAGAAGAGATAGATTCTAATAAAATCAATCTTTGGAAGCCATTAGGCAGCGATTTAGGAATAGATCCAGAACAATTCTTAATCGGTACTAACCTGAAAGATAAAAATGAAGGAAATGGTGATAAAGTCACTAAAATAAAATCTACTTCTAGTACAAAAAACGTTACAGAAACAATTGCTTTTGAGTATACTGGTACTTTACCTAGAGATGCTGAAGTACCTTTAAAGATTGTATTAGCAACACCTAAGAATTCGGGAAGTAACCAACAGCAACCGAGCAATCTAAAGCGCTGCGTTATAGTAGAAACATTCATAGGAGGAATGCGAACCGCAAAAGATGAAGATTGTAATAAAAAGAACAGTACATGGTAATAAAAGGTGACAAAAATCAATAAAAATACTGAAGCATCAACAGCATCCAAAGAAGAAAATTAATACATCGGGTGCGATTTTATGTTTCTATTTTCATGTGAATAGCAAATTTTATAATGAATATAATTTGCTCTAAATAACTTTAAAACAAATCACTTTAAAATCAACATTTAAATAAACGCTATGACAGAGTGCATAAACTTTACCGTAGCTATCCCTACTTACAACGGTGCCACTAGATTACCCGAAGTTTTACAAAGACTGCACAATCAACTGCATACCGAAAATATTTCTTGGGAAATAATTGTAGTCGATAATAACAGCACCGATAACACAGCAGATATTGTTAAAAAATATCAAGAAAACTGGCAACATCCTTTTTCTTTAAGATACTGCTTTGAAGCAAAACAAGGGGCAGCATATGCCCGCGAAAGAGGAGTAAATGAAGCTAAAGGTGAGTTTATCGGGTTTCTCGATGATGATAACTATCCCGTGTCAAACTGGGTTGTCAAAGCTTATGAATTCGGTCAAAAATATCCTCAAGCAGGAGCGATCGCCAGTCAAATACACCCCAACTGGGAAATTGAACCACCAGAAAACTTTCAACGCATTGCACCATTTTTAGCAATCACCGAAAGAGGTAATATACCTTTACTCTATCAACCAAAAAGCAAACTATTACCCCCTTCAGCAGGAATAGTTATTCGTAAACAAGCTTGGTTAGAAACCGTACCCGATAAATTAGTTTTAACGGGCAGAATTAGCGGCAATATGCTAACCGGTGAAGACACCGAAATGCTTTCTTATATTCAACAATCAAACTGGGAAATTTGGTATAACCCAGAAATGGAAATATTCCATCAAATTCCCCGGTGGCGATTGCAAAAAGAATATTTGTTCCCCTTCTTCAAAGGAATTGGATTAAGTCGCTGTGTTACTAGAATGGTTGATATAAAGCCATATTTAAAGCCAGCAGTAATATTCGCTTATATGCTAAACGATCTGCGGAAAATTTTATTTCATATATTTAAATACGGTCAAAAAGTCAAAACTGATTTAGTCACAGCTTGCGAAATGCAACTATTTATAAATAGCTTAATTAGTCCTTTCTATTTGTGGAAAAACGGCTATTTTAAGAAAAAATATCAAGAATGAAGTAAATCCTATTCATTAGCCCCAGCCTTAGAGGCTGGGGCTACAATCACGAAGCCCACCTGGGTGGGCTAAAAGATATTTCTCAGTTATCAGGTATTAGTTAATTCCAACTATCCGTATCTACCAGTGTGGTGCATTTATAGAATAATTAAATGTTTAACAAACACCGGAATCATAGTTCTAGCAGTGGCTTTACCCTGCTCGAAGTATTGGTAGCTATGGCAGCAATTGGTATATTGGCTGCTTATTCTGCGCCTTCTTGGTTAGCTTTCATAAATACTCGTCGCCTCAATGATGCTTCCCAGAAGGTTTATCTTGCTTTACGTGACACGCAACGCCAAGCTCAAAAAACTAAAACCACTTGGCAATTTAGTCTTCGCGTCAAAGAAAATATTGTACAGTGGGCTGTTCATCCTCAAACTTTAAACCCAAATAACGCTATCTGGTATAGTTTGGATTCTAATGTAGTTTTGGACAAAGAAACTACTTTGCTTCTAAGAAAATCAACTAAGCTCAGACAAATTCAGTTTGATTATACAGGTAGTATCAAAAAACCGCCCTTAGGAAGAATCACTTTATCTAGCAAATAAGGCGGTAAAGCTAAACGGTGCGTGTATGTTTCTACAATTTTAGGAGCAATACGAACTGCAAAGGAACGCAAGAAAGCTAACAGGGGTGGCGATTATTGCTACTGAAATAATCTTCTAACCAGAGCATTGCTTGCCGCAGATTGTATAAAATAAATTACTAATAGACATGTGGTGAGTATATCCTTACCCGCCTATTATCATGTCTAATAATGGTGCATTACGTGTCTATCTCACCCAAAATCGCTAAACAACATTTAATTATTTTCACCCGCTACCCCCAACCAGGTAAAACTAAAACCCGGTTAATACCTGCTTTGGGAGTTGAAGGTGCCGCTAATCTCCAGCGCCAAATGACAGAATACACTTTATCTAAAGTTAAAAAATTGCAAGAATTGGTTGCAATATCTTTTGAAGTTAGATTTGCAGGTGGCAATTTACAACTGATGCAAAATTGGTTGGGAACAGAATTAAATTATCAACTTCAAGGAGAAGGGGATTTAGGAAAGCGCATGGAAAACTCTTTTTTGAGTGCCTTCGCCAGAGGTGCCCAAGAAGTAGTTATCATCGGCATTGATTGCCCTGGTGTCAATGTTGAAGTCTTGGCAGAAGGCTTTGAAGGAATCCAACATTGCGATTTATTACTAGGCCCCGCTGTCGATGGCGGTTACTATCTAATTGGTTTAAAGCGTGCCATCGGACAATTATTTACTAACATAGACTGGGGAACTGCCAAGGTATTACAACAAACTGTGGATATTGCCCAGCGACTTAACTTATCGATTGCTTACTTGCAAACATTGGCTGATATAGATCGTGCGGAGGATTTACCAATTTGGCAAGAAATTAATTACAAGGAATAGAAGGGGGCCAAAACTATTAAAATCAAAATATTTAAGTTAGATATCTTCAGAATTTACGCCCTCCTTTAGAATACATTAAGTATTCTGGGCGTTACAATCCTCCTAACCTTTTAAAAAGGTTACTTGCGTAAGTCCCCGTTTTAAATGGTTAAGATCGCTTTCAAATTCTAAACCCTTCTGTTTCAATTGATCTTCTATTGCCATAGATTAGTATCCTACAATACGAAGATTTCCCGAAGACATCTGAAATCACCTTTGCTACTGTGGTGTAATCTCTAACATAGGTGTTAAAATTTCCACCTGTATTGAACCTACTTTATTTATCAACAGTAGCTAGAGTATTGACAACAATATTCAAGTAACTTTATGTAGGACGATCGCTGTAATTGAATTTGAGACTAAAACAAAGATGGTTAATCGTTTGGCTACTGTAAATACTTCTCGTACCTTGAAAGTGGTAGGGATAATCTTAACTTTGTCCTTTTTAGTTGACGTTTTAATACTTTCATTTCCCTTCCAACCAACTAATAGTGGGTGGCAAATTCGGTTAGCAACGGCTCTTGTGGATCGAGGAATTGTGCCGATGGTGGGCTTGGGTATGCTATTCGCAGGACATTGGGTTGATAGTTTTGATGATTCCAGTCCGTCTGGGATCGATTTGAGATTCCCTGCTCTAATTTTGTCAACTATCTTAGGTTTGGTTTTCTTGCTAATTTTTCCGTTGCACCTCAACAACGTGCGGCAAACTAGCGATCGCGATATCGAACAAATCACCGCAAGATCTCAACAAGCAGAAAGTCAAGTACAAAATCAGCTATCGCAGGTGCAAGCAAGATTAAGTACCGATCAAGCAAAAGCTCAAATAGAAAAACAGAAAAGTCAAGTCAAAGCTCAATTTAGCGAACTGCTCAAAGATGACACTAGATACAAGCAAGCCTTAGAAAATCCCAATATTCCCCAACAGCAGAAGGATTTACTCAAGCAATTCAAAGCAGATCCTAAAGCACTCGATAAGTTTATTGCCGAGCAAAGCAACCCACAGCAACTTGCAAATCAACGCTTAACTCAAATTCGCCAAAATAAAGAAGCTGCTGAAAAACGAGCCAAAGATTCAGCTTGGAAGTCTGGATTACGAGTTGGTATGAGTAGCTTACTGCTTTCCATTGGCTACATAATTATCGGTTGGACTGGATTAAGAAGCAAAGGTGCAACCTCCGGCGGTGGTAAGCGTAAAGCCACCGCTCGTTAGGAAGGGAGAAAGGGACAAGGGAAAGAAAAGTTAGGAGTTAGAAGTTATAAGTTTCAAATTATCACTTACCAATTCCCTATTCCCTATTCCCTATTTTTAATACATTAATACTACAAAATATAATAATGATTACTATTTACATATTGACTTATAATGAAGAGCTAGATATTTCTGCTTGTATTGAGTCGGCGATGGTATCGGATGACATCATCGTGGTGGATTCGATGAGTAGCGATCGCACTGTGAAAATAGCAGGTGAATATCCGGTTCGTGTTGTCGAACACGCTTTTGAAAGTCACGGTAAGCAACGTACTTGGATGTTAGAAAATATATCCCCGAAGTATGACTGGGTATATATTCTTGAAGCAGACGAACGCATGACACCAGAACTGTTTGCTGAGTGTGTGGAAGCAACAAAAAACCCAGAGTATATCGGTTATTACGCAGCCGAACGGGTAATGTTCATGAATACTTGGATTCGTCGCAGTACCCAATATCCCCGTTACCAATTGCGTCTTTTCCGTCACGGTAAAGTATGGTTTACAGACTACGGCCACACGGAAAGAGAAGTTTGTGAAGGAAATACCAGCTTTTTAAAAGAAACTTACCCCCATTACACTTGTAGCAAAGGCTTGAGTCGGTGGATTGACAAGCATAACCGTTACTCAAGTGATGAAGCCAGAGAAACCCTGTATCAATTAGAAGAAGGAGGAGTAAACTGGCGCAACTTATTATTTGGGAAAACAGAAGTAGAACGCCGTCGTGCTCTCAAAGACTTATCATTACGGGTACCAGGTAGGCCCTTAGTGCGGTTCTTTTATATGTATTTCTTCCTAGGTGGCTGTTTAGATGGGCGTGCCGGATTCGCTTGGTGCACCTTGCAAGCCTTCTATGAATACTTAATCATGCTCAAAGCCTGGGAAATGAAGCACATCCCTAAACCAAATTTGGAGACAGTTAGCGGTAATCAGAACTCAGATATGCTCGATCGTTTAACACTCAACAAGTAGGAAGATTAGAAAGGAGATGAGGGGACTCTATAAGGAGTAATCGAATTCCAATTCCGGTGCTACCAACTCCCAAACCCCATCTGCTCAGTTCCTTTTCACCCTTGTACCAAATTTAAGTGCTACATTTAATATAAATTAATATATTCATCTAACTTTTTAAAATAGTCTAAAGTTTTAATGGGGGAGTTGTTAGCAAGACAAAGCTAATCTGGAAGATATTTTACAGCCTTTGCCAAGGTCGCAAGCAGTATTGTGTAATGCGCAGTAATATTAGTAATGTGCTGAAAAACTTACAAAAATCCTTTACAAGTCTTAAAAATAAAAGTAAAAGAATAGGGTTACTTAGTCGCTTACTTTGGCTTTTCAATTTGTCTGATGTACGCCTACAACCTGCATTTTTGATAGTTACGGCACTCAAAACAGTTTACATTCGCGGATAGTTATTCGGATATTTAGTTGAGATGCCGGCCAAATCTCGATCGATCGCTATTATCTCTTGCCTCGATGATTTTGACTTTCTCGTTTTGAATAAATATAGGTTAAAGAGTTTCATCCGCCGGTTTTTCCTTTAAGGTGTATCTCTAAACTAAAGCTAATAGCAGTAAATTTATGATGCAAAGGCAGAATATAATTATCGGGTCTACAACAAAATCCCGGATTCCCCATTGCATTAGTATTTTTGTATTGATAGTGTAGGCAAAATCAAAGCAATGGAGAATTCCATGCATTTTGAAAAAGCGAATATTCAAAGCAATTAGCCGAAAACTTGCTGGTATGAATATCAATAACAGAAATTCCACTAGCCGTATTAAGGAGAATAAAGGCTTGGGTTACGAACGCTGGAAGCAAGACCTAAAAAATGACTTGATTGCTGGTTTATTAGTGGTAATCCCCTTAGCAACCACTATTTGGTTAACAGTTACTATTGCTATTTGGGTAATAGACTTTCTGACACAAATACCCAAGCAGCTAAATCCTTTTGAAGGATTACACCCTTTATTAATTAATGTATTAAACTTTGTGGTGGGATTTACAGTCCCACTGTTGAGTATTCTTTTAATTGGATTAATGGCCCGCAATATTGCAGGGCGGTGGTTGCTTGATTTTGGAGAGCGATTATTACAAGCAATTCCCTTAGCAGGACAAATTTATAAAACCCTTAAGCAGCTTTTAGAAACCCTATTAAAAGATACTAACAATAAATTTCGCCGCGTAATTTTGGTAGAGTATCCACGACCGGGGATATGGGCGATTGGTTTCGTTACGGGTACTGTCAGCAGTGAAATTCAAGTACAAATGCCCGAAGCCATGTTAAGCGTTTTTATTCCAACTACTCCCAATCCCACTACAGGATGGTACGCTATAGTTCCCGAAACGGATGTAGTCAACCTATCAATGTCAGTAGAAGAAGCTTTCAAAATACTTATATCTGGTGGAATTGTTTCTCAAGGAGCACCTTTACCAGCTTTAGAAATGCCTAAAGAACGAAAATTAGAAACATCGCGAGAAAAAAAGCGGCAAGTAATCCCCGTTGAGGAAGCTTAATATTGATTCCCGCTTCATGATGCCCAGTTGCGTGGTATCTTGTGGAGCAGTGAAGTTAACGCCTTTGAGCAAAACAATTGCCATACAAAGGAGGAAGCGAGCAACGCCCACGAAAAAGTTTTTCCTTATGATGCTTAATTCTCCATTATTAGTTATTTAGGTCGTAATAATTATCAATTAAACTAATTACGAATTAAATTGACTCCTCATCAAAAAAGCACACACTGCTATGCAAGATCGTAAACCCCAACAAATAGCCCGCGAACTGGCACTACTAAGCCTTTCTCAGTTGCCTGTAAATGCCAAAAAGTTAACAGAAGATCAACTCCCCAAACTTGTGCTTGCAGCAGTACGTACTCTCAGAGGGGAAGTACAAGACAGTTTGGAAAATGCTCACGGCGAACTACAGCGCAGTAACGATCGCCTCTTAACAAGCCAAACTCGTGCTGCGGACTTAAATACTTCTAGAACAATGCTCAAAGAGGCAATTGAATATACTCAGGTAGCAATTAATCTATTGGCTGCTACCCTCGATTTTCCAGAATTGATTCAGTTAGCCAATCAAGATAAAGAAGTCCGGGAGTATGCAATTAAACTTGTTAAAACCGTCGCAATCGAACGCAAGTTGATAGATGAAAAAATATCTGCCGCTTTAGTAGATTGGCGAGTGATGCGCCTAGCTCAAATCGACCGAGACATTCTTCGCATTGCTGTGGGAGAAATGGAGTTACTCGATCTTCCTTCTAGGATAGCAATTAATGAAGCGGTAGAAATGGCCAAACGCTACAGCGGAGAAGAAGGGCATCGATTTATCAATGGTGTTTTACGCAAAGTCACCGAACAAAAGCAGACAGCATAAAATACAGGCTAAAAGTTAGGAGTTAGGAGTTAGGAGTTGGGAGTTAGGAGTTAGGAGTTAGGAGTTAGGAGTTAGGAGTTAGGAGTTAGGAGTTAGGAGTTAGGAGTTAGGAGTTAGGAGTTGGGAGTTGGGAGTTAAGAATAACTCATTTGACCTCTATTTTTCTCTTAATATGGTTCTACTTTCCCTCTTTAGCTCACTTATCCTTAATAATTAATTATTCAAAGTTATTTAAGAACTGACGTTACTAGCTACAATGGTTTTTAATTGGTTCCGCCGTCAAAACAATAAGTCTTCTGATACTTCTTCCGAACAGAAACAGGAGCAAACTGCTGTTGAAAAGGAAGTAAGTACAGAATCAACACAAACCCCAACTGAGGAATCTCCACCCCCTGAGGCGACAGATTTATTAGCTTTTGCAAAAGCTGCTTACAAAAATATTCAAGATAAGCAACAAACAACTGAGTTAACTGAGCAATCTACATCTGAAGTCAATGTTGAAGTTGAAGAAACCGTTTCTGAGGAAGTAACGGAATCTTCTCAAGAAGTAACTGAAATACCTACCCAATCTGAGGAAGTAACGGAATCTTCCCAAGAAGTAACTGAAATACCTGCCCAATCTGAGGAAGTTGTAGAAGAAAATATACAACCACAAAAGTCAGAAACTACACCTGAATCTGAGGCTATACAGCAAGATAAAATATCTGAAGTAGAAGTAGAAGCAGAAGAAACAACTTCGCTTCCTACTGGTGAAGTAAATGTAGCAGAACCAACAGCACCCTTATCTTTCTTGGAAAGAGCAAGAGCAGAACGAGAAGCGAAACAGGAAAGACTTATCGCCAGTGCTATAGAAGTGCCCGAAACTCCCGAGATGGAACAGCCTTTATCGGCAGTATCGGGTGAGCTCGGTGAAGAAATACCCGAACTAGTATTTGATGAGGGATTTTTATGGTCAACAGAAGTACTAGCGGCACAAGGTAGGCGTGCAGAAGATGTTTCCATCGAAGAAATTACTTGGCTCAAAAAACTACGACAAGGTTTAGACAAAACTCGTCGTAATATAGTTAACCAACTTAAAGCAATTGTTGGGAAAGGACCACTTACTGCGGATGCCGTAGACGAAATCGAAGCTTTGTTGCTACAAGCCGATGTCGGTGTGAAAGCTACAGATTACATTATTAATTCTTTACAGGAAAAATTGCGTCAAGAAGCTTTACCACCTGAAGAAGGTATAGCCTATCTCAAAAAAATTCTGCGGGATATGTTGGATAAGCCACTGCAAGAATCGGAGAAAATTTCATTTATTCCAGAAAAAGAAAGTTTGAATATTTGGTTAATTACTGGAGTAAATGGCGCTGGTAAAACCACTACTATTGGTAAAGTTGCTCATCTGGCGAATAAATCTGGTTATAAATGCTTGATTGGTGCAGCAGACACCTTCCGCGCCGCAGCCGTACAACAGGTGAAAGTTTGGGGTGAAAGAAGCGGCGTTGAAGTAATTGCAAATCCAGGGAAAAATACAGATCCAGCAGCAGTTGTATTTGATGCGATCGCCGCAGCCCAGTCACGAGAAACTGAATTATTACTGGTAGATACCGCAGGTAGATTACAAAATAAGAAGAACTTAATGGAGGAATTAAGTAAAATCCGGCGGATTATTAATAAAAAAGCTCCTGATGCCAAAGTAGAATCACTGTTGGTTCTAGACGCTACATTAGGTCAAAATGGATTGCGGCAAGCGGAAGTGTTTTCGCAAGCTGCCGAACTTAGCGGTGTAGTTTTAACCAAGCTAGATGGAACTGCCAAAGGAGGGGTTGCTCTTGCGGTAGTACAACAGCTAGGTTTACCTATTCGCTTTATCGGTGCTGGTGAAGGTATTGAAGATTTACGTCCTTTCTCTAGCTACGAATTTGTGGAAGCGCTGCTCAGTGGTTAAGCAACTGGAAATTACCTGTTGTCCGCTATATAGAGCAATAATCCAGACGGAGACATTACGCAGGAAAGAAAATCCAAAAAGCGTGAGTCTCCTTGTAAGTGGCATATGGATATGTCCTAGAATTTCCCCCTTCATGCAGGCGCGACTATTGGGAGTTACCCTGTGAATATGTTATCTTCTGCTCAGTTGCTGAGTAGAAGATATTTACACAGCTAATATATAAGAAAACTTACGGGGTTAGTACCATGCTTGTTAACTATACCTATAAACATATTATTAGAAGGATATAAAAGTAAAAAAACATGACGGTCAAAAAAAATATTTTGACTTAGTTTTAAGTTAAAGCTCTTGGGGTATACTTTTTCTAGATTTGATACATAAATTTGTTATTTTTTGCAATACTCTTAATAACATCTCAATTGATTGATTTTCCAATAACGGAAATTCCCATAGAAGATTTCACCCCTTAGAAATACTTACCCCTGTATGTTATCAATCAAAAGTAGTAAGAAAAAAAATGTGAAAACAATTCCTAGTTCACAAGTATATTTTTTATGTCCGAAGGTATATGATTTGATAATCAAGTTATGAAAAGATTAAAGACTTGCTATGAGATAGGAATATTCCGATCGGGAGACAAATTAGTATTTGGCTCCAAACTCTTGCAAGTAAGAAATCTATACAAATTAACAAAACAAATCAGACAAGAAAATAGTTATAAAATTTACTCTAATTGTCTTTCTACTCTTGCTAAACTTGTAAACCTTATCTCAATATGGTTTAACAATTCGTTCGTCTTGTTTGATTTATCAATCATCTGAATTTAGTCAATTATAAAGAGCAATATAATACAATAGCCTGTGTCTCAACTGCCTTCCCAACCAGCTGATAGTAATAGCAGTGCCCCAACAGATGTCACTCCAGTAGTGGCACTCAAAGAACTTGTGGCACGGCTACATCGGGAGCAGAACAAAATCCAAGATTTACTTTCATCTCTAGGATTTGCTCTCAGAAGTTTCAATAACTTAAACCAGTTTTTGGAACTAATACCGCTGATGGCAACAAGGGTAACAGATGCCGATGGAAGCGCCTTGTTTCTTTACAAACCTAACGGTCAAGTTAAATTAGAACAACTACATTGGCAAGATAGCCGCCAGCGCAAAAATATACGTAAGGCGTTAGAAGCAGCTAGCAGTCAAATTTCCCTGCCAACAAATGCCACACCGCTAGCAACCACTACCGGTATGTTAGACGCTCAGATGCATCGTTGTTTAGGGCCAGATATGCAAGCTTTTGGTACTACTATTCTAGTTAAACACAAGGAACGTGGATGGTTATACGTCTTAAGTAGAGATCCAGAATATACTTGGACGGAAACCAGACAAAAGTTAGTACGTTTAGTAGCCGATCAAACCGCAGTTGCAATTGAAAATGATGAACTAGGTGTAGAGTTACGTAAAAAAGAACGCCTCGATCAAGAATTAGAAATTGGTGCAGAAATTCAACGGCGACTTTTGCCCCGTCAGTGCCCAAATATTCCAGGTGTAGCTTTAGCCGCACGCTGTAAACCAGCAAATCATGTAGGGGGAGATTATTACGATTTTATCCCCACTAACCATAATTTGATGATTAAAGCAAGCAATAATAATGATGTCCAAGCCAATCGTTGGGCTATGGTAATCGGGGATGTTATGGGTAAAGGCGTACCCGCAGGTTTAATAATGACGATGATGCGAGGAATGTTGCGGGGAGAAGTATTACACTTTAATTCTCCAGCGCGAATTCTGCAAAACTTGAATCGAGTCATGTATGCAGATTTGGACAATTCCAGCCGCTTTATTACTTTATTTTATTCTGAATACGACCCGCAAAAACGACTTTTATCCTACAGTAATGCCGCACACAATCCGCCTTTATGGTGGCGTGCTGCAACAAAAACTGTTAGCCGATTGGATACTAATGGAATGCTCATCGGTTTGGAAGCCAATAGCCAGTATGAAAATGCTCAGATATGCTTAGAACCAGGGGATACAATTATTTATTTCACTGACGGCTTAACTGATGCCGCTTCTCCTTCTGGAGAGCGTTTCGATGAAGAAAATCTAATTATTGCTTTCAATAATGCTTGCAGGTATTACAAAGAACCACAAGAAATACTTGATTGTCTATTTAATCAAATTCAGCAATTCATCGGTGCAGATAGGCAAAACAACGATGATATGACATTGGTTGTTTTACAAGCACGATGAATTACTACATTGTTGTTATTAGATAGTTGATGAATAGGGGGACTGGTAAAAGTAGTATTGTCTTGCAAGCAAGTAACTAACAACTAACAACTAAAATACAACTGTTTGGCCCTGCTTTTGCGCGTCTTCTTTGGTGTAATAAACACCGTCAATTTTGATGCCTTGGTTGTTGAGCAGAGTAAATGTACCACCTTTCTTATCTGAAGAAATACTATTTGTAAGTAAAGGAACTTGTAATATTTCTCCTGGAGCGATTGCACCATTTAGATGATGCTTGTGTTTGTTGTAATCGGTAAGTGCCCATCCATTTAAATCAACTTTATCTGCTGAAGTATTCATTAAAGTCACTGTTTCATTGTTCTGATTACTATCTCCAGGATTGACTAAAGCAGCTAAAATACGAATTTTCGCTGTACTTGTCCCAAGTAGTGAGTCTAATCTGTCACCATTTTTATCATCAGTATGGAAGGATTGTGATTGGAAGGTTAAGAAAATACCAACCCACTGTTCGCGCTTGGGATAGTGAATTAATAATCCGCCATCTTGCCAAACTCCGTTATCTTTTTGGAATTTGCCTACACTACCTTGATTCATGTGGATGTCATGAATACCATTACCTGGAAGAAAATCAAAATATTTGTCTTTGGTGTCGTTTTCTGGCCCCCACTTTTCACCAAAAGCGTAGATCGCAGCCTCTTCACTATTGTGCGCTCGTGCTACATATAATTCAATTAACTCATTTAAATCGTTATCGGGGCCTGGAATATCGTGAGGTAAGGGTTTCATCAGAGTTGTATCGAACAAATTACCTCGAACGTAGTCTAAAGCAAGTCCACCGGGTTTTCGCTCCAAATCATTAAAACCGTAATCCAATTTGAGCAATTCTTGAGTAATTGGGTGGTCAAAATTATCGTCTACAAAATAAAGTAATTCCGAAGGATTCAGTTTTGATTTTACATTGATAGCGATGCGGTGCTTATGCCCATTCGTATTGATAAGTACTTGATAATGGGGATTATTACCCGCTCCTAATTTTCGATCGATCGCTTTACCTTTAAGAACACCGTATTTTTTTAAAGGCATAGATGTCTCCTGATGACCTGATTTAAGTTTCTACTCCAAAAATCAAAGTTGATAATTGAGTAGTTGAGATGCGGAAGCATCAGTTATAGCACCTCCCAATCGATACATCCACCTTTGAGGAAATTTTTTACGCTCAATTGAACTACCTATATACAATTGACATAATCGCCTTCTGATGCGTAAAAATACACATATTCTCGTTTTTCTGGTAATTTTATGGGTGATAACAGAGTATTGCGTTTAAATTAGCGTTCGATATTTTCGGGGATAATACCTGAGTAAAAACAACGTAATTCGTAAGTTGTCAGCATACGTGGGACAATAAAACGAGAAATTATCCTGTGCTATCTTGCATTATTTCCAGCCTAAAGGAACCAGAACAAATGTGGAAACGAATTTCAGTTACTTTATTTTTAATACTTACCTTGTGCTTTACTAATGGTTGTTCAGCAACAGCGGCTGCACTAAATACCTACACAGATTCAACTGATGGCTATCAATTCTTATATCCTGCTGGCTGGACAGAAGTACAGATAAGCAACGGTCCCGATGTTGTTTTTCACGATATTATCGAAACAACTGAAAACGTTTCCGTGGTCATCAGTCCAGTTCCATCAGGTGAAACTTTAACAGAATTAGGTACTCCCACAGAAGTTGGATATAAGTTGGGAAAAAATGCTTTAGCTCCCGAAGGTTCAAAGCGTACAGCAGAATTAGTTAACGCCGAACAACAAGAAGGTTCAGACGGTAAAATCTATTATTTATTAGAGTATTTGGTCAAATTTCCCAACAAAAAAGAACGTCACAACCTTGCTAGTGTCGCCGTTAGCCGTGGTAAGTTATTCACCTTTAACGCTTCGGTACCCGAAAGACGCTGGAATAGAATGAAAGGAATGATTCGAGATTCTGTAAGTTCTTTTAGTGTCTATTAATCCAATTATCAATTATCAATTATCAATTATCAATTCCGCTGTAAGGTAATAGGTAATAGGTAGAAATTCAAGACTCCTAACTTTCTAATTCCTAAATATGGGTACTCCAACCTTTGTTTTAGCTTCTGCTTCATCTGCGCGTCGCCGTTTGCTGCAAAATGTTGGAATTCAGCCTTTTGTATACCCCAGCAATTTTGACGAGTCACAAATTCAAATTGAAAATCCCGCAGAATTAGTGGAAACTCTTGCTTTGCGAAAGGCGGAAACTGTCGCACCACATTTTCAATCGGCTTTAGTGATGGGTAGCGATTCTGTTTTAGCTCTCAATGGGGAAATTTACGGAAAACCAGCCAATCCTGAAGAAGCTCGTCAACGCTGGCTGATGATGCGGGGTAATTTTGGCGAACTTTTTACCGGTCACGTTTTTATTGACAATACACATAAAGTTACTTTAGTCAAGCATGAGGTAACTAAAGTTTATTTTGCTGCCCTTAGTGAAGGAGAAATAGATGCTTATGTTGCTACCGAAGAACCTCTCAAATGTGCTGGTGCTTTCGCACTGGAAGGAAAAGGTTCGGTTTTTGTAGAAAAAATTGAAGGTTGTTACAGTAATGTAGTCGGTTTGAGTTTACCGTTGTTGCGGATAATGTTAACGGAACTTGGGTATTCTATTACCGATTTTTGGAGCTGAATGAATAGCTACCGAGTAAGCTGTCGTACGTTAAAAATGCACAACAGTAAGTCAAAATTATCAAGGTCATAAGTAAGTTGGCACAAATAAAACTAACTGTGTAACGAAAAGTAACAAGCTAAAAATGCCTGCAATTGTTTCGCCGCGCACTACGTTGCCCTCGCAATGAGGTAGTTAGGGGCTATACGTGAGTCCTAAAAAAAGATAATTTGGGAGATTAGGATTTATCACTTTTAATCATTAATGCTCCCAGTTATTTCTACAATTCCTCTGCGTCAAATGGCTTCTGGCGATATTTTATCGCTACAAGTTTATAAATTTATCGGTGCCAATGCGGGCAACAAAGTTTACATTCAATCTAATCTTCATGGCGCGGAAATTGTGGGGAATGCCGTTATTCATCAATTGATTGAGTTTTTATTGACTTTAGATAATACAGATTTAATTGGAGAAATTTGGCTGCTTCCGGTTTGTAATCCCATGGGAACCAATCAACGTTCTCATCATTTTTCTTCTGGTAGATATTCTGCTTATGAAGCTAAAGATTGGAATCGCATTTTCTGGGATTATTCCAAGGATATATCTAAAATTAGTCGTAATGGGGAAAATCAATTATTGGCATTCGCAAAGTCTCAGCTTGATTTGGATTTAACAGAAATTAGAAAGAATTTCCTTAATGCAATTAAGCAAAGATTTGTTACACTTGCCGATAAAGTTAGTTCTGCAACTGGCGTACCCTATACCGAAAAGTTTCGCTACAACTTACAATCCCTGAGTTTAGATGCAGACTATTTAATTGATATCCACAGTTCGACA
>JBHJJJ010000153.1:0-10369 GCA_050042755.1 Rivularia sp. (in: cyanobacteria)
AAGGTTAGGTGTGAGCAGTTAGTTATATATCAAGTCCTCCCCATCCCCCCACCCCCCCATCTCTCCATCATGATTAGAACCTGCTACTCCTGGATACATGCCATCTTTTTAGCAAGTCAATACAATCCGCCGAGATTTGTAGAATTAATAATGCTAGGTATGGCATTAATAATGCTGACAATTTCCACTTTTATTGCCGATCTTCCTTATTTAATTTTGGGTTTAAGTTTCGTAGTTGGTGCATCAGCTTCTATTTTAGTGAGGGAAGCAATTGCACCGACTCCCCAATCACGAATTACGAAACTAACAGCATTGCTCTTACTTGTCGTTAGTATTTATGGTTTTGCTGACTTGTTGAAATATGTTTCTTGATTTTAAGTAAGTTGAATAAAAGTAAAGTTGCTGCGTGCCCATTACGGGCTGTGCGCGGCGCTACGAACATTTCGACTAGATTTCTTTCCAGTGCTTTTGCGGCGAATATAACTGGTTGGTAAATTACCTACATCGTAAATGGCTTTCGGGGCTTCATAAGTAGTTGTGCAAAATTAATTAAATTTCAAGTCCCTGGGTTTATGCTTCGTTCCTCGCTTCGGACAATATGTAATTAATTTTGCTTAAGTATTTTCATTTTTCGAGATAAAAAAACAACACCTGCAATGATGCTTATGGATTCGACAGTAGCAAGAATTTGTGAGTTCCCAATTTTATCTATCCATTCACCTCCAAATTGTGAATTCTTCTTAATAGTTTCTTCAATCTCAATAATTATGAAAATAGATATAACAACACCGATAATGACTCCAATTGCTGTCAATAAGGGATTCTCGCGTTCTTTCATTGTTGAGTCTCCTTAACACTTAAATACAACTACGAATTTTATAAGTTGAGAATTGGATTTTGCCTATATTTATTGCAACCAAATTTCCACTCGACGATTCTTTTGTCGCCCTTTTTCAGACTCATTAGAAGCAATTGGATTTTCTTCTCCAAACCCACGCACACTCTTTGGTGTAACTCCCTTGTCTCTCAAGAGATTAGCTACATATTCTGCTCTCTCTAGAGAAAGTTTTAAGTTTAGCTCTTCACTTCCACGATTATCAGCAAATCCACGAACTATCACATCTTTATCTTGAAAATCCGGTTTTTGTAATAGTTTTACAATACGAGCGATGTCTTGTTCTCCTTTACTATCAAGCTGATTGGTATTAACTTTAAAGAACAGAGTTACAGGAATTCTAACAGCTTTTTTATCATCAGAAATAGAACAACTATTAATATCCTGTTCAAGATTTGCTACAGGAACAAAATCTTGACTTTCAACAATTTTTTGACCTTCAGGAGACAGAGAAAAATTGACAAAATTGCGACTTCTTATGTACCGTTCATTCTCATTTTTTCTCCACCATTCTGGTAAATAGAGATAAAGTCGTCTAGAAAGCAGGTATTCCTCTGTAACCATAAAACATTTATCTGGTAAAAGAGGTTTTGTTCCATTATCAAAAATCTTAATTGGCTTTGCATTTTCAATGTAGTTTTGGCTAATAAATCCAATTCCTTGTCTATCATTAGCAACACGATTGGATAACTGAGTACTATCCTCAAAGTTTTCAGCATTAGATGAAATTTTCTTTCCATTTAAAGCTTTTTCTACAAATACTTCTCTTGTTCCAGAGTTATCATCTCTGACGTAAAGATTGATTTTTCCGCTTATTTGATTAGTAATCTTTTCCCAGTTTTTGATTTTACCCGAAAAAATTCCAGCAAGTTGCTTTAAACTTAGTTCTTCTATAGGATTGTCTTTGTGAACAATTATAGCTACTCCATCAATAGCAATCGTAGTTTCAAAGTCGTTTGAGAAGTTTTGTGCATTGAACTCCCTTAAAATTCTTGTCTTTTCACTTCTCTTAATTTTTCTTGAAGACATACCAATATCGCATTGATTTTGAATGATACATTTAAAACCAGTACTGGAGCCATATCCATGTGTTTCAATTGCAAGTCGTCGAAATCTTCCTCTACCGGTAACAAGCTTTTCAACTGGTTCTCTTGTGTTCTCTATTTTAACTTCGTCAGCCTCAAGTTGTTCCTCTAAAAATGCTTTTGCAAGTTCTGGTACTAATCCGGAGCCAATTGTATTAGAACCATGAATTGTTAGATATGGAGGAGGAGAAATCAATGATGAAATACCAGCAAAAATTACACTGGATATTGCGAAAATCACAATTATTCTAAATATACCTTTCAACTTTCTTTTCTTTGATATAAGCCAATAATTGTCAGAATTTTCATTTGGTGGAATATTTTTAAGCTTTTTTCTTAGATATCTATCTCTTTAATCAGGAATTAGGTATTTTATATGTCAGTTTATTTCTCTGTAATTCTAAACTTGAAAAGTTAATAACAATAAAATAGTAGGTAATCCTACTTTAATAATCAAGCTCAATGGTAAAGTGAGGAAATGACGTAATGTATCTAGAAATTCTGGCAGCATAATTTATCTCTATAATTTATCAATAAATAAAATGAACAGAGAATAGGGAAGAAGACACTAAGTGAATATAGGGGTTTTCTATTGACTGGAATACAAGTTAAATTTGTAAATTAAACTAGGGATACTCATACCCGTTATATTGTATTTACCAAACAGTAAAATTCCCTATATTTATTCGTGAATAGCACAAAAATAACCATAGATGCTTATATCATCTACCTAAATATATAAAATAATAAAATATAAAAAACAACGTAATCAAGTTACATTGTCATTCTATTGATGTCTATTATATGCAGAAATAATTAGCTATTAGAGGTGTATATTTGCTAAATAAGTTAAATCTTAACTTATTAATAATTTTATAATAAAATAAAATTTTTTTTTTCGCATAGTACATCAATGAAAACAGCATCCATTACAAAGTTTTCTTAATTAGCACATAAGCTTTTATTTATATTTTGCACTTTACAAGGCAATACTTAATTTTGCGAATAAGTAAGTCGGCACAAATAAACCAAGCTGTAATATAGCTTGGGTAAATTACCCTCAAACCCTTATTCAAGCTTGCCTTTTGCCTTTTGCCGGCTTGCCTGATCTCAATTACTATTTTGATAGTTTAGATTATTAGTCTATTTAAATAAAATGACGGCTTTTAGCCATTCAGTTTACTCTGGATGAATGTAGGTAGTTATCGTTATTATTATGGCTTTGCTGACTTATTGAAATGTGTTGAGCAATCTAAATTTAAAAAAAAGTTTTATAATAAGAGTTTAAAAATCAACGGGTAAGATATACCACAAGAATTGATAAATACGATCGCCAATCAAATATATGTATTCAAATTTAACCATGTGGGTTAGCAACAGCATATTCGATCGCTGCTTGGAATTTGGGTAAAGCACGAGAAATCATATCCTCGCTGGCAGTAAAAGAAATCCGAAAGTAACCGGGTATTTCTTGGGGTGTTCCTGGTAAAACGAATACATCATGATTTGCCAATAACTCCCCAAAAGCACAATCATCTTCCCAAGGCGATCGCACCAATAGGAAGAATGTTCCATCAGGGGTATTGAGTTTGTAACCCATATCCCGCAATGCCTTCACCATCCAATCTCGCTTCTTTTGTAAATGCTCGATATTTATATTTATTTTTTCCAAGTCGCCTAAGGCATACTGCATTAGTACGCTAGGAAAACACCAACCAAAAGTACTTCCTTGTAAAATGGCAATTATCCTCCTTATTTCTTCCCGATTAGGCATAGTAGAAGGTAAAGCAATATATCCGATGCGTTGACCGGGAGCCATTAAAGTTTTACTGTAACCATATACCAAGAAGGAAAATGGATAAAATTGGGTAGGGCTAGGACAAACTTGGTTATCAAAAACGATACGGCTAAAAGTTTCATCAGAAATTATATAAATAGGTTTGCCGTAGCGCTTAGAAGCTTCGGTAAGTATACTAGCTAAACCCTCCAGAGTACTAGCAGAGAAAATCTTACCTGTAGGATTGTGAGGTGAGTTGACAATTATAGCCCGAGTTCGTTCGGTAATTGCGGCTGCGATCGCCTCTACATTCATATCAAAGGTATTTGTATCCACAGGCACACCCACCGGAACCGCACCAGTCAAATGAACCATACGTCTATAACCTAACCAGGGTGGAGTCAGAATAATTACTTCATCTCCTTCGCCCGCAAGCATTTCCAGACAAATCGCCAAACCAACTACAGTACCATTAGTCATAAAAATATCTTCAGGTAATATAGAAACTCCGCGTTTATCCTTAAGAGCCGCAGATACAGTATTCCGTGATTCTGGAATATTCCCCTTGTAGCTATACCAACCTTCATTTTGTGGTACACTCCAACTTTGTAGGGCTTCTACAAATCCTGGAGGTGGCATTTCGTGAGCATTACCGATGCTAAAATCAATACTTTCTGGTTCAGTTCGGCGACTCATATAAGTAGCTTCAGCGAAAAATTTACTTATAGGGGTCTGGTAGTTTAATTTGTTCAGTAACTGTGGTGAAATAAAATGAGTATTTCCTTGAGTTGTTGAATCTGTCATAATCGCAACCTCCGATTACAATTGTCACCCAGGCAGTATAGCTGTAATAGAATACATTAACAACAAGAGTAATAGACTTGTGTTGTAATGAATGACTTAGTATTTTTATCAGCTTCTCAATTAGCTTCATCTATTCGCGATCGCACTGTCTCATCTATTGAAGTTTTAGAAGCTCATTTTGCTCGCATTGCTCTACATAATTCCAAGCTCAACGCCATTATTACCTTAGATACAGAAAACGCTTATCAAAGAGCATTTGAAGCCGACGAAGCTTTAGCACGAGGGGAAATTTGGGGTGATTTACATGGAGTACCTATAACCATCAAAGACAGCTTAGAAACAAAAGGGCTGCGTACTACTAGTAGTTACGAACCTTTAGCCAATTATGTCCCAACCCAAGACGCTACCATTGTCGCAAAACTGCGTGCAGCTGGAGCCATTATTTTAGGTAAAACAAATTTACCAAAGCTGACGGGAGATTTTCAAACAAATAGTCCCCTATTTGGCAGAACAAATAATCCCTGGAATCTGGAATATACCCCAGGTGGTAGTACTGGAGGTGGTGCAGCTGCTGTAGCTACTGGATTGTCACCTTTAGAACTAGGTAGTGACCTAGGGGGTTCTATCCGCGTTCCCGCACATTTTTGTGGTGTATTTGGCTTTAAGCCTACAGAGTATCGAGTATCAACATTTGGACATATTCCAGAGCTACCGGGAAAACCAAAAACCATCCGACATTTACAAAATATAGGACCTCTAGCTCGTTGCGTGGAAGATTTGCGGTTGTGTTTATCGTTGATTGAAGAACCAGAAATTCCAAAATTAGAGTTACTCAGTATACCCAAAGAAGAAAAAAATATAGAGGATTTACGGTCATATCGTTACGCTTGGACTGTAGGTTTTGGTGATATTCCAGCATCAAGAGAAACTCAAAAATCCTTAGAAAAATTAGCATTATCTCTAGAAAATTTAGGGTGTTGCATTGAGGAACATAACCCACCAAATTTAGATTTTACTATTGCCCGCGATACTTATAGCAAAATTCTCAGTTTTGAATTTGGTTTATCTTCAGTAAATCAACAACAGTATGAAAATGCTCTTAGCAGACGCAAAGATATAATTGCTATTCTAGAGAAGTTCTTATCTGATTGGGATGTTTGGTTATGCCCTGTGGTACCCATACCGGCATTTAAACATCAGCAATGGGAGGAAGATATTGATATAGATGGTAAGCAGTTTCCTTATTTGAGAGCTATTGGCGCTTATACAACCATTTTTAATTTAGCAGGATTACCGGTAGTAGTGCTACCCTTTACTCAGTCGCAAAAAGGTTTACCTATTGGGGTACAAGTGGTGGGAAGGCGTGGAAGCGATATGAGACTTTTAGAAATTGCCGAGAAATTGACTCAAATAACTGGGCATTTTCAAGCTCCACCAGGATAGGTCGGAATTTAACTGCGCTGACTTAAAATTGGGTATATTAATCATTGATGTAGTTTAATTTCTAGCTGATATTTTCAGATGTCATTGATTGCAGAAAACCAGGCTTTTGCTCAACAAACCCTCTTAGAAGAAGCAGAGTCTTATCTGAGGGAATCAGTCGCTCCCAAGGCTTCTGAGATTGATAGCAATCCAGCAGTTTTGAAAGAAGTCTTGAAACAAATGGGCGTACGCGCTTTACTAGCGCTACGGGTTCCCAAAGTCTGGGGAGGTATGGAAGTTAGTAACGAAACATTTCGTAATTTCCAGGTACTATTAGCACGTTATTCTGGAGCTTTGGCGTTTTTGCAAATCCAACATCAGGGTGCAGCAGGATTGATCTCATATAGTGAGAATGAATCCCTAAAACAGCGATATCTTCCCCAAATAGCCAAGGGTGAAATATTTGTTGGTATTGGTTTTTACCAACTACGAAGAAAAGGAGAGCCACTAATTAAAGCATTACAATCCGAAGGTGGATATAAGATAGAAGGAAAAGTACCTTGGGTAACGGGTTTTGATTTCTTTAAGGATTTTATAGTTGGTGCGCTACTGCCCGATAATCGCGCAATTTACGGTATAGTTCCTTTTACTGAAACCTACCAAGAAGCAGGTGGTGCGCTCTCTTTTAGCGAGCCAATGCAACTGAGTGCAATGCAATCAACTAATACAGTCAGCGCTACTTTCACAAATTGGTTTTTACCTGAAGAAAATGTAGTGTTTGTCACCAAAGAGGCAGGTACAATTCACGAAAATGACAAAAAGAATGTGTTATTTGCTGGTTTTTTAGCTTTGGGTTGTGCAAGAGCAGGGCTCGACATTGTGGAAACTGCTGCTAAATCTAAGCAAATGGATTTCCTGTACAATGCTTTTGAGTCTCTCAATGATGAATTTACCCGTTGTCAGACAGCGATGATGGATGAGATAGCAGCAAAATCCCAGTCTTTTGAAGAAAACCTACAATTAAGGGTTTGGGCAATTAACCTAGCAGGAAGGTGTGCTCAAGCGGCAGTTACGGTTTCTAGCGGTGCGGCTAATTACAAACACCATGCTGCACAAAGAGTATATCGTGAAGCCTTAATGTTTACTGTTTCAGGTCAAACTACGGAAGTTATGGAAGCAACTCTTGCTCGGTTAGTTCATGATTCCTGAAAATGAAATATTAATTAAAGATTTAATTACCAGGGAAATTACCTTTATTGAGCAATTTTATTTAGTTGCTGTAATCAAAAACGCCCGTTTCACATCGGGCACTGTACGGGGTTTGTAACGGTAAATAAGTTAAATCTTCACATATTAATGATATTCTAATCAAGTTAAAATTTTTTCAGGATAGTACATCAATGGAAACACCAGCCATCAGCGGTTTATATGAAATCGTTATTGGTGCAACAGCAGATGATGAATCTAACCAGATCCAATATTGGCAACAGTTTGGCTTTAATATAGGACAATCGACTTCTACTACAGATGAACCCCAAATTCGTTCCGGTAATTTGGAAGTTTTGCGGTTTGAAGGTAGCTTACCTGCAGAAGCTTGCTTATTCTCGTCCTGGTTCGTTAGGAGTTTGTTTATATACCATGAAGGTCAAGGATATTCAGTCTTATCACCAGCGCGTTAGTAGTAGCGAAGCTACAGAGATAACACAGGTGTATGAGAACGAATTTGGCGAAAATAGTTTTTCCTTTGTCGCTCCTGATGGATATTTTTGGACTTTAATTGGGTTATAAAAAATGGATTTAAAAGAGCAAAACTGGCAAAATTTTATTACAAATCATTTACGAGATTGGCAGGGAATTTGGACAAGATATTCTCCCGAAGGAGAGATTATAGAATCATTTCAAAGTCTAAGAAGTTTCCGTAGCAATCCAGAACAAACAGAAATTTATCAAACTAATCGTTATACATATGCTGACGGTAGGATAGAAGAAAAAAATTGGCAGTCAAATAAACGAGATAAAATACAATCTGATGGAATGGTTCACTCAGCATTTCCTTCAATGAGGTCTTTTTTCTTTGAAGAAGGTGCAGCTGGATGGTCTGCTACACAGTTAGAACCTGGTTCAATTTTTCAACCTGCTGAATTTTTCTTCATGCATGAAGATATAAGACATAGTGTTGCCATTATTTATCAGGGTAATGGCAATTTGATGCGAATGACAAGTATTCGGGAAGATGCAGTAGAATTTCCCAGTAAATATTGGTCAAAGTCAGTCAATCTTTTACCCGAGAGAGATTTGAGCGGCAATTGGCAAGGAACTTCTGTTACTATGACTCCAGATTTAAAAGTTTCTCAACCAATACAAACTCAATTAGAATGGCCTTTATTAGAAAATAAAACGTTCTTTTTCCCTGATGGTATTTCTCTAAGTTGTCCGACAAAACTCAATATTGGCAATTCCTTTACTATTGCAGCAAATTGGCTGGTAACAGATTCCCAATTACAACAACTCAATGTTAAATATGATAAAGAAGGAGTTTATTCTGGCTTAACTTTAGAAATATTTCAACTGTCAAATATATAGAATTTAGGACTTACTGGCACATTTTACTTGTAGGGGCACGTGACACTTTGCTTGATTTATAACGCAATAATAAGACTTGTGGTGTCACGCACCACCCGAGTCTTGTGACAATTGCGTAAGTCCTGGAATTATTTCTAATTATTTAGCATCATTTAGACATCATAATGGATATAATCTACTAAAAAATGAGGTTGTAGATGAATTTAAATAATTTTGTCGAACCCAGATATGATATTTGGATGAAAACAGCAAATATATTGTCAGAAAATTATCTTTCCGATAAAAATAATGTTGATTGGGATCGGTTAAAAAAAAATATTCCTTCAGCTAGCTTTGAAAGAATCCAGAAGATTTTTCATAAAATCAAGAACAGTGAAACAATTAATAAAGGAGAACGGATTCTTTTAATAATGTTAAAGCTTCTTAATGATAATCCCGTCAATAATGAAGCAGAAATCCTCAAACAATTACAAAAGCATATTATTGAAATAGAAACAATATTTGTTCCTTGGGAGATTGTCTTAGAAAATCAAAAAAGAAATCACCATGAAGCAGAAACCGATCCGATGAAATTAGCAGAATTATATCGAGTTGATGCTACACAAAGAGCGATTCAAGATGCAAGAGCAGGTATTCCTCCTCAACAGCGCGATCAATTTTATCGTGGGATTATGAAACCGCCATCAGAAACGGCTTCTCGTCGCAATATTTTTCCCGGAAAAGCAATTTATGGTTTAACTGGACACTTAATTACCATTGATGAGAAAACTGGTGCGCTCCAAATTCAACAAGTTGGAGAACCTTATCAGTCTACCATCACAGGTCTTTGGTTTGATAAAGAATATTTTAAATCAATGCCCGAGCGTCCCTATGATTTTCAAAAACCTGGTTCTGATGGTAAAAATGTTTGGGACAATTATACATTTAATGAAGCAGCAGATATTAGTAATAAAAAAAGTTAATCTAGATTAAGAAAAGGTACTCAAAATTATGTCGTCAAAAGTAGCTATTATAACTGGAGGAACTCGTGGTATTGGTTTCGGTATCTCCGAGCAACTAGCCATTGAATGCTGGCAGGTTTTGCAACAGATTTTAATTAATAATTAATTGCGAGTAAATCCACAGCCAACATTATCAGGTGAGGGTAAGGAGGGGGAAGAGGGGGAAGAAAATTACTTATTCTTTTCATTATTAACCCAAGCTTTGTTCCCGTATATTGACCAGTATTACATCCGTTACTAACTTAGCACAATGGTGAAAATTGGAAAACCAAAAATTTTTTCCCTACTCCCTACTCCCTACTCCCTAATTCAAATAATCCTATCGGGATGAATCAACTTATAACCTGCGGCTTTAATTTTCTCATTACTTACGCGAGCATTGAGGAAGCGATAGCTGGGTTTTGTGTCATCCCAAAGAATCTTTTCTAAACCTTCGCGTAAGCAAACTTTATCGGATAATTCGCGAATGGTAAGGTTAAAGTCATTCACCAGATTATAGATACCACCCAACCTCCTTTGACAGAGAAAATCCATAGCCGCAATAATGTCGTCGAGGTGAATCCAACTGGTAAAAGTTGCACCGCTTCCAGGCATGGTTTTACCAGCAATGCGGGCAAAGCGCTTCGTAATTTCCCGCTTGGGGCCATAAATTCCACCTAAACGCAGGATAGTAATCTTTACATCTTCACTAGCGGAGTTTAGCAAAAGCTGCTCTGCTTCACACAGCACCTGGTTATATTCGCCGTTAGTATCAACTGGGGAATTTTCATCAACCCACTCACCTTTTTGATTGCCGTATACC
>JBHJJJ010000154.1:0-11272 GCA_050042755.1 Rivularia sp. (in: cyanobacteria)
TGGATTTCGTTTCTTATGACGTACTAGGTGACGTTGTATGTGGGATATCTGCCAATAGCCACCTAAAATGATATGATGTGGTAAATCGTTTTAAATGCAGTCAATATGCGCGATTTATCAAGGGCATTGGGTTATTGTCGGGTATCCACTCAAAGGCAACATTCAGAAGGTCATGGGTTAGAACGTTATATCGAAAAATTAAAGGAATATGGGTTAACCGATGAGCAGATTCATTGGGATATAGAATCGGGTGCTTCTGACAAACGCAAGGGGTATAACCGAGTACTTGAATTAGTGCGATCGCGAAAAGTTGATAAGATTATTGTCCCATGTTTTGACAGATTCACTCGTTCTGCATTAGGTTGGGAAGTAGCTCGTGAGGAATTGCAGAAATTTGGAGTTGAACTGATATTTCTTGACGGTGGGAGTTTAGATTTAGAAACTCCTGAAGGTTTATTTACTAGTAGAATATTAGCTGCAATGTCCGCCCAGGTTAGAGATAAAAATAGATATAATGCTATTCAAGGACATAGATATTTTCAAGAGAAAAGAAAGATATATCAAGCAATATTTGGTTTTATAAAAAACGGGGATACTGTTGTTCCTAACCTTAAGCAATACAGAAATACAAATAAAACTTATGTCGAAGTAGCCCGAGAATGCATAGAGATGTTTATCGAATCGGGTGAATTATCAAAAACTATTAGAAAGTTGGTTGATAAATACGGATTTAAACGAGTTGGGAAATATAAACATGAAGACTTCCCTCGTGACGTTTCGGCATTCCGCAGATGGTTAGTTAATCCTCAACTATGCGGAATGGTTCGTTATTATCCAGACGATTTAGATAAGCAGGTAATTCTTCAGTCGGAACATGAGGGAATTATCACAATTGAACAGCACCAACATATAAATCAAATTTTAGCTACTCATCCCTGCGGTAGACGTAGAAGCGTAAGCAATCCGCTGGTAGGTTTATGTAAATGTGCTAAATGCGGCTCAACAATGGAAAAGCGTTCAAATAATTACAATGGCAAAGTTTACGAACATTTAAAATGTCCGGGTGCTTATCCAAAGCCACGTCAACCTAAGAAGTGTGATGTGAGAAAGTATTTTCGGCTACGAGATGCTATTGCTACAACCATCCAAGCTTTGAGGGATAAAGCTGTAAGCATAGCTGATAATATGCCAGTTGAGAATACAGAAGAAGTACCACCAGAGATATTGGAACTCCAGCAACAGATTCTCAAATTAAAACAACTTAACGATCCGGACTTTGATAGTGCTATAAAAATTAAGGAACAACGGCTAGAAAACTTGGTAAGAACCTCAGAACTCAACCTAGTAGCCGATGAAAGCAGAAATCGGATTTTGAGCGCGATCGCAAGTAATAACAAATTCTGGGAATCAGCTACCAGAGACGAGTTAAGAGCAATTTTTCACGAGTTAGTAGATGAAGTGGTTTGTTCTGTAGATGGTAAAACACAATCATTTGATGTATTGCTTAAAATTTGATTGGGTTCCTGCATAATGCAATCGTTTCGGTTAGATACTAACTTTTAATGTTATAATTGTATGATAACGAAGAAAAAAGTTATGATATGATTAAGTTCTAATCGTTTAAGGATTATCTTTGGAAATGCAGTTAAGCGCACCACAAGTGGCGATTAAGTGGAAACTAGCTCATCTTATGCTTGAACAGGATATAAAAACTGGGGATTTAGCGGAGGTTACAGGTCTTCATCCAGGTACTATTTCAAAGTTAAAGGCTTGTCGAGTAATGCCTAAAAGACTTGATAGAGATACTTTTGAAAAACTATGCCAAGCTTTAAAATGCACTCCCGGTGATTTACTTGTAATTGAATAAGAATTATATGCCTTTGGCATCGATTTAGATAAAGCAGCGGGAGTATCGAAGGAAGCAACTCAATTTTTTACGAACATGGTTCAAAACTTTATGTTGAATAAATATATTGAACAATTAGAATCCCTTTCCTTAGATGATTTATTGATAATTCAAAGGAAAGTTGATGAGTTAATTAAGGATAGAACAGTGTATCCTTTTAGGACTATATTTGGTGAAGAATATTCAGGTCATTATCAAGGTAACAGAGCTTTTAAAACAACAGTTAGATATTATGGCTCTGATAGAGCGAAGACATCCATAACATCTAATTCTCAGGAATATACAGTCTCATCCATGCCAGATGTTAAAGTTGAAAATCAACAGAACGTTAGCGATTATTCTTTAGAAAATGTAATTAATCTTGTAGATGAATGGATGACTGATGAATCAGGTTACGATGAAGAAGTTTATCCAGAAATTGAAAATGAATTAAATAAAAATCAAGCATCTTTTCAAATTTCTTCATGAGTCAAGTAATAGTTCCAGATACTAACCCATTGAGTCAACTGACGCATCCAAAGATAAATCCAAATATTCAAAAATGGTTAAAATCCTTAAATAGAGAAACAGTTATCAGAGTAGCGGAAGTAACGGATTATGAGGTACGCCGTGAATTATTAAGAACTGGCAAGCAGAAAAGTATTGATAGGCTTAATAAATTTAATGAAAGTGTTGGGCTAATCACAATTAATTCAGCAGTGATGAAAAAAGCTGCTGAGTTATGGGCATGGACAAGAAACAGAGGAAAGCCAACAGCAGGTAATCAACGTTTAGATGGTGATGTAATTCTTGTTTCCCAAGCTATTATTCAATTAAATAATTTTGATAAAATAACTATTGCAACAACAAATACAAAACATATATCACTATTTAAAGATTTAGGCATCGATGTTTTAGATTGGATGGAAACTCTTGAAGGTTTTAGCGATACATCTGCATAGACAAATCTTCTAATCAGCCGTTCTGTTAAACTTATCTAAATCTACTCATTGGCAGAAAAGGCGTTAACAAATTTTAAATTAAAGGTTTGGCGTTGCTGATTGAAAATATGAATACGTCTAAACTAGAAGCGCAAAACCCTATAAAAACGTTGTTCAATAATGCTAAAAATTTAAATTCATACACTGAGTAGGCAACGCCGGATTTTGAGTACGATAGCCCTTCGGGCGACGCTTTAGCGTATCGCAAGTAATAATAAATTTTGGGAATCAGCTACCAGAGACGAGTTAAGAGCAATTTTTCACGAGTTAGTAGATGAAGTGGTTTGTTCTGTAGATGGCAAAGCACAGTTTTTTGATGTGCTACTTAAAATTTGATTACGTTCTTCTTCTGAGAGAGAAGCTAGATATCTTTCTGCTACTGCCCAAAGGATATCTGAAACTTTTTTGGAAATTGTCATGATTCTATGTAGAGTTAATTGCTTCTAGGTTAATCTGTCAATTGAAAATTTCTGTTCGCAGAGAACTTGGATATAAATTCCTCGAATGCGATTGGTTGAATACGGTATGTATTAGCTATGGAGATTAGTTTCATAAAAGCGAAACGATATGCGGAAAATTTGCACATCTTTAATGGTAAAACAATAAGTTTGTTTATCCAAAATCCCATAGCTGGTCTAGTGCGTGCTTTTGGTCACTTATTGAATGCTAGTCTAAGTTTTGGGGTGAGGGAGTGTGGAATTATTTTACATGGTTTTGGGGGACTGCTGTACCGGGCTTCTTTAATAATGTTGGCGATTGGTTTAACAATGCAGGTAAGCATTTAATGATTACTTTTGCGAATGGGATTAAATCACAAGTACATCAAGCATTAGCGCCGATAATAGATTTTACCAACCGCGTTCGCTCTTACCTACCATCCTCCGATGCCCAAATGGGGGCATTGTCAGATTTAACAGCGTCCGGTAAGGCATTATTTGCAACAGTTGCCGAAGGTGTTGACCCAACTGCATTAATTAATGCGATCGTGCATGGGGTGAATTCGACAGAGGAAGCGCTACAATTTAATCCTTTACCAGCAACAACAAATAATAATTACAGCAGTTCACAACCTGTTGTTTTAAATTTCAATCCAACAATTAACGCTGATGGAAATGTTGACGGACGTGAAATGATTGAACAGTTGCGTCCGTTTGCGCGGGAATTGATTGATATGTTGATTCGGAATAATAACAGATTGACGCGATCGGTTTTTTGATGCAAAAAAAACCACAATGCAATTTTAATGCTGTGGTTTTTTTGTTTAATTTATTAACTGACTATTTAACGCCAGGTATGTTTAATTGTCCCTGTGGAACAATCTTTTTATTTTTGCGATGTACAGCTAAACGGATATTCTTCTTTTTCTGTCAATACCCGAAGAACACGATCCCATGGACTTGTAATATTTCAGGCAATCGTTTAATGTCTTTAACCTCTTCAGAGCGGAGATTGAATTGGCTTTTTGAGTTTATTTATCATGACAAGCCAATTTTAGTTTTACCCAACAGTGGAAAGCATCCGATGAATAAATAAATATCATTTACAACGATTCAATGTTACTCTTGATTTGTTGAAATTGGGCTTTGTCTTGAGTTAAACTATTTTGCTGTTTTTGATATTCTGCTAATTGCCTATTCAATTCATTTATAGAATCAGTTAACTGGTCGTAAATTGAATTTACGTTTTTCTTGAATTGCCATTCTTCTTCTTCCAAGGCTAAAATAATATCTTCCAAGAGTCTGTCACACAAAAAATGTGCCATCCTTTGGTAATAATTGAATTCAAGTTCTTTTAATTTAGCAACTTGTTCTTCTAATTTATATTTTTTAATATCCGATTCAGAAAGACTACCTCCCACAAAACTAACTAATTCGGTAGCTGCTTGTACAATTAAAAATATTGCTGTTCCTACTACTGGCATACCACCGAATAAGCTAGATAATGATAATGCTCCGATGACACCAGGAATAAAAATTCTTCCTACTCCACGCAAATCTTTAGTAATAGTTTCCTCATAATATGATTTTTTGCTCTGAATTTGCATCAAGGAATCCTGCAAGCTTTTTTCAAAATCAACATTAGAGAATGGTTGAGTGAATGAATTAGCTAATGATAAAGAAGATATGCAATCAAGGGTTTCATAACTTCTTTTCACAAGTCCATCTAAACCTCCTCCTCCATATTGTTGAGATATTCTTACTAATTCTTGATTAGCCCAATCAATTAGTTCTTTATGACTAAATTCAATCATTGCTTCTTGCAAGTCTTTACCGTCTTCTGGTTGTAGCTGTATGTAAACTTGCTTATCTTCTTTTAAAACCACTGGTTTTAATGTATCGATGAACGATTTAACTTTATTGGAAATACTATTTTGAGTAAATTCGCTGGTTAAATTCTTGATTGAACGATTTATTTCAGCTTTAGCTCTTCTGAAGAAATCTTCTCTTTCTTCTTCTACTCTTTTCAATAGTCTTTCAATCAATTTTTGCCATTCTTCTTTGCTACGTCCTTGTAATTCTACTTCGATTTTTTCTATTTCTTGCTTGAGATTATCTGACTTTAATTGCAAAAACTCTTCGATTACAAAAATTTGCGATCGCAATTTTTCTGTCAATCGTTTCAATCGTATTTCTTCAGCTTGATTTTTACCAAATTCTGCCAAAGATTGACATATTTGATCTGACTCTAGCTGTATAACTGTATGGTTGGAATTATCAGCATTATTCTGGGGATAAAATGACTGTAATGCTAAAGCAATAACTTCCCAACTAAAATTAAATTTAATTTCTTTAATGAATTTATTAATTTCGTCTAATTGATTTTTAATTTCGTGACTAGGTATATCGCTATCTGAAGTGTTTGCGATAATATATAATCTTTCAATTTGATGTTCGCTTAATGATTGAATAAATTGCTTATCATCATCTCCAAGCTGATGTTCGAGAGTCAATATCAAACATACAATATCACCATCTATTAATTCTGCTCTAGCTTCCCGTTCTGAATTATCTTCTACAGTAGCTTCAAATACAAATTCTGGACATTTATCACTCTTACTTGGATAAGCTAAAGTGATAATATCATCAGCTTGCAATATCTTACAGCCCTGTAATTTATGACCATTAATATAAGTACCGTTACGACTGTTTAAATCACAAATTTCCCAATTAACAGTATTAGAATCTGAATTGATTACAGGTTTAATCTCTACATGATTACCTGATATTTTCTTGTACTTTGGTAAAGCAATTTCGATAACTTCAGATTTATTCTCAGATTTAGGATTACGTCCAATTAATATTGTTTGATTAGGAGAAAGTTTGTAACGTGTTTCTTGTTCTCCTATTTTATCGTTAGCTTTAAGTATAAGTATGGAATAATCATTTTTGGATAAATTTGGTAAATTGGATATTTTATATTGATAGTATAAATCAGTATATTGACAGCTATCTAAATAGGTCTCTAAAGCTTGAGCTAAAATTGGCAAACGACTAAAAATCTGAATAGTAAGTTTACCTGTCTTCAGAGAAGCAGCAATGCTTGCAAATTCTTTGAGAATATCTTCAAAACCTGGAATTTCTTTAGCTTTAGCTTCCGTAAACTTTTGAATTGCTTGAATCGATTGTGCTAGCTGTTTTGATTTAATAGACATAGATTTAAAGCTTTGACTATATTTGAGTAATAGTAAAATGCTTCCGATTTAACTTATATGCTTCCCTAATAAAATAAAATTTACGTTATAGTCCTTAATATATTAAGCAGTATAAGACTTTATTGGGATAGGGCAGGTAGCGAGTACTTTTAACATTATTCCGGATTTATATAAAATTTTCAGTCTATGATTTAACTAATATTTATTATTTAATCAGAGCAAACTGTAATATATACTTATGATAATAATAATTTTAATGAGAAATTTTGAAATCCCTTAGTTTTAGTTAGATATATCTAGATTATTATCCAATATTAGCCTCTACCGCAGAAGATTTTTTATCAAAAAACTGGATTTTGTATGTAGTAAAGCTAGATTTTAATTAAAAATCTTGCTTAAATAATTGTGAATGTTCCTCCAAGAAAAATTTTTCATGTACAGAATAACCTTAGAATGGATTGAGGAGGGTGGTACACGTTCCCAAACTATTTCCGATGCAGATAATACTAAAGAAGTAGGTAAAATTCTCATTGGTAGAGATGAAAACCAATGCGATATTGCTTTGCCTAAGAGCGAAAAAACAGTTTCTAGATTACACGTAGAAATATTTTACGATTCTCATCGCAAAGGTTGGTTTTTAAAAAATTTAACTGGTAATAGACCATCACCAAATCCAGTAGTGGTTGATGGAAAAATGATTATTTTAGAAGAGGTTTTACTCTCAATTGGAACCGTATTTAAACTAGGCAGAATTGCTCTAAAAGTTACAGATATTGAGATTATTCAATCCAAATATGGGGTTAAATGTCAAAACTGCATGAGGCAAATTCCTTACGACTATATAGGAGATTTTTGCCCCTACTGTGGATATGCTTTACAAGCAAATGAGACTAATTATTTGCCACCTCAGAAAGAGTTACCTCCTGAAAACTAAGATACTTGAAGCACAATTATGAATATACAACTAACTTGGAAAGATGCTGTTAGCCAAGAAACTATACAGCAAGATTTTACTTTACCTTTAGGTATTGGTAGGGAATCAACAACAATACCCGATAGTTACGAAGAACAATCCCTATCAAAAGCTGTTTTCAATCATAGCCTAATTTCTGGCTTTCATGCAGTAATTCATCTTGTTAATGGTGAAATCACCTTCACTGATAGGAGTAGTAACGGTACAAGCATTAACGGTGTTCCATTTTTAAATAATTTTAGTCAACCACTTCATAATGGGGATGTTTTACAAATAGGTGTGTACAAGATAACTGTAACTTTACCCATTCAAGGTACGGGTACAGAGGTGATGCTTACTCCTCCTCCGGATTTAAATCCTCAAGCTGCAAATGAGACAGAGTTAGCTACAACAGGTGAAATAATTCCGGTAAATCAACGTGATGTTGTTGATGCTGAATTAGTAGAATCTAAAGCTTTATCAATAACACCTGCATCTGGTGAAGCAACTATTGCTTTTAACTTAGAAAATGATAATCTAGAAACTCAAATCGAAGCTCCTCAACCACCATCCCTATCAAAGTTTCCATCGAAAGAATTTATGTCTTCGCAGATGGTGGATGTGCAATCTCTTTATGCAAGTGGAAATAGAGTTGAAGAGATAGATTACGTTGCTTTGGGAGGAGGTTTGGGTAGTTTTTCTTGGGTAGACCATTTGAGAGTTTATGGTGTAAAACCGGAAAAAATTGCTGTTTTAGGTATTGACAAACAACCTTACGCTCGTTATCAGCGTCTGTGCGAAAACTCTCAAATCCCTCCTCACGAAAGACTGCGTTCGGGGTCTGATTCTTGTCCGGATAACCTTTGGGGGTGGCCTGGTTATGCTTTGCGAGAAGCTTGGCAAGATTTTAATGCGGGTCAATATACTTGGGCTTTGAGACATCTATGGCAAGTATTTGCCGAGCCTTATTTTATTGAAACTTATACTCCTAAATCTGGAAAAGTATTCGATTCAATTGATAGAGAAGCCGAGCGTATAGGCTGGTCCCAGATGTTAAGATACGGACGCATTCGCAGCATCCGTAAAACAATGGATGGTCGTTATGCAATTGCATATTCGATTCCCGACAAAAATAGACGCTCTCATGGTTTTATAGTAGGACGTTACCTTCATATTGCTACAGGTTATCCTGCGATCAAATTTTTACAAGACTTGCAAGATTACCGTATTAAAACTGGTGATTTTAAGTCTGTAGTTAATGCTTATGAAGAACATAATCATAAATACCAGCAATTAGAGCGTCAGGGAGGAACCGTAATTATTCGCGGTAGAGGGATTGTAGCATCTCGAATTATTCAAAGAATCTTTGAAGCGAGAAAGCGAAACCCGAAAATCATGGTTATTCACCTGATGCGAAAGCGGAACATAGAAGGAACTAAATTCGGCTTTTCACGACGACAGGTAGAAAATCACTGGGAATTTCAACCATTTAATTGGCCCAAAGCTTGTTGGAGTGGAGATTTACGTGCCAAATTAGAAGGTGCTTCACCAGAAGAGCGCTACGAACTTCTAAAAATTTGGGGTGGAACTACTACAGCAGATCGGACTGATTGGAAAGAGATAATTCAAAAAGGTTTAGATGAGGGATGGTACAACATTGAGTTTGGTCAGGTAAAAAAAGTAGAGCGTGACCAAAACGGTAAACCACTTTCCTATGTTGATACTGGTAAAGGAATATTAGAGGTTAAAGCAGATTTTATCATTGATTCTACCGGACTGGAAGCTGAACCCAAGAATAATCCTTTGTTTAAAGATTTAATCGAAAATTACAACTTCCGCTTGTCTCCCAAAGGTGGATTGCAAATCGCTAACGACTTTGAAATTAAAGAAGTGCGAAACAATCGCGGTAGAGTCTATTGCTGCGGAGTATTGACTTTAGGGGGTCCCTACGCAGCAGTAGATTCATTCCTAGGATTGCAATATGCTGCTCAAAGATCGGCAGATAGCTTAGTTGCAGCAAAAGCTCCAGGAATCGGCTATCTTGATGGTTTAGGTTCATTGTTCCAATGGATTAAATGGGCTATGAATAAAAAACCCTAATCCTCCACTAACCCTTTCCGATTACAGGGAGGGGGAAGAGGGGGAAGAGGGGGAAGAAAAAAATCTTCTCCTTATTAATTATTGACTGATAACTGATAACTGATAACTGATAACTGAAATGACTCCTACATTAATTGGACGCTGGCAATCTCGGATATTTCTGTTAGCAACTATTGGTGTTTTATTCACCTTACCTTTTGCTGTTAGTAACGGCTTCCAAAACATAGAATTTATCTACTTTTGGATCTTATTTTATGTGGGTGCATTTGGTTTAGTTTGGGACATTCTTTATACCTTAATTCAAAAGTTGTTCTGGGACCACGACTGGCCGGGAATTATACAATTTTTTGCCGCAATTTTTGAAGGTATTTTCTTATCATTAATGATTAATTTGGTCGGGTTACCAAATATTACTCAAAAACCAGATTTACTAACTTATGTAATTCATTACAGCATAGTCTGGATTGCGGTTTACTGTGCTTCTTGGATAGTAATGCGCTTGTTATTCCCCCGTGCGCGTTTTCGTGGTGGTGCTTGGATAGGTAAATGGGCTAAAGCTTAATTTACTTCTATTGGTTGAATAGTGGAGGTGGGAAAGGGGAGGAAACCTCACCCCCTCTCCTTATAAAGGAGAGGGGTGGCCGATAGGGCGGGGTGAGGTTTATTGGCTTATTCAACAACCGAAAACCGTTATATTTACATCAGGGATAAAGATCAATTAGCAGCAATCAATGTGATTTGCGGCTAAAAGTATTGCGCTAAATAAATACGCTGATATAAGGCGCATCAATTACTACAACAAATCGCAATACCAACACATATTAACTCAAAGCCAAATTAGTACAAATAGGTACAATTTTGATGAAACAAAAACCTTGGCTGAAATATCTGCTTGTGGTTTTATTAATTGGTTCTGCTGGTTTGCTTACACCTGCAATCTTTAATCAGTTTTCAGCAGCAGATTCGATGGAATCTTCTGTTTTATTAGCAAGAAGGTCTAGATATGACCAATTAATGCGGCAGGGTTACGCTGCAACTAGACGCAGACAATATTCTAGAGCAGAAGGACTTTTCCGACAAGCATTAAGGCTACGTCCCGGAAATAGATTTGCTCGTAGGGCGATCGCCAATGTAAGGCGTTATCAGAGACGTGTTTCCAGGTACAGAAGAGTTGCTAGAAGGGGAAGACCTCGTAGAAGAAGAGGTGCAGCAACAAGAGGAGGACAATGTATTGACTTGATTCCTTTAATACCAACTAAACAAGAAAGTTGTTCTCAGAAGAATCAAGGTAACGGTAATTCTGCTGAACCCTCCTTATTCTTAACAAGTGCAGAGCATCCAACCTTCTTTTTCTATATTCCTCAAATCCCTCAAGAAGAAGAATTATTATTTGAGTTGAAGGATTCTAGCGGAAATATTCTGCACGAAGTTAGTTTCAATCCTCCTGAAAAACCCGGTATTGTTACCGTTAGTCTTCCTACAAATAAACCTGCTCTAGAACTAAATCAAGAGTATAGTTGGAGTATTTTAGTAGATGATGACAGAGCTGATGAAGACTATCCAGAAGGTTTGATTAAAAGAGTTGAGCCAACTCAAGATTTAACCAACCAACTCAAAACAGCCTCACCCTTAGATCGTGTCGCACTATATGCGGAAAATGGATATTGGGAAGATAGTTTGAG
>JBHJJJ010000155.1:0-71963 GCA_050042755.1 Rivularia sp. (in: cyanobacteria)
CCGCCCGCTCGCCCCACCTCCCCACCGCCCCACCTCCCCATCTTTACAATTGCAATGAAATTTACATATTAAAAATGGGAACTCTATGAATAAGAGTTTTAATTTTTGATGAAGTTTTGTTATGGATAAATTGCCAAAGCTGCAGCCAGTTGACACTCAAGAAGCACTTCTACACCGTATTGCTAATCGTATCCGCCAATCTTTAGAACTCAAAGAAATTTTAAATGCAATGGTGGCAGAAGTACGTGATTACTTGGGTACCGATCGTGTCAAAGTTTATCAATTCAATCCCGACAACAGTGGTGTAGTCATCTCAGAATCCCTCGATCGCAATTGCCTACCTTCTTTGCTAGGCTTGCATTTTCCTGCTGATGATATCCCTCCCTCTGCCCGCGATTTGTATTTACGAGCGCGTCAACGTTCGGTGGTAGATGTTTCTAATTTTCAAATTGGTATTAGTCTCTTAGAATATCCAGAAACAGGAGAAAGTCAACAAGAAAATGATATCTGCTATCGTTCTTTAGATCCGTGCCATGCAGAATATTTAACTGCAATGGGAGTAAAATCTTCAGTAGTAGTACCAATTGTCTTGGAAGAACTTTCCACCCGAACAAAACGGCTTCCTTCCTCGAATCCTTCTGCTCAACTTTGGGGATTGCTAGCTTGTCACCACAGCGAGTCGCGTAATGTTACCCAAGATGAATTGAAGTTTATTCAAGCTGTTGTAGATCAAGTCGGAGTTGCCATTGCTCAATCAATTCTGCTCAACCAAATGCGATCGCAAGCAAAGCAGGAAGCAAATATCAACCGCGTTACCAAGCTACTTTATACCACTCCTACAGTAAAATTACAGGCGGCTCTTGATGAAGCAGTTGCGACTTTTGATGGCTCTGGTGGTAGACTTTATTTACTTACAGATCAAAATCAAGGAACTGAATTATATACTTGCGGAGGACAGCCAGATTTCTTAGACTTTGAACAAAGTAGAGTTGTTGAAGAAAATTACCTGTGGAAAAATTTTTTACACTCAGTAGTTGAATCTGGTTCTGATAGTACTGGTTACAAACCTTGGTCAGTACAGTGGATGCGTTCAGTATATAAACTAGCCGACGAACCTGAAATTGTTGATAATCATTCCCACCTCTGGGCAATTGACGACATTTACCGCGAACCTTTATTCCGCACCTTAGCACCATTTTTTCAATCCACTTCGGTTCGTAGTATTGTAATTATCCCTCTACATTATGGGAGTGACATTGTTGGCTGTCTAAGTGTTTTTCGAGACGAGGTAGATACGGAAATTTTATGGGCAGGATGTCATAATCCAGATACTCGCCAATTAATGCCACGACGTTCTTTTGAAGTATGGCGACAAGAGAAAACGGCACAGGCTCAACCTTGGACAGAAGAAGACCTTAAGTATGCTCAAGCACTCAGTGAAAGATTTTCTACAGCAATTAAACAGTACAGACTTTATCAGCAAGTACAAGCTTTTAATTCTAATTTAGAACAGCAGGTACATGAACGAACCGAGCAACTCCAGCAAAAAACCGAACAGCTACAGTTTTCCAATCTTGAATTAGAAAATTTGATTTCTAAACAACAAGCACTTGCAGGTATTGTTGGTAAAATTCGCGAATCTCTTGATATTGAGGAAATTTTCCGAATTACGACAAAAGAGTTAAGCCAGATACTTGATGTTGATAGAGTTGCGGTTTATCAATTTAATTCCGATTGGGGTGGAAAATTTGTTGCTGACTTTGAATCTGTTAGCCCCCAGTGGATAAATGTTGGAGAATTAGGTGTTAATGTAGTCTGGAATGATACTTACCTCCAAGATACTCAAGGTGGTAGATATGCCCAAAGTGAAGTTTACGTAGTTAATGATGTTTATCAACAAGGTTACTCCCAGTGTCACCTCGATATTTACGAGCAGTTCCATATTAAAGCTTTTATTGTAGTGCCAATTTTTGTCGGGAAAAACCTTTGGGGACTTTTAGGGGTTTATCAACATCAAGAATTACGCCATTGGAAAGCTTCTGAAGTTGATTTTATCAGTCAAATTGCAGCCCAATTGGGAGTTGCTTTGCAGCATTCTACTTTACTAGGTTATAATCGCCAGCAGACAAAGGAGTTGAAAAAGTCAAATAGGGAACTTCAACAAGGAGTTGAAAGACAGAAAGCTATCTCGAGTATTGTAGCTAAAATTCGCTCTTCACTGGATGTAGACCTTGTTTTTTCTACAACAACACAAGAAATACGGGAACTACTACAAGCAGATAGAGCATTAATTTATCGCTTTAACCCAGATTGGAGTGGTGAGTTTATTGCAGAGTCTGCAACTGCAGGTTATAACTCCTTAATGAAAATGCAGTGGGAAGAAAATCATCTACGAGAAAATGTCAGCGAATGTAGCATTAAAAAATTATCTTTAGCATCAGATACTCATTTAATAGAAACTCAAGGAGGTGCATTTGCGAAAGGAACTATCTTTCGTATCTGTAATGATATTTATGCTGCTGGCTTCAATGATTGCCATATAAAATTATTAGAGAGCTACCAAGCAAGAGCCTATGCGATTATTTCCATTTATCAAAAAGAAAAACTATGGGGTTTGTTAGCAGTTTACCAAAATGATGCTCCTCGTGAGTGGCAAGATTTTGAAGTGCAATTCCTTCAACAAACATCAGAACAAATGAGTGTGGCGCTACAGCAATCCGATTTGCTTAATCAAGTAAAGTCTCAAGCCAAGCAAATGAAACAAGCTTTGGCTGATTTACAAGAAACTCAAACTCAGCTAGTTCAAACGGAAAAAATGTCTAGTTTAGGGCAGTTAGTAGCAGGAATTGCTCACGAAATCAACAACCCGGTTAATTTTATCTATGCTAATTTGTCTCACCTTAAGGAATACTCAGATAATCTTCTAAGAGTATTAAGCAGTTATCAGGAATACTGTAACGAACCACCTGCTGAACTTCAACATTTGCTTGAAGAAGCTGACATCGAATATATTGCAGAAGATTTACCAAAGCTTTGTTCTTCTTTATCTGTTGGAACTAAACGCATTCAGTCAATTGTTTCATCATTGAGGAGCTTTTCGCGTTTAGATGAAGCGGAAATGAAATCAGTAGATATTCATGATGGTATCGAAGGTACTCTATTGATTTTACAACATCGCCTTAAGACTGATGATTCCAAAGTTCGGATCGAAATAATTAAGGAATATGGGGATTTACCTTTGGTTCAATGCTATGCAGGACAACTCAATCAAGTATTTATGAATTTGTTAGCTAATGCGATTGATGAACTTCAATCATTAACACTTTCTTCTGAGGAAAATAATATAAAAACTATCAAGATTATAACTGAGTATCTAGAACCAAATTCGGTTAAAATATCGATCAAAGATGATGGAAATGGAATTAAACCAGAAGTTTTAGATAAATTATTTGACCCATTTTTTACTACAAAACCAATTGGTAAAGGTACGGGCTTGGGATTGTCAATCAGTTATAAAATCATTCAAAAACATGGTGGTAAGTTATATTGCAAATCTGAACCTGATACAGGTGCTGAATTTATAATTGAGTTACCATGTAAATCTGCACTTTATACTTAATTAAGTCGGTGTGTGGGAAAAATTATAGTTCTGACAAGGGAGTAAGTAAGTAGGCGCAAAAAAAACATAACTATCTATATAAAAGTAAATTAACCTCAAACTAGAGATACCTATTGCATGACAGCCTATTGCATGACAGCCTTTTTCAACTATAATTTTCCGTGCCTCGCTACTTAGTGAGATTGAATAACCCCTTGTAGACGCGCAAGCATCAACTTATCGAGAAGCTAATTTACATTATGTTACATAGTTTGGTTTATTTATGCCCACTTAATTACTTGAGATTTGGTTAGTTAATTACCCATACTGAGGAAGAGAAACCGGCGTTAAGTGGTAAATATTTATTTTTTGAATATAGAAAAATAATAGAAATTGGGTTTATCCTGAACCTCACCCCGCTTAGGGGAGGGTTCCGGAGGTGTGGGGTTTTCGATTTGGTTAGTCTATAGCGATTTTCAGTTGAGTGCAGTATTAAAAAGATGGTTAAAAATCAGACGGGCTTTCCCTGCCCATCCCACAAGATTGTATTTGACTCGAGTGAAATTCCCTATATTTTAAAAGACTAAATGTATTGCCAAATCTCGACATTCTTTACTGTAAAGCTTGCCAAATTTTAATAGTTTTATCAAAACTACTACTAACAAGAGTCTCACCATCTGGACTAAACGCCACAGACCAAACTCTCTGAGAATGTCCTCTAAGGGTACTAATTCGTTTTCCTGTTTGTGAATTCCATAATTTGATCGTTTTATCCCAACTACCGCTGGCAAGGGTTTTACCATCTGGACTAAATGCCACAGACCAAATCTTATGATAATGCCCATTTAAACTACGCAGTATATCTCCAGTATGAGGATTCCATAATTTAATAGTCTTATCCCAACTACCGCTAGCGAGGGTTTTACCATCCTGGCTGAATGCTAAAGAACTAATTGCATCTACATGACCTATTAAAGAGTTAATTTTCTTTCCTGTAGCCAAATCCCACAACTGATTCGTACCTTCAAAATGATTTCCCGTTGCAAAAGTTTTACCATCTGGACTCACTGCAACGACATTTACTACGTCACAATCTCCTCTAACTGTGCGAATTTTTGCTCTTGTACCTACATTCCACAAATTAACCCTTTGGTCCCAACTACTGCTAACAATAAAGTTTCCATCCCGACTGAAAGCAATTGATTGAACAGAGGCTGAATGTCCTTCTAGGGTACCGATTTGCTCCCCTGTCGCAATATTCCACAACCGAATAATTTTATCTCCACCGGCAGAAGCCAGTATTTTCCCGTCTGGACTGAAAGCAACAGTACTAACTGAGTCAGAATGTCCTTTGAGGGTGCGGATTGGCTCTCTTGTTGCTAAATCCCATAACTTAATAGTTTTATCGCCGCTAACAGAAGCAAGAACCCTTCCTTCGCTGCCTTCAATTTTATGAGGACTAATAGCGATCGCCCAAACGGAATCAGAATGTCCTGTTAATGTAAATCCCAAAGAAACATTTTTCCAGGGAGTAGATGGGGACTGACTCAAACGAGAAGATATAGTATTTTGAGCTACAGTTGATTCTCCACTCCAGAGTTTCACGAAGGCTAAAGCCATCACTACCGAACTGGTTAAAACTTTCAATATATTATTAGTCATTTTTACAGACGCAATAAATTCCCTGCACAACCTGGTTTTTGAATTAGCTTTATAAACCAAAGAAAATGTAATTGTTTACAGTCTTTGATATAAATATAATTATAATTATTTATCTATGAATTCAAGAATATCTCGGATAGTTTTCCCAGGTTAAGACATATTCTTTACAAGTATTTTATATTGACTTTATATTGAATTATTATTCTCTTAACAATTAAAAAGTAAATCTTTGCCAAATTTTAATAGTTTTATCGGACGCGGAACTAACTAGCATATTTCCATCCCTGCTGAAAGCAAGAGATTCTACTTTACCAGAATGTCCTTTAATAGTAGATAAAAGTTCCCCAGTGCTCAAATTCCACAATTTGATTGTTTTATCGCTACTACCGGAAGCCATAAGATTATTTTGGGCATTCACAGCAATGGATATCACCGATTGAGAATGTCCCCGAAAAGTACGTATTTTGTCTCCAGTAGTTGGATTCCACATACGTATGACGTTATTGTCACTGCCAACGATGGAATTGCTACTTGTTTCTGTTTGAATAAATTTAATAGAATTAACTCTACTTCTTACACTTGGTAAAGTACGTAAAAGGGTTTGAGTAGTTGTATCCCAAATTTTGATAGAACCATTAAAGTCTGCACTTGCAAGCATAGTACCTTCAGAATCGAAGGCAAGGGAACTAACTCTGTGGTTGTGGCTATCAAAGCTAACTATTTCTTTACCAGTGTTTACATTCCACAACTTAACGCTGTTATCTGAGCCTGAAGAGGCTAGTATCTTACCATTAGGACTAAAAGCTAAAGTGTGAATTGGTTGGGTATGTCCTTCCAGAGTACGAATTTCTTGCCCTGTAGCTAAATTCCATACCTTGATGGTTTTATCGTCGCCGGCACTGACAAATCTTGTTCCGTCTGAGTTGATGGCAACCACATTAACTTTTAAATTATGGGCATTAAAAACAGATATTTCGTGTTTTGTTAACAAGCTCCACAATTTTACGCCGAAGGTACTGTTTGTTACCATCGTCTTACTATCCGGAGCGATCGCAATGGATGAAGCTAAATCGTAATTTAGATTTATGGTTTGAGATAAAGCAAATTGTATGGGATTATGTGCACCTCTGTGGACAACCTCCTCGGTTTTCGTTGTTGGCTGAATGGATGGTTGAACAATTCTATCGACGTTGGGGATTTGCGCTTCCCGGTCTATCCAATACCAAAATTCTCCAGCAAAATACATTGAAATAGCTACAGCCACCATTAATACACTTTTTAAGTGAGTATATTTTCTAGGTATCGAGGGTATTTCTGTGGGTGGTACAAGTTGTTCGTCAACTTCGGTTAAATATGGTGAAACTACTGGATATTTCTGAGGCTGTTGCAAATCTACAATTACTTCTGCAGCCGATTGGTAGCGCAGTTGGATATCTTTTTGTAATAACTTATTGAGAATATCGGCAAATTCATCGCTAATTGGGTAATTCAAATATTTTTCCCAGTTACCTATCCAGCTATAACCATATTCCGTCCATAATTTAAAAGGCGAAATACCGGTAATTAAATGAAAGCAGGTTGCCCCAACACTAAATAAATCGCTGGCGGGATAAGCTATGCCGTCTCTTATTTGTTCTATAGGGGAATAACCGTGGGATCCTATGGAAGTTCCTATTTTAAATTGAAGTTTTGGCTTCAAATCTTTAGAAGAACCAAAATCTATCAATACTAAATCTCCTACTAACTCCCCCCCAGAGCTACGACGAATTATATTTTGTGGTTTAATATCTCGATGAACGACTCCACGCTCGTGGATAAACTGGATAACTGGTAATAAATTTAACAGTAAATCTCTAATTTCTTTTTCGTCATAACATCCCAGGCAAATATCGCTTTCCCGCCGGCTTTCAAATTCTTCAAGCAAATTCTGCCCGTCGATAAATTCCTGTACTATATATAGACAATTTTCTTGTTCAAAATAAGCTAAAAGCTTGGGAATTTGGGGATGCCCTCCCAACTCTTGCAATCTTTGTGCTTCTTTCTCAAATAACTCTATTGCTTTCTTTAACGCCCAGTTCCCTTCAATTTGAGGCGCTAATTGCTTGATAACACACAGTTCATTGAGTTTATCTGAATCTTGGGCTAAATAAGTTTTACCAAATCCACCATCTTGTGAAAGCACCCGGATAACTCGAAATCGATTTCGTAATAATGGTAATAAAGGTGTACCGCACCTAACGCAAAACTGACTTAAACTATCGTTGAGGGGATTTGGGCAATCGGGATTTAGGCAGTAGATAGTCATTTAATTCGGGCGACTGCTAGAAAAACTATGATAATAAAGACCCCATTATTTTTTTTACCATAGAAAAATATTTTATTATTATACAAAATCTCGATTAAAAAATATGTAAATTCGGTAAATTAAACTATTTTTTGAGGATGTCGATGCGTTTACTGAGAATTAATGTATTAATAAAAACTGTCTTTTTGTTTTGACAGAGCAATCTGTTGTGAAATTAAAGAGCGATATTCTACTTCAAATAAAGATATTTTTTTTACATAGTCTTTTTTTATATCAGTGATGAACGGCGTTTATTATTTCGTCGTGACTTTCTTGATTCTAATTTTGCTTTCCATTCACGAATCGCAATAGCAGTACGTGTTTGTGGAGGTATATAGCTATGATAATTTTCTTCAAAACTATGAACATGAGACTTATTTTCAACCTTTAAAGGCTGAGTAGTTAAGCAGTTAGTTAAACTAGATAAATGAGATTCCATACCGAGAGCAAATATCACCTCAGAAGCGGACTTAAAACGTTCCTTTACACTAACCTTGAGCATTTTATTCAAAATTTCGGTAAAGTGTTCGCTAACTTTTAGCTGTTTTTGCCAAGAAATTTCACCCGTGTTTGTGTCGTAATCAAATTCTAAAGGTGCTTTTCCACTTAGTAAGTAAAGACAAGTTACACCTAACGCATAAATATCACTACCATAAACCGGCCGTAAAGAAAATTGTTCTGGAGGTGCAAATCCCATAGTTCCGACGAAATTGGTAGTTGCAGTTTTATCAACAAGTTCCCCAACTAATGCCAATTCTTCTTTAACTGCACCAAAATCAATCAATACTAAACGTCCATCATCATCGCACCGAAGCAAATTGTGCGGTTTAATATCGCGGTGAATTACATGATTTCGATGAACATACTGCAATACCGGAAGTATCTCCTGCAAAAACTTTTTCACCGCAAATTCACTTAAAGGGCCGTTGCGTCTAACTTCTCTAGTTAAAGTACAACCACGAACATATTCTTGAACGAGAAAAAACTCTTCTCCCATTTCAAAGTAATCTAAAAGCATAGGTATTTGAGAATGGTTTCCTAATTGACCTAAGGTTTTAGCTTCTTTTTCAAAACGTTCTTTAGCTCTTTGCCAACTTTTAGGACTACTAACTTTAGGACAAAGCTGCTTAATTACACATAAAGGATGTCCGGGTAAAGTCACATTTCTAGCTAAAAATGTTACTCCAAAACCTCCTCTACCTAAGATACGCAATATTGCATAACGTTCGCGAAATAAAGTTTTAGAACCACATAATTGACCGAGTTTAGTATTTGTCAAAACTTCTGAATGAAAATTTGATATTTTTTGAGAAAATCGATTCATTATAGTTAACGATGTTATTAAAATTGCGACTCTGCGATTTTTTCAATGTAACTACTATCAGTATTTGTCGCCAGTATAATTACCGTATCTTTGCATAAACCTAACTTTTCCCTAACTTTTTCTTGAACACTCCGGATCGAAATTGGTTAAAGAAATGGGAGAGGGGGGAGGTTTTTATTCGTCAATACTTAATTTTTTCTTCCATGCCCCATTCCCCATTCCTTATTCAAGTTAGTTCGATGGCGATCAAACCGTTTTCTGGTAAATAACTACGAAATTGCCCTTCCTCTGAGAGTACTACAACAATTCTTAGAATAGATTCTGGCGGTTGCTGCAAATCAGCCCAAGGTACAGCTAGCTCTAAAGAATTATTTAAAGCTACTTGAGCATTACTTTGGCGAGGATACCATTGGGAATATTCACCAGCTTGCTGAAATTGGATTGAGTGTGTTGACAAATTGATTTGTAAATGGTGGTGAAATAGATAATTCAGTGGTGCAACATCTGGCACATCTGCTATAGGTAAAGGAGTGTTGTGCATGACTTTGTCGGGATAAAACCACAGCAAATTTAATTGGGATGGTAAATCTTGGACGGGCTGTACTCCCGTTTTGAAATCCATGCGTAAATAGAAATTAGATTGGTCTAACCCATACCATAACCTTTGAATGGTGCTGCTGCTGTGCATGGTGCCTCGCGCACCACCTATTTCTAAACGTCCAGCTTTTTGCCAACCGTCTTCATCACCGCTACCGTTAATTTGCGGGTGAATAAATCCGGTACTGCGGTGAGATGTTCGTGCTTCGTGAATTTCTAAGGGTTTACTTAGATAGGTTGGTATCGGTTCGTTCAATGCCTGGTAAATTCCCCGGAGATGCAACCGGAATAGTTGGTCAAAAATAGCATCTTGATTTGATGAGTGTCCTTCACCAAACCACCAAAACCAATCGGAACCTTCGGCGGCGTATAAAGCTTCCCAAGCTGTGGGATTGTTCTCTTCTGTTGCTTCTGGATGATTTGCTAATGTTTGTCTGGCGTGAGCTAAGTAATCCCAAGCTCGATTTTTTACCGGATCGCCGATCCAAGTCGTAAAACTACCGTCTACCCAAGATCCGCTGTGTAATTGCTCTCCCTCGATTGTTGCTGTGGGGGGAAACTGTTCGGTAAATTCGGAAACTGTAACTAATTTTAATTGCGTTTCTTTACTCAAGCCTTCATACAAAGCTTCCAAGAAAGGTTTGCCATCTTGCTCATAAAATTCCCAACAGTTTTCGCCATCTAAAGCGATAGTAACTAACCAAGGTTGTTCGCTTGTAGAATTTTGTTGCATTTGAGCGATTTTCTGCAACCGCCCAATTAAATCTTGCGCTGCAACTTGAGGCGGCATACCACTATAGGTAAAACCAATTAAATCTGATAATGCATGATCCCGGAATACAATTGATAAATCACCCGCAGAAGTTTGTAAACGGTAGGGACGGTAAAGTAATTCTGGTTGTTGAAGATTTCCTGCTTCGTCGCGGTGGAAAAACTGCTGTAAAGTCCATCCCAACACTGCTTCATCCGAGCATATCCACTGAAAACCTTGTTCTACTATATACGGTAAAATAACCGGACTCACTGATTGCTCTGAAGGCCACAATCCACGGGGTTCTCGTTGAAATCTATCTTTATATAACTCCCAGCCTTTACGTAGGTGGCGGGGAATATCTTCAGCCCATGTAAAACGATATCGGGGCAAAGTCATATTGGGCACTGCCACTCGACCAGCATCGGTATCTGCAAGTAAAGGTAAAATTGGGTGAGTTAATGGTGTAGTCATCACCTCCAACTGCCCAGTTTCCTGCATCTTCCGGTGTTGCGGTATAATCCGACTTAAAATTTGTCGCTGCTTCGAGTAGATACGTTGGCGATCGCTTAAACTAAAATTTCGTCCCTGCTTTAACCAACTAGCAATGTCTCGATCGTCCCAAAATAATGGATCGATCCACGCCAGATTATGCCAAGCTAATAAATCGCTATAATCTTGCAATTCCCAATTGGCCAAACACCAAGCTTGTCCCTTCTCTTGACGAAGCTGGTAAAGTTCCCGATAGCGAGAATGGTGGTTAATTAAAGTATCATAATTAGCGTCAAAAAAATGTTCGATAATAAATTCTAATTGTCCCAGAGTTAGTTGTTCTGTAGGGGTTAAACTAACTTCTAAATAAGGATCGAAAGCTGTACCGGCAATATAATCTTCAAGCTGCAATATCAGTGACGGTACCAAGTTAACAGTTTGATGCAACTTCGGATACCGTTCCAACATCAACACTAAATCTAAATAATCCTTAGTACCGTGTAATCGCACCCAGGGTAAGCGGTATTTTCCGTTACTGGGGTACGAAGATGCACCTTTTTCAGGAGACTTGTATAAAGGTTGATGTTGATGCCAAACAAAAGCAATATATAAAGGCTGAGACATAAGCGAATGAGGGAGGGGTGAGTAGAGAATAGTGACTGGGGTTATACCATTTTAGATTTGAGATTCTGGCTCTCACAATCATTATTCAATTTGGTATTAAAAGTAAAAAGACCTAAAAATTTTAACGTTTAACGTTTGACCTTTAACTTTTTTCTTTCACATCCCTACTCACTACTCCCCACTCACTGCTTACTACTCCCTACACTACTTGTTCGATTTCTGCAATTTCGGGAATCATTTCTTTGAGACGACGTTCAATACCCATTCTCAGAGTCATAGCGGAACTTGGGCAAGAGCCACAGGCACCTTGTAAACGTAATTTTACAATAGGGCCATCAAGTTCCACAAGTTCCACATTGCCACCGTCAGACATTAAGTATGGGCGCAACTCATCAAGAACTGTTTCTACATTTTCGTTTGTTAATTCCATAATCCTCTGGCTCTGTTAAGTGACAAAGTTTGTTTTCAAAGCTTGTTAATTACATACTAGACCAATTGTAATTGGGAAATGACCACAGATGAGGGGATGAGAATATGGGGAGAAAGGGTATAGATAATTAATTACTAACCCCCAACTGTTCACTGCTCACTGCTCACTGTTTCTAGTAACTTAATGTTGGAATAGTTAAATTGGGTTATTGTATCATTACTATCTTGAGAATCTTGTACCACCTGCTTGGTCATTAAATAGTATTTACCCACTTTCTCATAAGTATCTTCAAATTTGAGAATACTTTGAACCTCATTGGTTTTAATGTCACGAAAAATCGCGACGTAGCGAATTGCAATATAACCTTCACCCGTATCTAAATTCTCGTGAGTATCAATTACAAAAGCCGTACTACCCTTTACCCGAGTTACTTGACAAATTTCCCTTCCTCGTATTCTGTAATTAGAATCGGCAGAGTCCCCCTTAACAATAATTTCAACTGCTTGTGTATCGTCTGTTGAACCTTTTATAAACTCATGCTTCCCATGAGATTCGTTAAAAGGAGTAGGTTTGCGGTGGGTAATAACATCCCATAGCTGAATGTAAATACCTTCTTGCACCTGAATATCGGAAACTCCACTTACTTCTACACTCAAGTCACGGTTAATAGATATTTTACCCGTGTAAGTTTCTTGTCCCTGTATTAGCTCCACATTGGCGCTATAACCGGGAAAGTCTTCGTCCCAAGTGTAACGATTTTCGTAAGCGGCTTTAAATAACTCTTCTGCTGTTTTTGAAGTTTTCATGCGACCACTGGAACTTCACTTTTTCCAGTTTAGCGAATTATAAATTCATCATTTATTAATTTTATAGTTGAAGAAAGTCTCAACTAATCAAACGGATTTTATGAGGAGTTATTCTAACCGTAATAATTATAACCACCAAATTGATCGTACTGGTCGGGGAGAGTAACCCATTGCCTCCCCTATATTTCCTTACCTAAGGCATTGAAATATCTTATATTAAATATTGCCACGGAGATTGCAGTGAAAATTTATTAACATTACTTAACTCTTATTATCTGTAGAAATTGATTTGTTAACTAAGAGGATGTTTGAAAAGTGATTAATATAACTCAAAAACTTTTAGATCCACCTGAATTCCCCTTAAAAAGGGGGACTTTACTCCCCTTTAATAAGGGAACTGGGGGGATAAATCGATAATTACGTTAAAAACTATACTTTTCAAACATTCTCTAACAGTTGCTAGTTAAAAAACAATAAATAAGTATTCAGAAGTATCTTTTTATTCTATTAGGACGGCCCGCAACTGGCATATTTTCTTTGTAGGGTGCTTGTACACTGCCTTATTTTTAACTTAATAATCGGGCAGTGTACGGCACCAACCGAGTCTTGTGACAATTGCGTAAGTCCCGTCTATAAATATAAATTATCTTACGATTAGTTATTATGTATCTTTAGGATTTACGCAACTGACAGATTCGTCTTGTAAAGTGTGTGACACTTCGTAATACCATCTCAGTATAAAAATACGCTTAATTTTGCCTACTTGGGTAGGCTTTATTTCATTAGCCTCAGCCTTCGTTTATAACTGATACTAATTTATAGGGTTAGTTGCAAAACATAAGTAATGTATTTCCATTCGGTTTTGTATCGCTTTTAACATTTTTATTCTTATAATTTAAAATAAAATTAATAATCTAATTATGATTGATAATAAAATATAAAAATGTATCTCGGCTTTCCTTTCATAAAAGTTTATATTCACTTTAATTAATACACCTTTGTCTTAACAGGAATAAAATTTTAATCGGAATGAACAATGATAAATTAATTAATAAAGAAATCTGTAAATTGATTAGTAAAGCAGATTAAATATTGCTCCCTTGTAGGATATAATTACCTCTATAAATTATTCGTGTTCTCGATTTAGTCTTAATTCATGACTCTTCTAAGTCATGGTTATTAAGGTGCCAAAAATTGGTAAAATAACGGAAAAATCAACCTAAAATCTTGGGTTTTGGGTCTTAATTAATTCCCAATGTTGGGCAGTTTTGCTGTGCTAATCGCAGAATCGCAAAATGTATTCCTTAGTAATAAAGCAGCTGGATTTTTCCGGTTTTTAATGATGCAGAACAGGAATAATAAAGGGTGCATTATTTGAACGCGCTATATACAAAATGACACGTATCTGCTGCTATTTTTCTAAGTACATACAATCTTAAAGTATTAATAATGACTTCAACTGCACTCAGAAAGTTTGTTCTACCATCTCTGATTACTTCTGGTATTTTGTTTGCTTTAATGACTGTACCTCTTGGGATGATGGGTGAGGAGAAAGTCGGAATTAAATTTCAAGAAGAATCTTTATTTGATGGCAGATTAAGAGATGTAGCCGCACCTTATGTCATATTGGCAACTGTACTGAGTTTTGGTACGGGATTATCTCTTGCAGCTTTAGCCGGATGGAAGCACTCTACTCGTAAATCCTTAGATTACAAGAATGAACTATCTCGCGTAAAGGAAAATTTAGAACTTAAGGAAGGATTACTCCAAGAATTACACCTTTCCGAGTCTCGTTTGCAAGCAAGTGGCCTCAACAATTTTTTAGAAGATCAAATCACAGAGAAAAATTCTCAAGAAGTAGAAACATCTTCTCAAACTGTAACTCAACCAGTAGCAACTCAAACTTCAGTTTCTGTGCCTGTTGCTCCCCAGCCAAAATCTAGCTTCGTCGTGATTGAAAATCCCTCCGATTACAAACAAAAGCATACAAAAACAGTAATTCAACCAGTAGGAACTCAAACTTCAGTTTTTAAGCCTGTTGCTCCCCAGCCAGAATCTAGCTTCGTGATTATTGAAAATCCCTCCGATTACCAACAACAAAACATAGACTTTCAAACCAATAACAATACAACTCCTGACATTGAAGAAACTGCTGGATCCGAATTTGAAGAATTGCAGAGACAGTTCCAAGATATGATGAATAAAATGCAGCAGATGCAACAGCAAATGAAAAGAAAATCAATGTATGAATGATGTAATGTTGGGCAACTCATAACATTTCCGTAGTTCCTTACACATGGCAACCATAGTGGTTTGAGATTGTACTACACTGCACTCTGACGGTTTTGCATAAATGCAAACATACGTTAATTTACTCAAATTACTTCGGGTGTGCGTCTTAAAATACACCTCTATCTAAAATCGAAATAAAACAGCAAATCCTCACAGAGTTGCTGGGATTTGAAATATTCCGAAAATAAGTGCATTGCACAAATAGCTTTAAAAAACATTGTTGTGTGAATAAACTGAGCTATCTTGCTTAAGACTAGTACAGTGCGGCGGAAGTAAGAAGTAAGAAGTAAGAAGTTTGATATCTGCGGCTTTTCAGCCATTTTTAATGGTTGCCTTATTTACGCCGAATTATACTAGTACTCCACCAAACCCTGCATTACAGGGTGAAGTTAGTGTGTAGTGAGTGGTAAAAATTAGCCAGGGACTTAGTTCAAGCAGGTGAAGTACTAAGTAATTTTACATTCTCAGAACTACCTTAGGAAGGAATCCCAAGGGCTGGGGAGATTACGTTGCGACTGTTTTTAATGACGTAATTACCTTACTTTTGCTTCAATTCTAAGTCTATTTTTGATTGAAACTCATAGTTGCAATCTCTCTAACTACTCCTTTCAAGTTATAAGATTACCGATTGAATTTCTTCTTCCTCCGCTTATTGCAGGAGTAACGGTAATTTTAGAGTGGAAAAAGAGTAGAACTACCTATGGGCCTGTGATATCTCTATCTCTCCTATAGTTCATCTCTAGGAGTCTGTTTCATGTTGCCATATAGGGGATATCTATACTCTATTATGTATTAGAAGCAAGTCGGTATTACTCGCGGCTTGCTTATCTGATACCAATTCTGTGTGAGGTTGCCCTTAATCGCTCTCAGCCTAAAAGGCTGGAGCTACACTTACGAAGCCAAGGCAGGTTGGCTAAATTCGGCGCATCTTTATAAAGAAACGGTATGAGCATTTAAAAACAGGGGGCTACCACCGCGTATTTTCAAGAGTATTTCCGGCTTTGTGCAAATATTTCTAAGAGGGATCTAAAACATAAATTGTCCCACCATCAGTACCGCTGTGGGACACCTCTATATGTCGAGGTTTTACACCGGAAACTCACTTAGGTGGGACAATTTATTAGGCATCTGGTAGTCGAGTTCGTTTTCTCCGTAATGCCGGGAGACGTAGCACTGCTACGTCTCTACAGCCCGTCGGAATTAATAAAAAGGAGTACTAGTGCCTAACGGAGATATTGACGAGGTGTCAGAGCAGTATTTGTGTCAGGCTTGATTTCAGTGGCTGCTGGTAAAGCTGCACCACTAGTCGATGCTCGTCTATTCAACTGATATCTGTTACCCCAACCATCGTTTATATCTTCAGGTTTGACACGCGGCGGCACAGTTTTTGCTACAGGTAGGGCGATAGATAAAGTTTTACTTGCTTTAACAAATTTTTCACCTTCATTAGTCACATTAACTAACTTTCCTTGTGGCTCCTTCACTATCGTTTCGGCTTTTTCTAAATTTTGCCCATCCTCTTTTTGCCATTGAGAGGCTGGATTAAACGTGGCAATAAAAGTCACTTTATCTTTTGGAGTTAGTTTAGAATTAGATCCATCTACTTGCCAAACTTCTCGATAATTTCCATCGGAAGCAACTCGGGAAAGATTTAGCTCTGTTTGCCATTTTCCTGCCTTTACTTCAACATTTTGGCGATCCAAAATTGAGCGATTGATATTGGAATCATTGTTGCTCTGTGCTCTTTCTTTGGCGCTTGCTGGTACTAGATGACGAACTGCTGTAACTGTAATTCGACTAGAATCAGGTAAGTTTGTGGTTCCAGTTATCTCGTATTTTGAATTGCTACTTGTTGAGTGTAGATCGTTGATTTGCAATTGCACTTCTTCCGAGTGATTTCGATCACAACCATACCCGATGGCGATCGTTGAAATAATAGTAAGCGTCATGGGCATATAAGCAGATACTTTGCCTAATTTTTTAGCCAATAATCGAAACTTATGATTAAGCATATGGGAAATAAGCATTTTGTGATTTTGCAAAAGATTTGAATCATCAATGACTTGATTTACTCAAAAAAAAGCTATAAAAATCAAGTGTGTTTCAACAAATAATTTGCTTGATATACAGATATAAAAACTGTAAAGTGTCTTCAAGTCGCATCAGCGCCACCTCTACACAGTCTGTCTATTCTTCAGTAGTAATCTATACCTATTCATCCTATAAGGATAATGAGCCAAGAAGTATTGAATTGCGATAAATATACTAACTCTAAACCTAGCTCTAAGGTTTATACACTGCTTTGTTCCATCTCATTTTTTATCCTGTGGATGATAGCATTTAGCAGTTCGGTAATTGCACAAACAAATTCGTCATGGATAAATTCCAGGGTTGCTACAGCACCAACAACAAATCGATTAAAAAACGAAGTACAGCCGCCTAATTCCGACAATATTGAGGATTTAGAAAATAGCTTGATAGAGGAAATGGCAACCCCGGGAAGCTCTTCTAGGAAAAAATCGCCGCCTGCTAGAACAAATGAACTCAAAAATCAGAATCGCGCCTTCGTTAAGAATTTACCAGTAGTTGCAGCACAAGATATATCTCAAGTTGGATTTGAATTATCAAGACAACCTCAGAAGGATGCCCGTCAGCAGACGAATGTAATTAGTCAAGGGAGTGAACCAACTTTTAATCAACTACTCAACCCTCAACCATTACCTGCCAATAGCGGACAATTACAGGAATTTGTGACTCCTGGGATAACTAATTCCCAAGCTGGCATTGCTCCTTTACCTCCACTTCCTGGAACTCAGGTACAACCAGTACAAAGTAATGGTGTTGATTCTCAACTGACTTTTAATCAATTACTTAATTCACCAAAAACTCAAGCATCAACTCGGAGAAATCCAAGACTAAGCAATAATCCACTACTCGCCTCACCTACAACTCAACCAACAGTTACCACAAAATCTCAGCCAGTATTCAATCAAACTGCTAACTCTGGGGCACCAAAATTACCCGTACCTGTAGCTCAGAGAACTTCAGTTCAACCAACCGCTCAACCTTCACTTGTTCCGATGGGTAATTCCTCCCCGTCGTTAATAGCTCAACCAGTCAAGCAAACACAAGTTCCACCCTTTGCTACTACTGTTAAACGCAAACCTTTAAAAGAACCATCTCTTAAACTCGAAGGAGTTTATGTAAATCAAGGTGAGGATAGTTCAGCACGGGCGAGAGTAACGGGAATTTATCCCTTGACTCCTCAATCTTTATTAGGTGCCACTGTAGATTTAACTAGTGAAGATAACAGCTTTGATGACTCCCGTGGCGAAGGCTTAAATATCAACGAACTATATTATGCTACTTCTTTAGGAGGATTGCCTAATTTACGTTTAGTTGCTGGGCAAATGGATTTAACCTCTTATTTTGACCGGAATAGCTTTGCTAAAGATGGAGCAAGTCACTTTTTTAATCCGGTTTTTCAAACTAATCCAGCATTGTCTTCTACAGGTATTGGTTCGCGTCCAGGTTTATTGCTAAACTGGAGTGTCACAGATAATGTCGCTGCCAAGGCTGCTGTCTTTTCTTCTTCAGACGAACTCAGTGACCTTAGTTTGGATGGATTTGCAGGTGAGATTGGTATCCGTCACGGTAATGCAATTGTTCGCGGTACTTATTCCACAGCAAGAGATGCAGGTAATCGGGATTCATTCGTTGAAAGTTTTGGAATTAAACGAAAAGATAGTCAATTTGGGCCGCTACAAGACGATCGAGAAGAAGCATACGGTATAAATGCTGAAGTATTTATTCCTAGTATGAAATTGGGGTTATTTGGACGTTACGGGCGCTATGAAAACCGAGATTTGGGAGAAGGTGCAGATACTTATTCTTTTGGATTAAGTTTCTTAGATTTGTTCGCACCTGACGATCGACTTGGTTTAGCATACGGACGTGCTCTTTCTAACGACGATCTACGTGAAGGCGAACAGCCAGATGTAGTAGAACTTTTTTACGATGTTAAATTCCTTCCTAATGTACGTTTTGGTCTTTCTTTTCAAGGAAGGGATAATTTTGAGGAATCTGTTTTGGGTGTAAGGATCAAATCCGAGTTTGATATCACTCCAAGAAGGAAAATACTCGATGAGTAAAAAACTAAAAATCAATAATAATGCTCTTCCAGAACAGACATTGGAAACAAAAAGTACAATACTCAAATTATTTTTGATACTTCCTATTTACTTTTTGTTTGCAACTTCTTTAGTCGCATTACCAATATTAACTAATATTGCACCGGTTCAAGCACAAAAACCCTCATCAAGTTTGGTACAACAAGGCTATAAACTTTTGAAAAAAGGGTGGGTAAACGATGCTATTAAAGTTTTTCGTCGAGCCACTAAAGCCAATCCACAATCAATCAGAGCAAATTTAGGCTTGGCGATCGCCTACAAAAAAGCTGGGAAGATAAATGATGCTTGGAATTCCTACCAACGTGTATTAGCAATCGATCCAAACAATAAACTGGCTCTCAAAACAGTTGGTAGCTTTGGCACATTTCGTCCCGAATGGCAAGCACGGGGAATAGAAGCGCTGAGTACTTTATTAAATCGTAATTCTAATGATTTGCAAGCCCGAGCTCAGCGGGCTGTACTCTACTACTATCAAGGTAGAATTAAGGATTCAGTTGCAGATTATCAAATTCTACTTGCCCAAAATCCCACACCAGATATTCTCATCGGCGCTGCGGAAACTTTTACTTATGCTGGCGATTATCCTAAAGCACTAGAACTATTTAATCGCTATGTTTCCAGCGGAAAAAGTATTACTGGAAATGTGGCGATAGCCTATGGCCGAACTTTACACAAGACTAAGAATCCCAGACAAGCAATCTTAGTTTTAGATACCGCATTACGTAGTGCCGACGATCGACTCGATCGAATTACAGCTTTTGCTGAACTATCTCAAGCTTATATTGCCAACGGACAAAAAGCAGAGGCTTTAGCTTTATTGCAACCTTTGCGTGGTAGAGAGGATGCTATTCTACCTTTAGCTCGTGCCTTAAACGAAATTCGTAAGGACACAAATGACGCTACTTTAGGACAAGAAGTAGCTGGTTTATATCAACAAGCACTTGACAATAACTCCAATCCTTCAGCTTCTTTGCTGCTGGAAGCTGCTAATGTATTGTCTGATGTACCACAAGCAGAACAAATTGCGTTACAACTTTATCAGCGAGCTGCGGCAAAATTCCCCAACGATAAAAGTTTGATACTGCGCCAGTTGGCATTAGAAAACAAAGTAGGTTTAATTGACTCAAATAATTTGAGGCAAAGGTTAATTGCCGTACTACAAAACCTGCCACAAGATGGGAAAGAATTACAAAAACTAGCTAGTGCATTAGTACAAATTAATACTCGCGACTCAACATTTATTCCTGTTTACCAAAGTATCTTGCAAACAGGAGTAGACGCTCCTTTCCTAAATTTCCGTATTGCTCAAATGTATTTGCAGCAACAAAATACAATTTTAGCTAGACAATCTTTAGCAGCTTATACAGCCACTCCTGAAGGTGCTAATAATTTAGCTTCTCAATTGTTAGCAGCAGAAATTGAATTACAAGAAGGAAATTTAGAAGCCGGTGCTATCCGCTATCAAGCCGTACTGAATACAGAACCAGACAATGATGAAATTGTCAACGGTGCTTTACGAGCATTAGCAGGTATACGTTCGCGACAAAAACGTTTTGATGAAGCTTTAATGGCTTACAATCAACTACGAACTCGTGAACCACAAAATTTAACCTATCAGTTAGGAGAAATTAGTATTGCCTATAATGCAGGTAAGATCGGCCAACAGCAAGCAACCATGGTGCTGTCAAACTGGTTAGCAACGCAAAAAGCAACCAATACTCCTCCTGAATTATATAGTTTGGTAGGACAACTTCCAGCTTCTTACCAGTGGGAGCCTCTCTACAAGTATCTTTTGCAATTAGAACCCAACGACTTGCAAATTCAAAAGCGTTTGTTAGAAGTTGTGGCTCAACGCAATCCCGCTCAAGCAAGGGCGTTAGTTAAGCAGTTTACAGCTAGTGCTACTAACGAAAATAATTCTTATCAGGTGCAAGGGCAATTATCTAGAGTTATTGGCGATTTGGATATAGCAGGAATTGACTACGAGAAGAATTTAGCAAGACAACAAGATAGCATTGATGCTTTATCAAACTTGGCGGGCATACGTTTTGAACAGCGTCAGTATGAAGCCGCAGAGAAAATGTATTCTCAGATTTTGGGACAAAAGCCCCAAAGTCAAGAAGCTCAGAGGGCGATGGCCGATCTAAATGCCATTTTAGATAAGCCATTAGCGGCTCTAGAGCAGATGGAGCAGTTACAAATTCAACAAATGTCTCAGGGTGTAACAGACACAGAACTATCTCGCAGGATGCAACAAATCCAAGAAGACTTTCTTCTCCGACGTGGTTTTCAACCTACTTGGGAAGATCCCAATCGACGGGTTCGCAACTAATAGTCTGATAAGTCAAATATGCCGGGTGTATCTCTCCCCCCTCTCCCCCTGCTTGTCTTCACCCGGCTAGACTTGTTCGAGTACTAGTTGTGAGGATTGTATTTTTGTAATTATCTTTATTTATTGTCAATCAAATGTAGCAATCGGGAGTTAATTTTTAGTAACAGTGGAGGAATAATCACTATAGTAGTTAAGGTTAAAAATTCTATCCTTACTACTTGCACTTTCCTTTATCAAGTCGTTAGAAATCAAACCTTTATTAGGATGCGATATTTGCTAATATTAGCCGCGATTATCAGCCCCATGGGCTTATACGCTTGTAATTCTAGTTACTCAGTTGTCAATTCCCGAACACTGAGTCAGCAAACTCCGATGCCGTCATTTACTACATTGCTAACTAAAGATAATTACGCTACATTTCTTGCAGCCTTACCAGAAGAGACTCCCAATCGGGAGTTATTAGCAAAAAGTTGGAATAGCTACCGACGCAATTTTATCCAGAGCGATGGCCGAATTATAGATTACCAAGCAAAAGATCGCTCTACCAGCGAAGGTCAAGCTTATGCCATGCTGCGAGCAGTCTTAATCGACGATCCCTCAACTTTTGCCAAAACTTTAAACTGGGCAGAGAATAATCTCCAACGCCAAGAGAATGGTAAACAAACAGATAGTTTGTGGGCTTGGAAATGGGGAAAAAGGGCAGATGGGAGTTGGGGTACTATCGATAGTAATTTTGCTAGCGACGGAGATATTGATGCGATTACAGCCTTAATTTTTGCTTACAGGCGCTGGAATCGTCCTGAATACCTAGCATTAGCTAAAACAAAATTAGAGGATTTGTGGAAACTTTCTACTGTTACCGATAGTAAAGGTAAACGCTATTTGCTACCTGGACCAGTTGATGCATTTGTTCCTAATTCATCTACTATTTATCTTAACCCTTCTTATTTGGCTCCCTATGCTTTTCGGATTTTTTCTCAAATAAATCCGGAGCGTGATTGGTTGAGTCTAGTAGATAGTAGTTATGAGGTGCTAGAAAAATCACACGGGCTTTCCGCTGTAGGGCTACCAAGTGACTGGGTAGCGTTAAATACAGAAAGCGGAGAATTTGAGGCCCTACCTTCTTCAAGTCAAATTCAAACCCTATATAGTTTTGATGCTTATCGAGTTTGGTGGCGAATAGCACTCGATGCGATATGGTTTAATTCATTACCAGGAAAAAGCTATCTCAGAAAATCTACGCAACATCTCAGCCAATTATGGCAACAGAAATCATACATACCTGCCAGTATTGACTTACAGGGAAAAGCATTAGTCGATTACGAAGCGACATCGCAATATGGAATGTTTTATGTGGCTATGGGGCTTTTAGAACCAAAAATAGCCCAAGAAGTGTTAGTAAAAAAAATATTACCTAAGTATAAACAAGGAATTTGGGGCGATCGCTCAGCTTATTATACCCAAAACCTGGTTTGGTTAGGTTTACTACACCCGAATTACATACCCGCAAAACTGCTTGTGAAGGAATAGTCTGCAAATACGAATGCAAGTTTTTTTAACTCAGGTAAGTCAGGGGTTCCCATAAGAATTTTTGATTCTAAGAAATTCTTATGGGTGCCCGTCAGGGAAGCAATACCTACAGAACAGTAAACAAATTGAGAAGTAAGTCGGCACAAATAAACCAAGCTACATTACAGCTTGGGTAACTTACCCTCAAACCCTTATTCCTATTGCAAGACAGCAAGACAGCCTATTGCCTTATCCCAATTACTATTTTCAATGCCAACCTACTTAATGACATTACTAACGCATGAAACAATTACTTTATTTTTCTAAGAATAGTACAAAAATATTTATTATTTGTTGTTGGTTTCTACTGTCCCCTTATTCCTTGTTAGCCGCTCAAGCAGTTAATGAAAATAACGCTTCCAAGACTCTTACTTCTGGGAGTAGCACAACTTATAATTTAGAATTTAACCGCGCTCCGATTGTGGGTAACCGCATGCGTTTACGAGGAATTTATTCTGAAAGTCGTCTCGGGTTTACTCGTCCCCGCAACTGGGAAATAGGGAGTGCCAAAGCGTTAATTCGCTTTCAACATTCACCGGCGCTTTATGCGAATCGTTCAAGCTTGACTGTTTTGGTTAACGATACAGCAGTTGGTAGCATACCTCTCAATCGCAAAAAATCCGCACTCGGTCAATTATTAGTCAATATTCCGCCGAAGTTACTTAAAAACTATAACGAAATCAAAATAATTGCCCAGCAAAATAATTCAGAGACTTGTACAAATCCCAACGATCCAAACCTAAGGACAGAGATTTTACCGGATTCCAAAGTAATTTTTAGTTATAAACGAAAGGTAGCTCCTGAGAACTTCAGCCGTTATCCTTATCCGATTTTTGACGACTTGGGTTTGGAATCCAATCAAGTTAATTACCTACAACCAAATCAAATTACTCCAAAATGGTTGACTGCTGCATCTCGTTTGCAAGCTTCATTGGGGAGAAAAGCAGATTTCCGCTCCTTGGATACAGAATTAGTATCGGATGTCACAAAGATTAAGTCTAACCAAAAGTTAGTCATTATTGGTACTCCAAGCCAACAACCAGCTTTAGAAGATTTAGATTTACCAATTACAATTGAAGGGAATCAAATTCTCAATAAGGAACAGAACGTCATAGGAGACGATCGAGGAGTTCTGATATTAACTACCACCAAAAATGGTGCTCCAGTCTTAGTTGTAACTGGTAATGGAGAAAAAGGAGTCGAAAAAGCAATTCAGTTTTTGGTACAATCAGATACCCGTAAAATGGGTACCGGTCAAGTTGTTGTTGTCGATAAAGTTCCAGAATTAGCTACTCCTGGCGAACGTGAATGGCCTCGTTATTTACCCGAGAGAAACTCTTTCCAACTCAGCGAAATCAACACTGTAAACGAGCAGAAATTCACAGATGTAACAGTACGAGGATCTGGAGCGCCACCAATTGAGATTGATTTTCGAGCTTTACCAGACGATCGCTTCCTACGCGGTAGCTCGATGAATTTAGTTTACAGCTACGGGCCACAACTCAATCCCAGAACCTCTGCGATTGAAGTATTACTTGATGGTAACTTCATTGGTGGAGAGCGCTTGTCTTCAAAATCGGGAGAGAGTCGCAAAACCCTAAAAGTAGATTTACCAGCAAAGTTAATCAAACCTAATTCCAAAATTGAAGTCTTCTTTCGGATGAATGCCAGAGAAGCTTTTAACAACGAAAGCTGTCTTTATGCTCCCGATCGACAACTTACAGGTACCCTACATAATGAAACCAGCTTTGACTTAAAGCGTGAAACTTCTGCGACATTACCGAATCTAGAGTTGTTGCAATTTGGTTATCCCTTTGCTTCTCCCCAGGATTTATCAAAAACAACCATTGTTGTACCGGAAAATCCTTCCAAAACAAATGTGCTTACCTTATTGGAGTTTAGCGAACGTTTAGGCCGTCTTTCTCAAGCCCCTTCAGTTAAACTCGATGTTCATACTCCTAACACTTTATCTGGAGTCAAAACAGTAAGAGACAACACACATATAGTGGCAATTGGCACCCAAGATAATTTTCCTCTGACGGAAGTACTAGGAAAAAGTCAAGGGTTTAATTTGAGCCAGTCATTTGTCCGCTTATTTGGTAACGAAGAGCAAAAAGAACAGGTAAAACTTCAAATACCCAAAGATTCTCAAGGAATGATTAAACAGATTATTTCTCCTTGGAATAGCGATCGCGTAGTTTTAGCTTTGACTGCTCAAACAGAAGCTGGCTTAGACAGGGTGAGGGAAGTATTGGCTCGAGATCCCTGGTTTTTCCGTCTGAAGGAAGACACTGTATTAATTAGTAGCGACGAAAACGATCCCAATTATTATGATGAGAATGCCTTTGAATTGGACTTTTTCAATAATGCTCCTAAAACCCGTCGGATAGAGAAGAGCAACCCACTAAATCAGATTTCTCGTTTACTGCAAGAAAATTGGCTCTTACTACCCTTGGGAATTGTCGGCGCATCCCTCATACTGTATGGCATTGTTCAGTTATATCTTAAGCGTGTAGATGTGGACGATAAAAAATAGGCAGGCTCTGTGTTAGGAGTTGAAAATAACCACGCTAAACGACATAGCCATCCAAAAATTTGGTAGAGACGCAGCATTCGCCCTTGCTGCGTGGGTGTAGCTACGTCTCTACACATTGTATATTTTCTATTTAATTCTTAGATAGAAATAGACTTTGAAGTTACTTATTTAAATATTTTAATTGTTACCAGGCTTCATCTTCTTCTCTACTAATATACGCAGTCATATAAAGTCAAAATACTAACTTAAAGATGTCCCATTCATCCCATAGTAAACCTAGGAAAAAACGTAACTTATTTAATCCAGGTGTATGGTTAACTGACTTTACACCGAGATTTTTTGACCGGTCTTTAGATAAAGTCGGTATAGGCAGCTTCAAATGGTTGATAGTGTTAACAATGGTACTGTCAGTACCTTTGATTGTTACACCACTAGAATTATGGCAGCAAGTTGCGATCGCAGTATTTTTAATTATTCTCGGTCAATTAGTTGTAAGAGCCGAAAAAAGCGAATCATCCAAACAAGTTAGCCATTATTACCATTTATTCATGGTGTGGCTGAGTTTGGTAACCACTATGCGTTACCTTTTTTACCGCACCAGTTATACTCTAAACTTTAATACCTGGGTTAACGGTATTGCCTGCATAGTTCTATTCACCGCCGAACTATACGCCATTTTCACCCTTGTGCTGGCATATTTCCAAACATTACAAGTCAAGGAACGTAAACCAGTTAATTTGGCTCAAGTTCCACCAGACGAATGGTTCAATGTTGATATTTACATACCTACCTATAACGAAGAAGTTGGAATTGTTCGTAAAACAGCCCTCGCAGCCTTAGCTTGCGAATATACTCCTGGCAAGAAAAAGGTTTATATCCTCGATGACGGCCGTCCCGAAAGGTATAAAGAAGACGATCCGCGTCGGGAAAAATTCCGTGCTAGACGGGAAGAATTGAAACAAATGTGTGTCGAACTTGGTTGTATCCACTTAACTCGGGATAACAATAACCACGCCAAAGCAGGTAATATCAACCATGCCTTTGAGATAACAGAAGGCGACTTGGTATTAATTTTGGACTGCGATCACATTCCATCCCGTCAATTTCTCTTACATACAGTCGGCTTTTTCTACGATCCCAAAGTTTCCTTTGTTCAAACTCCCCACTGGTTTTATAACCCAGATCCCTTCGAGCGCAACTTGCTTACCAATGGTAAAATTCCCGTCAACAACGAACTATTTTATAAAGTAATCCAAAAAGGTAACGATTTTTGGAATGCCGCCTTTTTCTGCGGCTCTGCGGCAGTAATTCGTAAATCTTATGCTTTAGAAGTCGGCGGAATTGCTGTAGAAACAGTGACAGAAGATTGTCATACAGCATTACGCTTACATTCGCGGGGTTATAAATCTGTCTACTACGATAAAATCATGATTGCGGGATTAGCCCCCGAGACTTACCCCGCATACTTAGGTCAACAAATACGTTGGGCTAGAGGAATGGCACAGATTCTCCGCTTGGAAAATCCTCTATTTAGCCCAAAACTGAACTTAACAATCCCCCAGCGGATTTGTTATTTTAGCGCTACTTCCCACTTTTTGTATGGCTTTCCTCGGCTAGTATATGCAATCATCCCCACCTTATTTTTACTATTTGGTGTTAACCCAGTCCAAGGTTTGGGTTTAGAAACTCTTGCTTATGCCATACCTCATATTGTTCTTTCCCTAACTACCAACTACATCATTTATAAACACGTTCGTTTTACCTTCTGGAATGAAGTCTTTGAATTTGTGATGTCTTTCCAGGCGGGATGGGTAACATTGCTAGCGTTACTTAATCCAAAGTTAGGTTCTTTTAACGTTACCGATAAAGGTGTAAACGTTACCGAACGAAGCTTTGATTGGCAATCAATGCTCGGTTTGATAATCGTCACAGCAATTGTAGTTCTAGCTATACTTGCTGTTCCTTTCTGGGTATTGCTTAGCCCAGAAGATTGGGAAGCTGTTTTTGTAAACGCCATGTGGTGTGGCTTAAACCTAATTTTACTGATCGCTGCTTTGTTGGTTGCTTACGAAAGGCCACAAATCCGTAAGGAACACCGGTTACAACGACTTCTTCCCGTAAAGATTTCCAGTGGTAACCAAACCATAACCGGCGAAACAGTAAATATTTCCGAAACTGGTGCTCTAATTGCCTAAGATTCATCACCGAACTTACCGGAAGAAATAGATATCGATCTGGCGGGGGACTTTGGTGCAAAAGTATCTCTAACTGCAAGAGTTGTAAGATTATCTCCCATTAGCAAAACACGAAATCACCTAGCAATTGATTTTAGCAATCTTACCCAAGCCCAAAAAGATGACTTAACCTTAGTTTTATATTCTGATGTCAAAGAATGGTATTATCAAAAACGTAAAGATGCCGATCGACCAATTGCTTCTCTAGGATTTATTGCCACTAGCTTGATTCGTTCTTTAGGGGATGTTAAAACAAGCAAACAAAAACAGATACGCAAAAAAGTGCTTGCCGCTACCGAGTTATATTTAGATGGCGATCGCTTCATTGGGGTAACCACTGAATTAGGGGTGAAAGGGTTGTGCCTGAAATTAGATAGCACAAAAGCCAAATCTTCCCATAAGGTGCTCAAAGAGAAAGATTTACACAATATACAAAATATTAAACCAGCTGTTGGTTTACTCTTGAGTAACGAATCAAATAGCTTAGAAGCGAATCGATTGATTGCCGAAATTGATTATATAGAAAAAGATGAAACTGGTCAAATCACAGTTTATTTGAAATTCCCTGATAAATTTAAAGACCAGCAGCAGCCAAAAATCAAGCAGCTTTTGGAACGACTATAAGGCATTAGGAGTTAGGAATTAGTCCGCTTATTCTTATTTCCTATGCATAATTCCTAACTCCCAACTCCCAACTCCCAACTCCCAACTCCTAACTCCCAACTCCTAACTCCTAACTCCCAACTCCTTATCCCAAAATTTCTTTTATTCAAGTGCGCGATCGTCACTAGTTGACACCATAACTGGTTGCTGGTATAGGTGTATTGTAAAGGTAACTGTGGAACCGAGTCCTTCACCTAGACTGTAAAAATGAACTTCGCCGCCCATTGCTTCTACTAACTTCTGAGATATGGTTAATCCCAAGCCGGTACCACCATATTGACGGGTGCGAGAACCATCTACTTGGGAGAATAATTGAAATAATTTATCTTGCTGGTCTAAAGAAACGCCGATGCCAGTATCTACTACCTTCACTTTTACCATACCAGGAAATTCTTGCTCTTTAAATACTACTTTTTTACGAACTACATCGGCGGTGACGATTATGTGTCCCTCGTGGGTAAATTTGATGGCGTTACCCACGAGATTGATCATTATTTGCTTGAGACGCAGGTAATCGCTATAAACGATTATTTCATCATTTGTTTGAGGTAACTGCATCCCGAAATAAAGATTTTTTTGTTCGGCTTGAAGGCGCATGAAGCTTTCGACATCATTGAATAACTCATCCAGTTTTACCGGAGTCAGTTCCAACTCCATTTTGCCTGCTTCTATTTTGGCAAAGTCGAGAATATCATTGATAACATCAAGTAGGTGTAGGGATGATTTATGAGCTTCTCCGAGAAAAAGGGATTGTTCATCTGCGTCATCTGCCATTCCGTCTAAAATCAGCTTTAAAAAGCCAATCATGCCATTTAATGGTGTACGGATTTCATGAGAAACGTTGGCAAGAAACTCACTTTTGAGGCGGGAAGCGTCTTCTGCTTGCTGACGTGCGATTTCTAGTTCTTTATATAAGGTGGCGTGAGCAATTGCGGTGCCAATTTGATCTGCTGCTTCTTTGGTTAATTCAAGTTCTTTTGTTGATAAGTACGAGCATTCCCCGTCTAAACTCAAAGCTATTAAACTATTAGGTTGTTCTTGATGGGATGTTGCAACTACTAAAAGTTTATCAGTTTGAAACACAGAATCTTCTGTTTGCTCTACTATAACTGGCTTGAGAGTATTTAAGGCTTGAGTAAACCCTAATTCAGAAGCTATATCTATTTCCGTTCCCAACATTGAGTTAACAGTCGGCTGATAATATTCAGCAATTACACTTGTCTTATTTCTGCCATAATACGGAAAAATTATACACCTAGTTGGTTGTAATGTTGCGCCTAAACTATCAACTGTTTGCTGCCAAATGATATTTAAATCTAGGGTTCGCCGAATATTTCTGGTGACATTGTCGATCAGTTTCTGATATTGCTGCGAACGTATATTATCGTCACTGTTTGTAGATTTGGGCGTTGGCTTGATTTGACTTTTGCTGGCTGTAATTTGCAACAATCTTCCCATTACTAGTACTGATGTTGCAGCATTGCCTAAAACTGGCATTATCGGAGTTATCAGTAACTCCAATTCTACGCTCCCTTGGGAGTAGCTAAACCAACACTGGCATTTTTGGGGCACTAAACTTACTAATACCTGCTCCAACCGTTTCAAATAGCTAGCTTTATCCACAGGGAAAAAGCTTTCGGAGTTCGCGGTATCATCAACGATTTTTTCTGGGTTTAATCCCAAACGTTCGCTCTGCTGCCAATAAAACTTTAGGTAGCGCCCCGTTGCATCTTGAACGTACACTAATTCAGCTCCCAGACAAGCTAACGCATCGGTGCGATCGGTAACAGATTCTAGATTGTCGGATAATACATGTGGTGGTTCAGAATTCGCAGCAATACTCATGACTGGAGTTAAATAGAATAAGTGTAGCCCAAAGAAGTTGTGCTAATAGCTGCTTAAAGTTTGGCATAAATTTTTACAGCTTTAGCAGACTTGCTTGGGATTTTTATTGTATTCCTGGAATTAGTTGTAAAAAATTATGTTTCTTAATCGTTCCACTCACCTCTTGGTGGAACTTTAATACGATGGGGAGTGCGCGTCAGTTCATCGTCTCTGGGAATATCACCGCGCAGCCATTGACGCAGGGCAACTTCAATCACTTTAGAGGGATCGTTACTCAAGTGACTAATTTTTTCTAGTAACTCTGAGTCCAAGCGGATAGCAACTTCTACCTTTTCGGATAACATGTTTTGGGGGGTAGGTCTTTCTTTCATATTCATAGCTAATAATCTCTGCGCGTTGTTTGTTCCAAGGAATCCGGATAGGCAGCTTTACTTACAGTTGGCAATGTTGTTAATTTACCCGACTGCTGCTACCTGCATCGAGTCATTTAAAACAAGAGTGGGGTGTGGAAACTGTATAGCTTCACCTCGCGGATTAAACACGGTTCGGTTAATTTCTTAACCATCTTTTATGGGGCTGAGTAAACAAAGGAGTAGTAAACTTAACCATTCACCGACTCAGGTTAAGTTAGCTTTACGCCAATGTTATCAACAGGCACTTACTGAAGGCACTGCCTTACCCCTCGTAACACTTTTGACGATAAGAGGCTAAAAAACTAGTAAATTCTAGAAATAGCCTCCCCGAGATGTAACCTGAAAATGCTCAAGTGGCTTTAAAACAAGTTAACTCGTGTTATATCCGGCATTTGCCAATGAATAAGCCAGCCCCAAAAAATTTTTTAGAAGAAAAAATTTCTTGGGGTGCCCCTGCCCAATTTTTTGCGGAAATTGTAACCCTCGTTGCATGGTTAGTGCAGAATTATAAAGGTGTAAAGTTTACCTGCGGCTAAGCCGCACGTTTCGCCTCGATCTTAACTATTAGGACTCACGGCTACAAACTGGCGAAAATCGTCACGGCATCATAACTCAAACAACGTAGGAAATTAATACGCACTGTCTACAACGCTGAAAAATTTAACTTACCTGCAGCTTAAATATTTATATTTAAGCCTTACTTTCTAGAGCTTGAGACTAACCTCCCATCCCAAAGAATAGGAAATTCAACACTTGCCGACAACTTAGTCAGTTAAAACCATTGATTGTCCATCAGCTATCTTTCGTGAGAGGCACAAAGCCTCGTCCATGAAAGAGCGGGTGCTGACTCATGTTTATTGTAAGCGCCCTCCATAACAATACCAGTACCTATAAATAGTCTTTTATGTATGTTAGGCGAGTTTCTTAGCTTTTAAGGTAAATAGCATTTTATATTGTGGATTTGATATTTTAGATTAAAAATCTTTATAATCGGTTTTCAAAGTGGCACTCAAAAGTTATCAGTTATCACTTAAAAGCAAAGGTTACGACCAAAGTAAGAGTTATCTAACCCTTTTAGCTTATAGATCCGATAACTTTGGGCAGCGTGTTTGTTCGATACGCATTACAATACGTTAAGTAAAAGGCTTTTTTTCATAAAGGTTGCAGAATACAGCTTTAGAAGTATATGACTGACGTTCCCGCAGTTCGCATTCGTAATTTTTGCATTATCGCTCACATTGACCACGGTAAATCAACTTTAGCTGACCGTCTTCTGCAAACCACTGGTACGGTGGAAAATCGGCAGATGAAGGAGCAGTTTCTCGATAATATGGATTTGGAACGGGAGCGCGGCATTACCATTAAGCTGCAAGCTGCCCGGATGAATTACAAGGCAAATGATGGTCAGGAGTATGTACTCAATCTTATTGATACTCCCGGTCACGTTGATTTCTCTTATGAGGTGTCCCGCAGTTTGGTAGCTTGTGAAGGGGCGCTCTTAGTGGTAGATGCTTCTCAAGGTGTGGAAGCACAGACATTAGCTAATGTCTATTTGGCCATTGAGAATGATTTAGAAATTATCCCGGTTCTGAATAAAATAGATCTACCTGGTGCCGAACCTGACCGAGTTGCTGGCGAAATTGAAGAAATTATTGGTTTGGATTGCAGCGGTGCGATTCTTGCTTCTGCAAAGGAGGGAATTGGCATTCCCGAAATTTTGGAAGCGATTGTCGAACGAGTACCCCAGCCCGAAAATACCATTGATCAGCCTTTACGGGCCTTGATTTTTGACAGTTATTATGATAGCTACCGAGGAGTAATTGTTTATTTCCGGGTGATGGATGGCACGCTGAAAAAAGGCGATAAAGTCTATCTAATGGCTTCTGGCAAGGAATATGAAATTGATGAGTTGGGGGTTCTTTCTCCCAATCAAGTACCGGTAGACGAACTCCATGCTGGGGAAGTAGGTTATCTTTCAGCGGCGATTAAAGCTGTGGAGGATGCCCGGGTAGGAGATACCATAACTTTAAGTAAGGCTAAAGCAGCCGAACCTTTACCCGGTTATGCCGAAGCCAACCCCATGGTATTTTGTGGGATGTTTCCCATCGACTCCGACCAATTTAAGGATTTACGCGAAGCTTTAGATAAACTTAAGCTTAATGATGCAGCTTTACAATTTGAACCAGAAACTTCCAGCGCCATGGGTTTCGGTTTCCGTTGTGGGTTCTTGGGTTTGCTGCACATGGAAATTGTCCAAGAACGTTTGGAACGCGAGTATAATTTAGATTTAATTATTACTGCTCCTTCGGTAATATACCGTGTAACTACTAACAAAGGCGAAGTAGTTTATGTTGATAACCCGGCGAATCTACCTTTACCCAACGAACGGGAAAAAATGGAGGAGCCATACGTAAAAGTAGAAATGATTACGCCGGAAACCTATGTAGGAACCTTAATGGAATTATCCCAAGGCCGCCGGGGTGTATTTAAAGACATGAAATATCTGACTCAAGGGCGAACAACGTTAACCTACGAGTTACCCTTAGCCGAAGTTGTTACGGACTTTTTCGATCAGATGAAATCGCGATCGCGCGGTTATGCGAGTATGGAGTATCAGTTGATTGGTTATCGCGAAAATCATTTGGTGAAGTTGGATTTGATGATTAACGGCGATCCAGTTGATTCTTTAGCGATGATTGTTCACCGAGATAAAGCTTATAATGTTGGGCGATCGATGGCTGAGAAGTTGAAGGAATTAATTCCCCGTCACCAATTTAAGGTGCCAATTCAAGCGGCGATCGGTAGTAAGATAATTGCCAGCGAACATATTCCAGCATTACGGAAGGATGAGTTAGCGAAATGTTACGGTGTGGACATTAGTCTTAAGAAGATACTTTTGCAGAAACAAGCCAAAGGTAAGAAGCGGATGAAATCTGTGGGTACGGTTGATGTTCCCCAGGAAGCCTTTATGGCAGTGTTGAAGCTGGATCAACAGAGTTAGTAACCCAATTATATAAAATACTTGCTTGTAGTTGGGCTTTAGCACTGGTACTCTACCAACCCAAAATTGCCGGGTGAAGAGAGGGGGAGAGAGGGGAAAAATTTTTCATTATCTGAAACTGATATAATTCTCTCCCAAGGAAAGAAAGAGAATTTTGATATAGGGAAATCGCCCGTACTCGAAAACAGTGCGGGCGATTTTGTTAAGAAGTTAGGATTATTATAATAATACCGAAAAATTGCCTTTTAGTTGGATATTGGTAGAGATGTAGTGATTTGATGGAGACGTAGCGTTGCTACGTCTCTACATTGTTATTGGAGTTAACTTGTGGCATAAATAACTTAACCATCATAGAATTAAAAATTTCACGTTTGGTAGTCATCCATCCTGAAATTTTTCTAGCTTGCCTCCGCAAGCTTTATAACAGTAGCCCCAGGCTTGAAGGCTGCGGGCAATTTTGTGAAAAAATTAGAATTATAGATACTTTAGTTATTAAAGCAATAAAACTAGCTATAAATAATGGCGATCGCTTCACACTTCATACTAAATCTCACCTTTATTTTGTTGGGCATATATTTACACTAGGACTTACGCAATTGTCACACAACTCGGGTGGTGCCGTACACTGATTGCCTTATTATTACGTTCAATATTAGTGAGTGTACGAGCACCCTACAGCAGAAATGTGCCAGTTGCGGGCCGTCCTGTACACTTAAAATCAACCCGAACATTTTTAAATGAAAAATGTTGCCCATTATCATGAAAAAACATGTGTTTTTTTAAGTAATTACTCGGTTATTAATGTGTTTTAAATAGCTATAAAATCGCAGGGAAGCATTGATATTTTGACAATATCAACCACAATGTGTTCATTGTGCTTCATCAATTTGACAAATAATACTTAAGAGAAGAGGAATCTTTTGATGAAATTCGGTCAAAAACTATTTATTTCTTTATTTGCTGCTGCTACAAGTCTATTTAGTCTATCTTCGAGTGCTGTTGCTGGTGAAGGTGGTGCTGCTGGTGCTGCTGCATTCACAATCGATGATACTGGGAGCGTTACTGGGGTTGCTGTAGCTGCTGCTGTGGGTAAAAACGATGCATCAGCCGCCGCTTTTAATGATGTTGATAATGATTTTAATTCAGCCTTTGCTTTAGGTTCTGCTGGTGCTATCCAAATGACAGATATAGGAGATCCAACTCTTGCTGCAATGGTTGGTGGAGAAGATCCCGATCTTACAACAGAACAAGCAAATGATTTGACAGGCTCTGCCACTATTCAGTTGGGTACTGAGAGTGAAGATGTTCTTGTTACAATTCCTGATGGAGGTGCTACAACTGTACCTCTAGTTCCATAGTAGATTGATAATAGAAACAGCGTTGGCTTTGTTAAAAATTTTCTAACAAGTTAAAATTCAATGTTATCGGAGACGTAGCTTCAGGTTGCGTCTCTATTTGTTTGTCTAATAAATTGCATCGATATCCTTCAGGGAATTGTGGAACGAGGTAATCCCAACATCCAGGAGAAAGCTTGCGGTGCGATCGCAATATAAAAACCTCACCTCGTCCTATCGGACACCCCTCTCCAAGTTATCGGAGAGGGGAAGGGGGTGAGGTTAATTTCAATAGTAAGGAGAGGGGAAGGGGGTGAGGTTAGTTTCAATAGTAAGGAGAGGGGAAAATTATTTTGTAGAGAGAATGTTTCGGGATACACCCTTATAGTGTCGGCTGAGCCGCACCTGCGGTGAACGCCTATCGTAAAAGCTAAAAATTTATTCAGTAACCGGATTAAGTTTTCTCCGTTGTCTCCATAACCTATCTATCAGATTATTTCTCTTTCGTCGCAAACGCCGCTTATTATTTACTTGATTAAATGGGTTTCCTGGCCCTCCAAATCTGAATAATACTTTGAATATATTGTCAGTAAAATTGATTTTATTTCCTTCTGAATCTTCACCTAAATCATAATCATTATTTGTCCAAGAAATAGATAGCGTTGGACTGTTATATTTACCGCCTAATCTCAATTTTGCAGTAGCTCCATAGCGAGAACGGCTAGAAGTTTCATTAACAGGAGTATAGTAACCAGTTAAGCGAAAGCTATTGCCAAAATTAATACCTAAATTAATTAATAAAGTGTTATCTATAGAATTAGAAAAAATGTCTTCAAAGTAGTTTAATAAACCGATATAAAAACTACCCAAATTCGCTTTTGCTCCTAATGTAAAAAAACTTGCAGGTGATTCACTTTCTATTTCTCCAATGCGATTTTCCCTGTCTAAAGCATAGTTTAAAGCACTAGAAAAAACTAAATTATATTTTTTTCCTAGGCGGATTTTTTGGGCAATATTACTAAATAGTTGAGAAAAGTAGTCTCTATCGGGATTAATATAGCCAATTCCCCCCGTAGAAAAAGTCAAACCACTAGCAGTCTTGCGAGTATAATCGCCACCAAGATAACCTTTAAGTGATTTACCGGTAATTACACCTCCGTAATATTTCAAGGAATCTAAGGAACCGGTAATATTTCCTGTTAAGCTAATATGAGGATAATATTTAATATCTTCTACATATCGACTTCCATTGACGAAATTAACGTCTTGAGCGTAATTAGTTAAATAAATTTGAGTGTAGAAATCTTTTAATTCATTAGTAGAAAAAGTTTGGTCGTTAGCAACAGAAATTAAACTGACATTTGAATCTGCTCCCCCTTCTCCTCCTCCTTCTGATAATATTCTTTGCTCTCCAGTAGGTTGATATCGATTTATTGCCTCGATTCTACGCTCAATGACTGGAGAAATACCAATCCAAACACTATTAAAATTGGCTTTTGGAATTTGACTGCGACGTTTTATACCGGGTTTGAGGCTATTAGCAGAACCGATTCCAGCATGATAAAAAGTAAAACTGTTTGTGGGGAGTCTAACGTTATTTGCGGCTATAAATAGATTTTTATTGATATTTGTATTAACTTTTTTCGAGCTTCCATTAAGACGGGGTTTGACATCAGGTAAAATAAAATTCCCTAACTGTACGGCAGAATTAAGGAATAAATTATCATTATCAGCTATCAATCCAAAGCCACGAATTGTACGCCCAATAACAGCTTTACTATCGTTGGCTTTGACAATTTGTCTAACTTGAGAGTACAAGCCTAATTGAGTATTATCAATTTCTTCTTTCCTCTCATAAAAAAGTTGATTCCCTTGAGTATTACCAGGAGTTGCTCCTGAATTCGGGAAGTATAAATCTAATCCGACTTCTTGCCCATTTGCTCCCGTTTGAAATCCTGGAAGTTCCATCACTGCCAAGGATTCGGCAGTTACTATCTCCCCCATATTAGAGGTTTGGACAATACGAGTTGCTACAAAGAAATCAGGAACGATGCTGTCTCTATCGGTAACTATTCCAGGGGTAAAACTACATTTTTGATCGTCAGAATTTTCGTTATTTAAACAGGAAGCAGTAAGACTCATCTGCATTTGTGTACCAAGTAATGTATGTGGATGGTTACTTGTGATTTCGACTTTTCTAGTTTCTCTTACTGTTTGTGATTGTAAATAACTAGCTTTTTGATCTACTGTATAAATATTATTTCTAGTCAAACTTTCTGTTACTTGTCCATTAAGTTTAACAATGCCGCCACCAAGAATAGTTGTATTGATATCGTCTCCGAAATTTGTACCACTATATAATTCCCATTGAGTTAAATGACTAATCGGTACAGCATTTAAAGGTAAAGTAGTTGTTAAAGGGCTAAGTTTTTCTGGAGAAGCGATTTTTGGAGGGATAATATATTTTAATTTTAAGTTTAAATCAGATTTTTCTAATGGTTTTACTTGTGGCTGTTGAGCTAATTTGCTAGCTTTTAATATCTCTGTTAATGATTGTTTTTCAGATAATTTAGAGTTTGTATCGTTAAAATCCCAGTTAGCGGTCAAAAAATCGACTGAATCTATAATATTTTTTTGATCGTTATAGAAATAATTCTCTGATATTTTCGGTTTTACTTTCTGTTGTCTACTATTTGATAAATGAAATTTTAGTTTTAGTTTTAATTGTTCTCGTTCAACATTTTTAGCTAATGTTATCGAAGATCGATCTTTATATTTTAAGAATGAATTTCCTTTTTGTGCGAAAGCTATTTGGTTATTGAAAGGTAAGCATATTGAAAATGATGAGATGAGAATACACGCCTTAATTTTTATTGCCATTTGATAAATTAATTCTGAATCATACAGTTAGCTTCTATTTAGGTGAATTTATTTATATTAATGAAAATTTGAAAAATAAATGATAATAGCTTCAAAATAATATAATCTATTTTTTTTACCTATAGCATCAGCATGATTACGTAGTTAATCTCATTTGTAGTAGGAAATACCTATTGATGCTTTAAATTACTTAAATATACTGACTTTGTATGGCTTATATAGCGGTTTTCAATTGGATGGAATAGGATTTTTACCTCACCTTGTCTTTACCTACAGCGTTTTGCAAGTAGATGAGGTACATTCCCCCTGCCCCCTGCCCCCTGCCTTATAAAGAATATATGTGTACCTCATTTATATGAAATCTGCTGTATATCCCTCTCTTTAAGTAAGTAAAACCTCACCCCCATCCCCTCTCCGCTATTTTGGAGAGGGGTGCCCGTTAGGACATAGGGCGGGCGTAGTTACCTGTTGTATTCAACAAACAGAAAAATTCGCGATAAAAAAGGTTCCTAATTATTAAACTAGGAACCTTTTCAAAATAGTTTTAATTATAATTAGTCGTCATCAACGAATATCAACAGTAAAAGTAAATCCTTGACTCATATCTTGGAGACTAACTCCTTTAATTTTGCCAATCAATTCACCAACACCATCGTCATTCATGTAAATACTAGTAATTCCACGAGAAACTTCAACAAAATAATCTTCTCCACTACCGTAAAGCTGAATTGTATCTCCTTCTCCGAGATTAAAGTCTTCAATTAAAGCGTAGTCGGATTTACCTTTATTTAAATTATTATCATCATTATAAAAAGCACGGTTTTCATTACCTAGAACAAATATATCTGCATCAGCATTACCTCTAAGTCGATCGATTTCACCGGCACCAAAAGTAGTAAAGTCTACACCAGTGATCGAATCTAAACCGTCACCGCCAGAAATCCGATCGTTACCGCTACCACCAGTTAGAGTATCGTTACCGTCGTCACCCTTGAGGTAGTCGTTTCCAGCACCACCACTTAAGTTGTCATTACCATCACCGCCATAAACTCTATCTCTACCTTCGCCTCCGTCAACTATATCGTTGTCTTTTCCACCGTTGAGGTAGTCTGTTCGAGTACCACCGCTTAAGTTGTCGTTACCATTACCGCCGTAAACTCTATCTTTATCTCCACCTCCATCAAGTACATCGTCGCCGTCTTTACCGTTGAGGTAGTCTTTTCCTTCGTTACCATTGATTTGGTCATTATTTGCGGTTCCTAGGAGTTTGTCTTTACCTCCGGTACCTTGGATAGGAGTAGAGCTATTTTCCTCCACCTCATTATCAGTTATGTTTACAGTAATAGGAGAAACTACAAAATTTTCATAGCCAATATCATTACTCCTAACTGTGTGAGTTATGGTATCAGTATGCTCGGCTTCAACTTCACTATCATCGGTTGCAGTTACAGTAACAGTTTGGACTGTATCCCAGTTATCCGTTGTGAAGGTAAGAATAGTCAAATCGGTTGTAGTTTGACCATTATTTGCAACAGTTATAATAACTTCAGCGGTTGGTTGACTGTCGAGTACTACAGTATAGGAATCAGTTGCACCATTTTCAGTGACATTGGTAGTATTGTCGGATTGACTAATCGTAACGCCAGGAGTAGCAGTAGGTGGGGGAGTTGTCTCACCAATTTTAGTTCCTGGAGAAAATAAAGTTCCACCAGAATTTGTGGCTGTAGAGTGTTGTACAAAAGTCCCAGTAATATCTGGATTGCGAGTTAGAGACTGATCTTTACCACCTTCAGAACCATAGATGTGGGTTGCTATATCACTAGTACTATTATTCAACGTGATAGTATCACCATCATTGTTTAAGCTTAGACTACGAGAACTAGCGGTTTGAACTATTGCACCGCCAAAATTACCTGTAGGTGTACCGCCACCAAACACTACAATTACACCCTTGGCAGGTACAATAGTTTCTGCTGGAAAAGTATGTTTTACTCCAGAGGCATCTGATAGCGTCCAGCCAGAGATATCAATTGCACTATCACTATTGTTAACCAGTTCGACAAATTCATCACTGTTATCTCTAGTACCGTCACCATTTGCATCACCATCATTTCCTGCAGCTGGATCTGCGAGAATTTCATTGATAATAATATTATTGGTACTAGAAGCAGCTACAAACTTAACCGCACCAATATCAACTGTATCACCTACAATGCGATCGAATCCTTCACCTCGTTGTTCAAAGGGAATATCTTCGCCTGTATCCTCGTCCCCATTTAAATCTGCTGTGTCACTAGCAATTTTACTATTATCACCTACATCAATTGTAGGGCTTCCCTCTAAAAGCGCGTGAGTTTCTGTTGCTCCACCGTTATCTGTTAAATCACCTAATAATCGATCGCTACCAATGATGTCGTCATTAGTGAAGCCGGTAATACCTTCACCGTTACCCATGAGGTTGTTACCACCGCTAGTATTTTCCCCTACAACATCTTTAGTAAAATTAATGCCTGCCAGTTGAGAAATTATCTGCGTTGGAAAATTATGTACAAAGTCATCATCATTCGTATTATCTGCAATAATGCTGTTGGAAATATTCGCGATTGCCATTTTTTTAATTTATTTTTTGAATTTATTTTGGATTAAAACTATTGTCTTCTGTTCTTTTGTCATCTATCTTCGGTAGGAACACGTGATATATATATTAAATTTTGGCTGTGTGGCGATCGCTTTTGGTGCGCTCTCGGAATTCCGTTTTTAGTGATAACTTGCGTCAATGTCTTTAAGCCCAGACACCAAATGAATTTCAAGGCTAATATTCTAAGTAGGTTAAAACGCACTAAACCCTTTATTCAGTCGTCTTTAGACGACTTCGTTTATTAGCCTGGGAATTCATTCCAAGGCGGTTATTAAGAATGATGCAAGAAGTCAGTTTTAGCACATTTAGAGACGCGTTAGCGCAGCGTGCCCGGAGGGCATAATATCGCGTCTCTACATTATTTTTAGGAGCAGCCATTGATAAGTAGAATGGGTAAAATAGGCGGTAGGTAGCTGTAAATTTTAGAACTTCAAAGTTTTATGTTTTGGTAGTATAATAAATCCCGGCTAGTACAGCGCGGCTGAGATAAAACACCCATTGCAGACGGTTGAAACTCTTATCTATAATATTTTGAGTTTTGACATTTGACTTCCACTCAGCGGTAATAGCTGTGTTTGATAAGCAACTTAGCTTTGCCTCACTTCCTATAAAAAAATACATCTGTGCCGAGAATAAAAATTCAATCTCGCGGAGGAAGAAATTAAACCACCGTGCAGTTATACTTATTTTTTCAGTTTTATATAAATATGACGGATGACAAACTGTCATAAAATACTAAGATTTTTGTCAATAAAAAGTATTAATTCTTATTCCTATAGGAAAATAATAAAAAAGTAAAAAATTAGCTTTGTATAAAATTTTCAAAGGCGTATCATAGTACCCAAAATATCCTTATTTCTCAAAAGTAGGGATATAGGTCGAAGAATGTTACGCGCTACCTAAATTAAAATCAGTTATGACACCGCCAAATATTCCTCCCGAGTCAGATTCCCAAAGTCAGCAAAGTCAAGCACCAAGGCGTGCCTGGTTGGGTGTTGTAATTAAAATATTTGGTGTTTCTCTTCTGGGTTTGGGTGTTGCGGGCTACTTTGGCTTGGATTATTTTATTCGTCGTCAGTTACCGTCTTTATTAGATAAACAACTCAGTGAATTTATCAACCGCGAGGTAAAGGTTGGAGAGGTAAAAAGTTGGTCATTGAGTGGAATCAGGTTGGAAAATTCTTCGATTCCGGCAACTCTTGATGACCCAAATTATGTTAAGGCTAAAGTTATAGATATCGGGTTTAATCCGATTGCGTTGTTATTGACTCAAACCCTTCCTATAAGGATAAATTTGATTGAACCGGATGTTTATGTTGAGGAAGATAAACAAGGGGAATGGGTAAGGGTTAATTTAAGTATTCAGGAGGAAGGGGAGCTTCCATTTGATATTGATGCGAAAGTTAATTTACGCAAAGCGAAGGTTACTGTACTTCCTCAAGTTTTGAAGACTCCTTTCGCGGTAGAGAAAATAAACGGTTTTCTCAATTACAATGACAAGAAGTCTTGGCAATTACGGTATGGTATTAATGCACCGGTTGTGAAGGGGAAGGTAGATATTGATGGTGAAACTCAGTTAGAAAGTTGGAAAACTAAGGTAACTGCGAAGATTGATAAGCTTTCTTTACCTGATTTGAGTAATTACGTTAAAGATAATATTCCGGTGACGATTCCTAGCGGTGAGTTAAATGCTGATTTGGCAATTGATTTACCGAGTTTATCTGAGTTACCTTTGGTGAAAGGTACTGCTAATTTACAACGCTTACAAGTAAAATCGCCACAGTTGAAAGTTCCTGTTAATGCGATCGCAAATTTAGTGTTTGATGGACAAAAGGTTAGTTTTGGGGATACCAGAGCTAGTTATGGCAGTTTAGTTACTGCGGTTTCTGGATATGCTGATTTAAATGAAGGTTTCGATCTAAAGGTTAATACGAATTCTTTCGGTATTGGCAATCTTCTGAAAACAACTTCTCTAAAATCTCCTATAAATATTGATGGTACTCTGCAAGCAGAGTTATTACTTAAGGGGGATGCGAAAAATCCGATTTTATTGGGGAATGTTGTCAGCGAGAAAGGAATAATAGTTGAGAAGACGGTATTTAGTAGATTTAAGACGGTTTTTGGTGGGAATTTACAACAAGTTATCTTGAATGAATTTCGCGCTACTCCTGCAATTGGTGGTGATATTCTCGCTAAGGGTAGGGTTTTATTCCCGAAGTCTTTACCGGAAGTAAAAGATTTTAGTAAATCGAAATTAGATTTCGTTTTTGATGCTCAAGTTCCCAATACTGGAGCAATAATAGCTCCCTACGGCGTTACCGAGGATATGGTAAAGTTGGGGAAATTATCGGCAGATGGTGAAGTTAACGGTACGTTGGCTAATCCTCAAGGTGTTTTATCGTGGAAGTTACCGCAAGCACAAGCCGATATTGTTGGACAAGTTTCTGGTGGTGGTGAAGTTAAGTTAGTCGGAAATCGAGTTACTTTAAATAATACGACTTTGCAAACGGCAGAAGGAAAGGTAGATATTGATGGCGGTGCGAATTTAGCGACGAATAATTGGAATGCTTCTGTTGACGCGAATCGTTTGGCTTTAAATCCGTTTTTGGCAAAGGTGGAGAATATTGGGGAGAGGTTGAAAGAGACTCCGATATTTTTACGACGGGGTAAGGTAGAGTTAGCGGGAAGTTTGAATAATTTCGACGCTGGGAAGATTCGAGGTGATGTCGATTTAAATTTGAATGTTAACAAGGGTAATGTTGCACTCGACGGCAATTTAAATCGAGGTATATTTACGGCGAAGGTTAATGCTGGGGGAATTGATTTAAATAAAATTGTGCCGGAGTTACCTTTAGCTGTCACCGTGGCGAATAGTAGAGTTAATGTTTCTGGTGCGTTGAATGAGTTAATTAATTTCTCATCGATAGATCATTTAAATAGTTTCCGCGCTTCGGTAAATGGCAACTTGATTTTACCGGAAGTTAAAGGTAGAGGTAGAGTTAATTTCAACGGTAATGGGAATTTTGCCACGAAAAATTGGAATTTGGTAGCGAATGCGAATTCCTTTCCTGTAAGTACTTTATTATCGGCAGAGCAAAGAAAGCAATTTCGTTTAAATCAACCAGTTACTTTACGACGCGGTAATGTCAGATTAGCGGGAAACCTCGATATTATCAATGATTTCGACATCGCCAAGGTAAATGGTAGTGCCGATTTAAATTTGAGTGTCAATAATGGTAGCGTTGCAGTTGACGGAAATTTAAATCGAGGAATTTTACAAGCTAATGTCAACGCCAATAGAATTTCTGCAAATCCGTTTTTACCGGAATTACCTTTACCCGTCACCGTCGCCAATACCAGAGTTAACCTTTCCGGTGCAGTAAAACAGCTACTGGAATTGGAATCTTTTGAATTAGATAAATTAGATAAATTAAATAGTTTCCGAGCTACCGCTAACGGCAGATTAATTTTACCCGGTAAAAGTACAGGAAATATCAACTTTAATGCCAAAGGCGATTTAGCTACGAATAATTTACAAGCCTTTGCGACTGCGAATCGAATTTCTCTCAATCAACTTCTACCAGATACCCCTTTACCCGTAACGGTGAATAACACTCAGGTAAATGTCACTGGTAAGATAAATCAACTTCTCGCGAATAACTTTGATAATATAAACGCCGATGTTAATGCTAACGCTTCAGTTGCTCGAGGTAGAGTAAGAGCGATCGCTAACCTGAATAATGGTAAAATCGCCAGTAATATCAACGCCGATAACGTTAATATTCCCTTCATTTGTCGCAGTTTCAATATATCTTGTCCAGAACTTTCACAATTATCGGCTAAATTAAACTTATCTGGAGAAGTCAAACCTTTATTAGAAGGGAATCCGATTTTAATTCAAGCCTCGCGAGCTTATATTACCACCCAGCAACAAGAATTAAACGCCAAAGGACAAATTGTAGTAATTCCCAGCGACGAGGGAATATCTTCTTGGAATCTCGCTACCGATTTAAACGTTGATGTAAATGCCAACTTAGGGAAACTTCCTTTACAATCAATTGCACAACAATTAGATACCGAAACAATACCAATTAAAGGTAAAGCTGATTTTTCCGGTAGACTTATCGGCAGAAACTTAATTTCAGCACCTTTTACTCCCGGCAACCTTAGATTAGCAGGGAATTTAAACCTGAGAAATCTCGCTGTAGATAAAATAGCATTTCAACCTTCATTACGAGGACCTGTTGACGTAAACTTAGGAAATAGCATCGAACTAGATTTACGCGGTAAAACCGATCGAATCGCCGCTAGCTTACAACCTTGTAATAGAAAAGATAGTCTATCACCTTATCTTCCCAACTTCTTTGATTTAAAACAAGGAGTAAATACTCAATATCCCATCCTTCTCAGCGGTAGAAGGGAAGGTGATGTTTTAGATATCGATTTGAAAAATGCTTCCCTATCATTATTAAATCTTCTTCCCGTCGTCGAAGAAACCATCGGCACCACCGTCGGTGGTACAGTAAACGGAAACCTTGACGTTAACCTCTTCAACTTAGCAACCGCTGGAAATATTAACATTGATTCTCCTTCCATAGGTGCCGTCAAAGCCGAAGAATTCGTCGCCGCTTTCTCCTATGATGGAGAAAATGCTCGGGTAGATGCTGCAACTTTGCAAATTGGTAAAACTGAATATGCTTTGCAAGGTGGTTTAAATTTAAATTCCGGCGATATTAACGGTAGATTAGTTGCTGATTCGGCTAAAGTACAAGATATTTTCGCTGCTGTAAATGTATTTAACTTAGAAGACTTGCAGGGTGGAGTTAACAATATCTTAAATCCAGAATACGGTGATGCCGCCAATGTAAAAGTACAACCAGTCGGAAAACCAAACTCGCCAATACTCCAACAATTACGCTTGTTTGCAGAAATTGTGAATCGCATTCAACAACAAGCAGCTTTAAAACAAGAAGATAACTCCATCGAGTTTGATATTACCGGAGAATATAACGCAGAAGTCGCCGTCGCTGGAAAGCTGACAAATCCCCAAATTAATTTTCAACTACAAGGTAACGATTGGCAATGGCGACCTCAACAAGAATATGTAACGATGAATCCCCGTAAAGGTGTCGTTGTTAAAGAAAATCAAGCCTTAGATATTAATAAAATAGTTGCCAAAGGAACTTATCAAAACGGCATAATTCAAATACAACCAGCACAACTTGGAGTGGAAGGTGGTTTAATTGCCCTTGATGGAACTTTAGAATTAGACGGATTGAAATCATCGGGAATAGTCAAGGTTGAAAATCTTCCCGTAGAATTAGCCGAAAGATTTGTCGAATTACCCGTTGATATCGGTGGTAAATTTAACTTACAAGCAAATCTCGGTGGAAATGCATTCAAACCTGATATTCCACAAGGTGCATTTTCCTTAACTAACGGCACCATCAACCAAAAACCTTTGGGAGAATTAGCTGGCAATTTCAACTATATGGATTCTATCGCTAACCTCAACACCACTCCCAATTCCGTCGTCAAAGTTGATGCTAGCGTTGCTTATCCCCTCCAACTAGATAGAAAAAATTCCGTCGCTGTGGAAGCCAGAATTGATAACCAAGCTTTTGCGCTTTTAGATGCTTTTACCCAAGGTGAAGTGCAGTGGGTAGAAGGAAATGGAGAAATTGCGATCGCAATTAACGGTGAATTAAATCCCCAAGCCGATACAATTCAAGGATTATCAGATAATTTAGTCGCCACTTCTACAATTCAAATTGAAAACGCCACCATCAAAACCAAACAGTTAGACAACGAGATTAAATTATCCGCATTAGGCAACCTTGCTTTAAATAACCAGATTCTTCAAGTAGAGGAAATATCCGGTAGCTTAGCAGAAAGTCCATTTATTATTACTGGTAATTTACCTTTATTCCAACCCCGTAGCAATACTCAACCCTTAAATGTAGTTTTAGGTCCCGGTAAACTTAAATTGAAAGGTTTATACAACGGAGAAATTGCTTCTAATATCGAAGTTTCCCGTACAGCAATCAATCCGATAATTGCTGGAGACCTTACTTTACAAAAAGGACGTGTATTTATACCTCAATTTGCCGAAGAAGACAATGAAAATACCCAAATATCAACAACTCAACAGAAAAAGTTAGCAATAAAAAAAGTTGTAAATAAACCCCTTTCAACAAACTCTAACTTACCTATTAACCCCACATTTCAAAACTTCAGTATAACTATAGGAAAAGGATTCCGCTTTAGTAACGATTTTCCACAAGCAAACTTCCGCATGGCGGGAGACATTACAATTAACGGCGATTTGAATAATCTCCGAGGGGATGGAGAAATTGAACTCAAACGTGGTAGCTTATTCCTATTAGAAAACTCATTCTTTATCACACGCGATCGCAAACAACAAGTTACGTTTTCACCAAATCGTAGTTTACTCAATCCCCAGTTAGATATAGAAATACAAACTACAGTAGTTGACGCACCGAGTTTTGACAACTTAGAAGCAGTCGATTCCGAAATTCGAGATAATGTAGTAGCAGCAGTTAACCCCGAACAAATTGATATCAGAATCATCCTTCAAGGTGAAGCAAACGAACTACTTGCATCTTTAGGGAATAATTCATCATCAGGAGACTCTTGTCAACCGTACGAAAGAAATATTAGAGTATCCGAATTAGGAAGATTAACTACCAACTCCCCAACCCAATTAGAACAATTTTCCAACTGCATCAACGCCAATAGTCAAGTAAGTATACAAACAAGAAGTTTACTCGAAAATCCTGCCGTTACATTAGCTAGTACTCCCAGCCGTAACAAAACCGAAATTCTATCATTGTTAGGAAACCGTACATTCGCTTCATTGCAAAAACTTGAACAACAAATTACCAGCGGTAACGAAACCGAATTGTTAGAATCTTTAGTGCTAGATTACTTAGTCGCACCTTTACAAGCCGAAATAACCCAAGAATTTTTATGGATAGCACAACGCCCCGTAAACTCTTTGGGTAAATCAATTGGGTTAAACAGATTACAGGTGTTCCCTGCTTTGACAGGTTTGAAAGATATTAACGAAACCTCTTCAGCAAGATTTGTTTACGATTACGAAGCAGGAGAATTTCGATTGATGTATGAAGCGAGGTTTTAAATAGGGATTGAGAATAGGAATTTAGGAGTATTGCCGCAACGAGGAATTCAAAATTAGCAATTCAAAATTAAATAGCATCTTGCTTCTACCAGACATACAGCAAGCAAGATGCAACTCCAAAGGGAGACACTAGTACCGCTTGCGTTCGTCAAAAGTCAAAAGTCAAAAGTCAAAAGTCTTATATAATAAGGATTTTAACCGTTGACAATGGTTGGTTTATTTACGCCGTGGTGTACTAGGAAAACCGCAATATTTTAATTTGGAAATCTCTTAAACTGCTTGCTTTTTACCCTTGAAAATTGATATTCCAATTGCTCCGACACTTAATAAACCTAATATAGAAGCAGGCTCGGGAATTGATTGCGAGGATAATCTTAAAGATACACCTCCTTCATTATCTCCGTAAACACTGTCGGGAATAAAGAAATTAACTGTCGTGTCGGATGCAACAGTGAAAGAGGTATCCAGAGCATTTTGCATTGCCATTAAAGCAGTATCATAGCGAGAATTTCCAGCTAATGTTTGATTAAAATTATTGGAAGATATAGAATAACGACTCAACCAACCAATAGAGCAGTTTTCTCCATTACTATCGCAACCAAAAACACTTCCCCAAGCATTCCAAGCATCATAAGCACCACCATCATTTTTTCCGATGTAATCAACCGAATAAATTCCTGCTGATAACATCAATGAAATTGGATTATTATTACTATTGAGCCTCGCATCTATATCGATTATCTGATTGAAGCTAGCCGCTTGTGCTTCTGTCTGAATTACACCAAAACCTGCCACAATACCAGCAGCAAGTATCGCTAACTTGTTAAATACTCTCATCAATCTATTCCCTTCTTTAGAATCCAAAATGTATCAAATACCTCTTTACTTCTCAGTGATAATTGAGATTTATCGGAGGTGCAAGGAATCAATTGATACTTTGTCAAAGCTTCAATCAATAGGCTTTTCTCTACTGAGATAAAATAAAAAGTCTGTAAAAAATCAACCTTATGTATGATAAAAATTGCTTTAAATTACTTCTTTCAGTATTTACCCGTATTCAAAAAATAATTTTCATTAAAATTGTTTAAAGAACCTTCGTATAATTCGTAGAATAATTTGCTCTAGATTCTATTTTCTTAAAAAAAATGAACCTTACAAAGCTGATTCAGTAAAAACACTGATTCAATCACTCTAAATACCTTAAACAGCCAGATTACTTATCCCCAAAGTTTTCTGAATTTGATCGCTCACCTGATACAATCTTTCTTCAGGAACTTTCGGCATATCTTGTAACTTCTTGTTTGCAGCGTCTTGGATATCATGAGCTAATTGAGTCACTTCCTCTACTTGCAAAATCCAATTATTGACATAACTATGCACCACGCTACCGCGAATACCCAATTGCAAAGCACGATTTTCCAAACGTCGTAACAATAAATCTCTATCGGGATCCCATTGATAGCGTACCTCAGAACTCTTTAAACTTGTTTGCCAATCTCTTTGGGATGCAAAAATATCTCTATTAAACGATGTTGGTACCCCTTGCGCGATAATCTGTTGAAAGCCTCCATGACTGAGCTTGATTTTTAAAATCGATTCTTGTCTGTGCTTTGTCGCATATCCACTACGATAAAGCATCCAACCGAATGAAGGTTTAATCCACGTCATTCGATCCAAATTAAAACCTTTACCAAAAGTTCCTTTGCATAAAGCTTCTTGGGCTATGCAAGGCTTGAAGGCTTGATATACAAAAATTCCTTCACTGTCATAAGCTGCCAGTATTTGTCGCTGCATTAACCGTAAGTTCATCGTATTACATATATAATACAATTATAGTAACACCTATCATTTGCTGGTATCGGATCCTTGTAACGCCAGAAAGAGAATAAAAAGCCTCTCCCTAAAGACGAGAGAGGTTTTCGTTTCGCGATTTAATTTGTGAGTGAGAAATTTCTAAATGCGAGAGTACATAGCCATCATGCCAATCAATACCATCAAGCCACATACCCAAAGTGCTAGCATTCCCCAACTAACAGAATCTTGTCGTAATTTTTGCCATAAACTGTTTTTTAAATCATTGCGAATTGCCATTTTTATATCCTCCGATTGTTAGTTATATCAAGTTCATTTAATCAGTCATAATTCCGTACATTAAATATCTCAAATACTTCAGAGGAATTTTCTAGAAAATGCCCTGAGAAGAGATCAATAATTACGATTATTTACCCGAACTAGATACCAGACTAGTTTTATACAAAAAAGTGAACCGATCGATCGCCTCCGTCACTCAACGTTTGCAGAAAACCCATTTTTGAAAAAAAAGTATTTAATCTCAATTTTGATTCTCCCACAAGCGATCGTTCGCACTGCTGAATTATTAATTTTTTGAAAAAAATCTTAATAGTTTTATTCCCAGTTTCAAATTGCTCTGTAGAAACCCAGCCTAACCCTCCGCTCTAAAAGGGAAGGGATTAAGAATGATTCTGTTTTAACAGTAGGCTTAATAATTTAATATATAGCAAAGTACATCTAGAAAAAATGTCAGTATTTACTAGCAATAATCTATATTTAAAACTTGTTAAGATACATAGAATTAACTGTTGTAGAAAGGACCTCAAATAGATTTATATAACAATTTAATATCCCGTACTTAATTGCCTTATACCAATTCTGTATGAGGCAGCAGCGAATCGCTCTTACTCTAGAAGAGTGGAGCTACCACTACAAAGCCAACCGTTAGGTGGCTAAATTGGGCGCATCTTTATAAATATTTGGTATTAATTATTTCAAACTGAGTATTAACAGATGACAGATATTCGTAAACTTATAAACCAACTAGCCACCGAGGAAAATAAATTACGCTTAACTGAGTTTATTGCCCCTTGCGTCGGTAACGGTAAAGTACGAACTCGTATAGCCGGAATGGTTTACACATTTACTCCCAAACCTGGCAATATAAAAGGTTGGGGTATTTTTCAGCCATTAAATGAGAAACAAGCCGCTTTTATTGAAGAACCAAATTTACCGCTAATTTCTGAGTACCTAAAAAACTTTCAACCTCTGCGGTTAAGACTTGCATATCCACTGCAAGGGCAAAGCTGGTTAGCTTATCCAGTGAATGAAGCCGACATGCGACAGCGTTGTGGATATTGTAAACCTATTCCAGTACATTTAGTAACCGAAGCAGCGTGTTTTGAAGTCATAATAGCACGTACCGATAATACTGCTTGGTGGTTTGAAGAGTGCGATCGCCATGCTGATGTGATGGTAACAGAAAAATTGCGAGAACGACTCAAGATAGTAACAGCAGCTTCCCAACTCCATTTTAAGGGTATGACACCAGAACTGCGAACAACTAACGATTTAGCAACACAACAAGCACAAGAATTTAGTGCCCTAAAGCAACAACGACGAGATGAAAAGCGTTTGAAAGAAGCTTTGAAAATAGGAGGTGGAGAATTACGAGAATGGAGCGATCGTCAAGATTACTGGGTTGTAGAATGGATTACTAGCGATGGAGAATATCACACCAGCGCAATATCAAAAAATGACTTAACAGTTATCAGTGCGGGTATTTGTCTGAGTGGTGAAGATGAAAAGTTTGATTTACAATCCTTAGTTGGAGTAGTAGAAAAACGCTTAGAGGAAGAGTATTAAATAATCAATCCTTATAAAGCCTAAAACCCCGAATATAGCGGGGAAGTAAATAATATGAATTCATAATTTCTAATACCATCAAGCCCAGAGTTAAAACTCCGGGCTAATAGGAAAAATTTGTTAAATTAAATTTTCAAGTAGATGGCAAACCCAGGGGAATAAAAGATATATCAAGCTGTAATCTCAATACGTGACATACTCCTACACTGACTCTTCGAGTACAGTGTAGGCTTCCAAGACAATCCGGCTATTGCTTAGGAGACTCTTGGCTTTAAGAACGGAATGCCCTACCGCTCTATTCTTTATATTTATTGCTGCATTATGGTCACGGTCAAGACTGCACCCGCAATTAGGACAATCGTGCCAGCGTTCATGCAGTTTTTTGGGAACTTTAACGCCACAATTAGAACAATCTTGACTTGTACCAGAGGCTTTAACTGAAATGACACACAAACCAGCATATTCGGCTTTGTTTGTTAGTATCGATAGAAAGCTTGCCCATCCGGCATCAAGTACAGACTTTGCCAATCGGGTACGGGCCAGTCCTTTAACACTCAAATCTTCAACTGCTATAACATCATATTTTTTCAACAAGTTGTTAGCAGTTTTAAAATGAAAATCTTTGCGTTTATCAGCAACTTTTTTGTACTGCTTGCCTAGTTGTTTAACAGCTTTTTGTCTACTCTTACTACCTTTGTTTCTGCGCGAAACACGCTTTTGAATAACTCGTAAACGTGATGAAGCCTTGCGATAATGTTGAGGAATGGCAACAGTTTCATTTTCAGAAGTTGTTAAAAATTCCTTTAAACCAACATCAATACCAGTTATTGAATCTGGGTTAAAATCATACTTCATTGTTGGAACTGTCACATCTTCGAGACTGAGAGTTAAATAGTAACCGTCAGCTTTTTTAGTAACCGAAGCAGTTTTGATTTTAAAACCATCTGGAATAGGACGATGCAAAATAACTTTAACTTTACCGATCTTCGGTAAAGTGATTAAATTGCCTTGCACACACCCATCTTTCATCTGTGGATATGTAAACGTGCGATAACGTTCACGAGACTTAAATCTCTGTTTACCACTACGTTTTCCGTTACTATCACCACTCAAGAAACGGTCAAAAGTTACTTTTACTCGCTTAACTACATCCTGTAAAACTTGTGAATATATTTCACCGTAATGTGGATGGGTTTTCTTAAGGTTAGGCAGTGTTCTCTTTTGACTGTAGTAATTAGGATTATCCCGTAATTCTGGTAAGTAACAAACAAGAGGACAAGCGTTGATTGGGCAACGATTCTGCTCATACCAGTTGAATCTATCAGCCAACAAAAAATTATATTGGGCGCATAACATAGATAACCATCTATCTATTTCTGATGCTTGTTGTTTTGTTGGGCGTAGTCTGTACTGGTACGCTGTCCGCATTTGTTTATCACCCTTCGGGTTCGGTAGGGGAGCAATCGACGGAAACCGCCAAAACTGCAACTACCTCACCACTTTTTAAAATTAGTGTTAGTTTTTAACTATACACCAATTATGAAAAATATTCCAGAAATACTATGAAAAATGATTTTGTTTCCAAGGGGAGGTCTGTCAGCGACCTTAAAGCCCATCTTGTGTTAACCACTAAATATAGAAGAAAAGCGTTCACAAACTTAATGCTGGAACGCTTACACATTATTTTTGAAGAACTACTGCTCAAATGGAATTGCAAATTGGTTGAGTTTAATGGAGAGGACAACCATGTGCATCTGCTTTTTCAGTATCATCCAGACCTGGAACTTAGCAAATTAGTTAACAATTTAAAATCTGTGTCTTCTAGAAAATTGAGGCAAGAATTTTCTGAACATTTGGAAAGATTTTATAGTAAGGATGTTTTTTGGAACGGGTCTTACTTTATTGCTAGTTGTGGTGGTGTTACGGTTTCAACTTTGCGAAAATACATTGAGAATCAAAATACTCCAGAAAATGGCGATTCCTCATCGACCCACCGTCCTGTCAATCCTAAGGATTGAATTGGTTGTGGGTCAATTCGTCATCGCCCAAAAATTCATCTCATCACCTCCCGTTCCGGGTAGGTGAGAGGCTTCTTTTTGTTTGAGCTAAAGGTGCAGAATTCAAAAAGTTCTATTATTTAGTTAGTTCTCTCAATATAATTAGCATGTACCCATTCGTTTGCATTGGAAATTCTAACCCAACTGCCCTGTTGCTCAAAGATAAAAACTCCTTGTCCAGAAGCTAATCTATTTTTAACAGTGTAAGCCTCGCCAGGGCCAGAACGTACATTCAAATAACTATTAACTCTGACAATTCCTTTAGTACCATAGGGAGAAGAGTTAACAGATCCACCCCTACCCGCTAATCCCATAGCTCTGAGAGTTTGGGGCCCAACTACACCATCGACTCTCAAACCACGAGCGCGTTGAAAATTCATTACAGCTCGTCGGGTAATTGAACCATAGTATTCAGTAGTACCAACGCTTCTGGACATAAAACCTTGTGATTTCAAGGTATTTTGTATAACGCTTACATCAGTACCAGTAGAGCCTCTCCTAAAAATCTGAGCTTGAGCAGAACTTGCTACACCTACAATCGAACAAACCAAAGCAGCAGATAAAATCAGTTTAGAAGATTTCAAAGCAAAACGATTCATTATTCAAGTCTCCCTTCTCAAAAAATCAAATGCAGTATTACCTACCCTTAAGGATTTAGGTAACTGCGTCATATTCAAGTGATAACGCAAAAAAAATACAAGTTACACCAGTGGGGATACGGTTTATAAAACCTGGAAATAATTGCCTAAAACTTATTTTATTTAGGACTTTATTTTACGAATTAGTCAATATTTTTACTTAGATTAGATTTAATTCTCTCGAGAGAGTATAATTAAAACAGTGTCTAATGTTGAAAATTCATGGGTAAATACCCAGACAAAATATGTAATTAACGCTCAATTATCAAGAATACTTTATTATTTTGTATAGTTTTGAATTACAAATTAATTTTCAAAAAATAGTGAGTAGTAATAAGCGTTCAAGAATAGAAGAAATATTGAGTACTTATAATTGACTCATCCTCAATGCCCAATACCCAATGAATAGTATCTTTTTCCACGAACAACTACACCGTACACCTGCACTAATGACAAAACTGCGGGAGTTTCCCGTAACCGTTTGTGGTGCAGGTGCATTGGGTGCAAATATAACTGAAAGCCTTGCCCGTTCTGGATTTACCAAGCTGCGAGTCATCGATCGCGATCGCATAGAAGAACGCAATCTTTCTACCCAACCATATTACCGTTCCGATATCGGAGCATATAAAACTAAGATTTTGACCAACAGTCTTTACCGCGCTTTAGGTATTACAGTAGATGGACATTCTAAAGAATTAACTACTCGCAACGCACAAAGGTTATTAACAGATAGCGCTATTGTCATTGATACCTTTGATAATAGTACCAGTCGCCAAACCGTGAAAGATTACTGTATTAATTCCCAAACACCCTGTCTTCATGTCGGCTTAGCTTCAGATTATGCCGAAATTATCTGGAATCCAATCTATCGCGTACCCAGTGCGGCAAATGATGATATCTGCGATTATCCCTTAGCACGCAACTTAGTTACTTTAGCAGTTGCAACCGCTTGCGAAGTTGCCATCGATTTTGTCGCCACCGCACAACAAAAAAGTTTTACTATTACCTTAGCTGATTTCGCTATAAAACCTTTTAACTTATAAAGTATACTCGGTAATAATTGCACCTTCTTCCGGAAAACATAATTATCTTACTGAAAACTTGAGTATATAATAAAGTCACTGCCTACTATAATTTTATACTTGGGGCACAAATGCGCTTTATTAATATTAGGGATTAAAACAAAACGAGATATTATGGAGCAAAACGAACAGGAACAACGTAGCAGTGCTGCAAAAGAGTTTCAAGAATCCCTCGATCAGTTGCAAAATCTGTTAGAAGAAGATCCAACAGTTGAACAACTTGTACAAGAAGTAGAAATTGATAAAGCTCCCCAAAAGCAAGTAGTTGAAGACTCACTAAAGTTTGATTTAGCTGATTGGGAAGATGCAGTAGCCGATATTGAACAATATTTTGAAAGTAAAAATCAAGAAGATTGAGAAAACTTCAAATTATAAAATAAATTAAAAGCTCGGCATTTCTGTGCCTAAGTTTTAGTTTACTGTATAAATTATTTGGGTACGCGTCAAGCTATGAATTATATCAACAATCACTTTATAAGCTGTTACGCACTTAATTTGTATAATACTAGCGAGCAAGATGTATGTCCTAAGTCCCTCCGGGACGGACTCCGGTACGGACACGCTTCGCGTTCAGCTTTGAGAAGGGCTAACGCACTACAACACCTTAACTTTTTCGGATTATATAATTTAGCTGCACATCAGCTTAGTAAACATGAAACTTATGTAGAGACGTGGCAATGCTACGTCTTTTTCAATGTGAAACTACGTTTTCATATTTCGATTCAGCAACGCCAGATTTTTTTTGGGAGAAAAAATTCTCATGGCAACCCTTGACGCTGCGCTTCATACAAAATTAGCGCGGCACTAATAGCCACATTCAAAGACTCTACTCCAGGTTGAAGCGGAATTTTCACGTTACAATCTGCCATTTGTGCTAACTCAGTCGATAAACCAGCACCTTCATTACCTAATAAAATTAAACTTGGTTTTTGCCAGTTTACCTGCCAATAAGTTAAATTTGCGCCTGGTAAAGTAGCAACCACTTGCATACCCGCCTGCTTAGCCTCCATGGTTGTGGCTTTTAAATCCTCGCTCACCTGCATCGGTAAGCGAAACCACTGCCCAGCAGTCGCACGCAGTACCTTTGGATTATCTAAATCCACACTATCCTTACTTAACCACAAACCCGATGCGCCAGCAGCAGCACCAGTACGAATAATAGTTCCTAAGTTACCAGGATCTTGCACCGTTTCCAAAGCTATTTGCAAGCCCCTAAATGGTACTTTAGCCAGACGATAACCTCGTTTTGCCGTAGCTACCACACCATCTGGTTGTACCGTGGTAGCTAAGGTTTTGAGTACATCCTGGCTGACAACTTCGGCGCGATCGCACTTGGAAACAGCTAATTGCCAAAGCTTCTCATGGGCTGCTTGCCATTGTAAGGTACAGAATACAATATCCAAGGGGTAATCCAGCGTGCAAGCTTCTTGCAACAAGTGCGTCCCTTCTAACAAAAATAACTCCTGTTTATGCCTTTCTTTGGTAGAGTGGAGCTTGCGAATTTGTTTTATTAGAGGATTTTGTAAACTAGTCAGCACGATTTTAGATTTTCCCGACAGCGTTCCGATATGGTTTCCGACGTTATAAAAACTGTCCGAAATTTGACATTTTGGATGAATAAAAAATTAACAATCTCCTTCTCTATATGCGGAACCCGGGACTTGAACCCGGAAGCCTTTAAGGGCACTAGAACCTGAATCTAGCGCGTCTACCAATTCCGCCAGTTCCGCTAATTTATTAACAGCTTATGATTGTGACTTAATTTAGCCCGTTTTGTCAAGATAATAATTTCTTTAAGAAAAATGGAAAAAAAGTAACTGATAACTTCACGCTGCTCACCGATCAACCCAAGTTTCTCGGTGAATAGTGATTACTGAGTATATGTATCGCGGATATGTAGACAAATGGAATCTTTACTGTAGAATCAAAACCAACTTCCTTCCTTTATAAAATCCATTAATTTCTATATGGAGGATAGAATTATTAATACTTCTAACGGTTTACCAGATACAAATTCATCTCAAACGGCAGACTCCTCAGTCTTAAAAGTGTGGGGTGGACGAACAATAGACGGTCACGTCACCATTAGCGGAGCAAAAAATTCTGCTTTAGTCTTGATGGCTGGAGCATTGCTGTGTTCGGGACATTGTCGCATTTGCAACGTTCCGTCCTTAGCAGACGTATCGCGGATGGGTGAGGTTTTGTCAGCTTTGGGTATGCGTCTAGAGCGTAATGGAAACATTATAGACATTGATGCTAGTGAAATTACTACCTCCAAAGCTCCTTACGAGCTAGTTACTCAACTCAGAGCAAGCTTCTTTGCGATCGGTCCCCTGCTAGCCAGACTGGGAGAAGCACAAATGCCTTTACCTGGTGGTTGTGCTATTGGAGCAAGACCTGTGGATCTTCACGTCCGGGGTTTGCAAGCTATGGGAGCCGAAGTTCAAATAGAACATGGTATTTGTAATGCTCGCGTCCCCGATGGCAGCGGTCGTTTAAAAGGTGCCAAAATTTACTTAGACCTTCCCAGTGTCGGAGCCACTGAAACATTAATGATGGCTGCGACTTTGGCAGATGGCGAAACGGTAATTGAAAATGCCGCACAGGAACCAGAAGTTGTAGACTTGGCGAATTTCTGCATCTCGATGGGTGCGCAAATTCAAGGAGCCGGAACAAGTAAAATTGTGATTCAAGGCGGTGCCCAATTACATTCTACTGATTACAACGTAATTCCCGACCGTATCGAGGCAGGAACGTTTCTAATCGCAGGAGCAATCACTCGTTCGGAATTAGTATTATCACCCGTAATGCCAGAACATTTAATGCCGGTGATTGCTAAATTAGGGGAAATTGGAGTACCTGTAATTGAAGAAGGCAGCAACTGTTTACGTATCAAACCGGCGGAAGTTTTAAAGGCTACAGATATTAATACTATGCCTCATCCGGGTTTTCCCACCGATATGCAAGCGCCATTTATGTCTTTACTGGCACTCGCAGAAGGCGATAGCATTATTAATGAAAAAGTATTTGAAAATCGTCTGCGTCATGCTTCCGAATTGAATCGCTTGGGAGCAGATATTCGCGTTAAAGGTAATTCTGCCTTTATTAAAGGAGTATCAGCGTTCTCCGGCGCACCTGTGGAAGGTACTGACTTACGAGCTGCTGCTGCGATGGTAGTAGCTGGTTTGGCAGCAAGCGGTGAAACTACAATCAGAGGATTGAACTATTTAGATCGTGGTTACGATAGACTCGATTTAAAATTGCAGCAATTAGGAGCAAAAATTGAGCGTGTAGAAGACACAGAAGCTGATGCATTAAATTTAGGTGCAGAAAATTCTGCTACTCCTAGTAACGGTAGCGCTTCTGTTTCTGGTTAGTTGATTGATTTGGTAATGAGTAAATTGTTTTGAATTTATAACTCATTAAAATATTCCGGTATTTTCCTCCCATGTTTCTTTAGAGATGGGGGGAAACCATATACAGAGAATTAATCCCCCCGCATTTTTATGCAATGTTAGTGACGACGGAGGAAAGCTAATGCGCATTAAAAATGTACATTAGCAAGTCAAAAAGAAAGTTTGAGATTTCACTATCCAATAGAACAATATACAAATTAAATGGGCAACAGCCTATAACCTAGTACTCCACCAAACCCTGCATTGCAGGGTGAAGTTAGTGAGTAGTAAAAATTAACCCAGGGCTAAGTTCACTTGGTGAACTACTAGAAGTTAGGCGTTGCCTACTCAGTTTATAAATTTAGATTTTGATACATTACACCGCTCAACCTTCGATGGCAGGTTTGGGCTATCTATTAAATTTGATTCAGACTTATGAGGTGCAACCCCTCGTCTACCCTACTTATAGCTATACTATTTTTGAGGGACTTGTTGTATGACTAGCCCCAAAACATAGTAAAATTCCGTAAAGCTTGCAACGCCCATGTCCTCAGTTATAAAATCTCAACTAATCGGTCTTAAAGCAGACTATTTCCGTCATCCCCTAGATAAAGAGGCGACTGCTGCGCTTAAGCAGATTCCAGGCATAGATATGATGGTACGGAATCTTTTAGGTCCATTAGCCGAACAAGTTTTTTATGTAGAAAATATCGCCTCTAGCGTTTTGGTAAGCGACAAACAACTACCGGCGGTACACCAACTTTTAGTCGAAGCCTGTAAGATACTCGATATTGAACCTCCACAACTTTATATTAAACAACATCCCGCTCCCAATGCTTACACCTTTGCCATGCGGGGTAAACAGCCTTTTGTAGTGGTGCACACTTCCTTAATTGATATGCTCACACCCCAAGAAACTCAGGCAGTGATTGCTCATGAATTAGGACATCTCAAGTGCGATCATAGCGTTTATTTAACTCCAGTCAATATATTGATATTGGCCGCAACAACCATACCTACCGTTGGTGCATTCTTAGCACAAGCCATTCAAGCACAACTTTTGGAATGGGTTCGTTGCGCGGAATTTACTTGCGATCGCGCTGCGTTGTTGGCAACCCAAGATCCCAAAGTAGTCATGTCGGTGTTGATGAAATTGGCGGGTGGTTCGCCTTCCATTGCTCCGCAACTCAATCTTGATGCTTTTATCGAACAAGCTCGCGCTTACGACGAGATTAGCAACAATGAACTGGGAGAAATGGTTAAAGCTGCAAGAACTGCACAACTAACGCATCCCGTACCAGTTCTACGTGCCAGAGAAATTGACCGGTGGGCAAGCAGTAAAGATTATGAAAAGTTGTTGCAAAATCATAAAATAGAGTATAATAGTGAAGTTGCTCCCAAGGGCTGGTGGCGAAATTGGTAGACGCAGCAGACTCAAAATCTGCCGCCGCAAGGTGTGAGAGTTCGAGTCTCTCCCGGCCCATTAAATGTGTTAAGTAATCTTACAACATATTATTCGACTGAAAGCTTTTCTATTTTTCATAGGAAAGCTTTTTTGATAGATATTATTTAGTGTTTCTATCAGCAATATAAGTAGCTCAGTCGAGAACATTATCATTGAGACAAGAGAGTGCCGATGAAAAAAATCTCCCCGACAACCATGAAAGCGATGGCTCACACGGCTGCGCCGAAGGTACATCTACTCACGATTCACTTTTAATTCGTCAGGCGGGAAATCTTTGAGCTTAATTTACACTTACGCAATTGTCACAAAACCGAGGGAAGGTGCCGTACACTCATTGCCTCATTATTGCGTAAAGAATCAGTCAGTGTACAAGCACCGGCAATAAAGTGGGAAGAGAATCTACACCACTTTTTGCCTCCCCTAGGAGGAAAATGTGCCGGTTGCGTAAGTCCTAGTTTATTGAAATAGTGTTTTTTGCGCTAACTTACAGAAAAATTGATAGGAGCTATACATTAATTTCCGGAAAACGGGGAAAGGGCAATGTATTTATACATTAACTTTATTCTTGAAGACTAAAGATATCAAGACACAAACAAAGTCTTATTTAAGATTTTGTGTGTGTAGAGTAGATTCTTGTTACTAAGTAACAAAGCAATAACCCATTTTATTTCTAATATATTTTATCCATAACTTAGACAGTAACCATTAACTAAAGTTATGCTTCTCATTTATGAAATAAAATAATTATTATTCAATTATTGCAAGAGCTAAAATTAGCTCCGGTTCATATCTTGAACTTATGCTACAATTCAGATATATGTAAAGTATAAAAAAAGGATAATTAAATCGTGCGACTCAAAAGATGGGAGTCCCCCCGCCGACAAGGGAGAAATGATAAAGGTAAAGGCGGTGCTGCGAGAAAACGACAACTCAAGAAACAGCAGCAAATGCTACGGAAAAGATTGAAACAAGACGAAAACAATACTAGGCAGGGGGAACAAAATTTAATGTTCCCCCATTTTTTTGCCAATTTTTTCTCTCATCTAAGATAAAGTGTATTTCCTATCATACCTATCATTCCTAGATATTATTTATACTTATAGGACTTAAGTAAATAAATACACACATTGTTTTTAATAATTTTTTAATAAAGAATTAATTACTACAGGCAATACTTGTTTTCTCTAATTAGTCTTTTTTGATTTATGATGCTATTTATTAAAATATTTACTAGTATTTATAAGTAAATTTCACAGCAATTGTAAGGTTCAGATGAACCTACTCGATCAACTTTGTAAAGTTAGTATAAAGTTTACTAGAAACAACTGAAAGTATTTGTTTTTACTAGTAAAGTAATACACGTAAGGCTAGATGATTCAATAATTACCAGGGAAGCTAAAGTTAACACTAAAAACAACTGCATCGACCTGTGTTAAGTACCGAGCATTGAATAAGTTTTAAGCGACTAAGACTAAGCTAAAACAAAAAATTTTATATATCAGCGGTTTGGTCGAATATTTTTCGCTATTTTAGGTGTTATAAAAGGAGTGACTTATGGTGAAGGCAGTTGCTTTGCCAACTCGGAAAGTGTTAGATTTTCCGATTACTGCTTTGCGTTTTAATGAGCAGTTACATACTATTCTTGAATTTGCAAGCGAACATAATAGTAATACAGTATGTGTCGCGAATGTACATATGTTGATGGAAGCTCACTGGAATCCGGAGTTCGCGAGTGTCTTAAAAGATGCTGATATGGTAACTCCAGATGGTATGCCCTTAGTTTGGATGATGAAAAAGTTAGGAGCGACTTCTCAAGATAGAGTTGCAGGGCTTGATATCTTAGCTTCTGTATGTGAGTTAGCACAACAACAAGATGTCAGTCTTTTTTTTGTAGGTTCTCAGACAGAAATTCTTTCCGGAATGAGAAGCAAGTTAGAGAAAGAATATCCTGACTTGAAAATTGCTGCCATGGAACCGTTACCATTTCGTCCACTTACAGAAAATGAAGACGAAGCATTGATCGGTAAGATTAATGAAAGTGGTGCAGGTGTGCTGTTTGTATCTTTAGGCTGTCCAAAACAGGAAAAGTGGATGGCCGAACATAAAGATAAAATTCAGGCAGTAATGATTGGTTTGGGTGGAGCTTTTCCGGTTTATGCTGGACTTCATAAAAGAGCACCTCGTATAGTCAGAGAGTCTGGGTTTGAATGGCTGTATCGATGGTTGCAAGAACCGCGTAGACTTTGGAGTAGATACACAAAGACAATTCCACCATTTATGTGGTTGGCAATGAAGCAGTTGATAAGTACTAATTATTCAGTATCAAATTCCGCAAGTAATTTGAAATAAAGTATTCTTAATTGTATTGTCAAGTACTTGTTTTTTTTTGCTTAAGTAAGTTGAATAACAGCGGAACTTATTTAATGAAGTAGTGAGTTATCTCTAGTTTGTTGGATTTTAATTTTATTGACTTGCTAATGGGAGAGTTAATCTCCCTAGCAGATATATAATGTCTTCACTAATCTGTTTTTGATTCTAATACAAATCAGGTAAATATTAGTATAATTTATACTTTACGAATATAAAGTAAATATATCTAAGAGTAATTAAATTATATTCAGTTTCGTTATTCACTAACCAGTAAAATTTCAAATACAATAGCATGTTGAAAAAAAAGATCGCTTCTTTACAAGGCAAAATGACATCCGAAATAGAAGTTAATCTTGCTAGAATTTTTCAAAAACGGCAAACGCAACTCTATTGTATAGGAACTGCAAAGAGTGGAACGCATTCCATTGCTTCAATGTTTAATAAAACTGTTCGCTCTCAACATGAGCCTCAAGATAATGGATTAATTGAACAAATTCTTGATTTTGAAGCAGGACGTAGTAGTAGTCAAAATTTGAAAAAGTATATTCGCACAAGAGAAAAGCAGCTTCATTTGGATGTAGATTCATCGCAACTAAATTTCTTTGTGCTAGATATCCTCATTAATGAGTTTAATAATGCAAAATTCTTATTAACTATTCGAGATTGTTACTCTTGGCTTAACTCAATCATAAATGATTCACTACGGCGGACTACTAGTAAAGAATGGATTAAGTTTCGCGATTTCCGATTTAAACCAGAAGTCTTTGAACATCAACCAGAGGAAAATATTCTCAAGGAACATGGACTCTATACCCTAAACGGCTATCTTTCTTATTGGGCAATGCACAATAAAAAGGCTCTCTCCACAGTTCCCGATGAACGATTACTTATCGTTAGAACCGACCAAATTTCAAATAAAGCTTATGAGATTGCCGAATTCGCAGGCTTGACACAAAATTCTATCGATCTGCAAAAATCTCATGCTTTTAAAAATCCTACAAAGTATGGAATTCTTTCCAAAATTGATTCTGATTATCTTGAACAAAGAGTGCATCATTATTGTCAGCCATTAATGAAACAGTTTTTCCCTGAGATTAAGACCATGAAAGATGCAAATTTATAGTATCAATTTTGAGTTTAATAGTACTATATTTTTTATCTTATTAAGAATAATATATCAGGTCATTGGTTATATTTTTATGTATAAACGCCCCTCGAATTATGAACAAAATAAAATAGCGCGATCGTCTCCCAGAGTAGTGTATCGACCTGAAAGTCGAATGCGACATCCCCAGCATATTTTTAAGGATATGAGGCGGGATTTGCTGGCATCACGGGAACTAGCTTGGCGACTAATGGTTAGGGATATCAGTGCTAAATACCGTCAGTCATTTCTGGGAATATTCTGGGCATTTATACCTCCGATAGTTATGGCTACAGGTTTTACACTTGCCAAAAGCGGTGGGGTTGTAAATATCGGTAATACAGATATTCCCTATCCAGCTTATGTAATGTTTAGCATGACGCTGTGGCAAACTTTTGTGGAAGCATTGCAAGGCCCGATTCAAGCTGTAACAGCAGCAAAAGCAATGTTATCAAGGATTAACTTTCCTCGTGAAGCGTTGATTCTTGCCAAATTAGGTGAAGTATTTTTTAATTTTGGCATCAAGCTGATTCTGATTTTAGGTTTATTCATCTGGTTTCAAATACCAGTAACTTGGAGCATAATTTTAGCACCAGTAGCTTTAATTCATCTAGTAGTACTTGGAAGCTTTATTGGTTTGTTATTAGCTCCAATGAGTGCACTTTATCGAGATTTTTCTATGGGTATTACCTTGGCAACAAGCTTTTGGTTATTCCTTACACCAGTTGTATACCCAACCCCTAGTGACGGAATATTTGGAAACATCGTTAAACTTAATCCCGTTACGCCCTTACTAGTGACAACGCGGGAATTAGCAACAACAGGTATAATTTCTAATCCTCAAGGATTCTGGATCGCCAGTTTAATCGCAGTTATCGGATTACTATTTGCTTGGATTATCTATCGTTTAGCAATGCCCTATGTAGTTGAGAGGATGAGTTCATAATTATGGTGAGTATTAATAGAGAAGAAGTTTCAGAAAAGCCACCGAATAATGACAGTGAAGTTGTTCTCTCAGTTAATGGTGTTTCTAAAAAGTTTTGTCGAGATTTAAAACGTTCTTTGCTTTATGGCGTTCAAGATATTGCTTCTGAGATATCAGGGCTGCGGGAGACAAGTGAAAATTTGCGTTCCAAAGAATTTTGGGCCCTTGAGGACGTTAGTTTTCAATTACGGCGAGGAGAAGCAGTAGGTTTAGTTGGTAAAAACGGTAGCGGTAAATCCACTCTACTAAGAATTATAGCAGGTTTAATTAAACCAGATGCTGGCTCCGTTGAAATTAATGGTAGAGTTGCACCGCTGATTGCATTAGGTGCTGGTTTTAATCCAATTTTAACAGGGCGAGAAAATATCTATGCCAATATGTCAATTTTGGGTTTATCAAAAAAAGAGATTGATGAAAAATTTGATGCTGTTGTAGATTTTGCAGAAATTGGAGATGCAATTGATTCACCCGTTCAGACTTATAGTTCTGGAATGGCTGCAAGATTAGGATTTGCCTGCGCGATTCATACAGAGCCAGAGATTCTCCTCATTGATGAAGTATTGGCTGTAGGGGATAGCCGATTTAGAGGTAAATGCTTTCGTAAATTGCATGAATTACGCCAGAAAAACACATCTTTTATATTAGTTAGCCACGACTCACACACAGTCTTAACTGTTTGTGAATCAGCAGTTTACTTGAATAAAGGAAAGAAACTTGGTTTTGGTAATGCTACCTCTGTTATTAAACAATACGAGGAAGATTTATTTTTAGTTAAAACAGATAAGCTACCAAAATCAGCCACTTTATTATCAAAACCTCAACTTGAAAGCTCTGGTTTTGAGATTACTTCTATCCATTTTCGTGATGCTCAAGGTAAAAAAATAGAATTCCCCATAAGTGGGGAATTTATGGATTTATGTATTGAATGTAAGGTGAAAAAAACAATTAATAATGTTGGTATTACTTCAGTAATTAAAGGATTGTCAGAAGGAGGAAATGTAGTTCTTTTATTAAATTGTTTACACGATAAACAACAATTAAACTTTTTGCCAGGTGAATATGAAGTCAAAATATCCATGCCTTACTTGGGCTTAAAAATGGGTTCATATATTATGGATATTTATGCTAAAGAAAATGGATTTAATAATCTTGATGTAGTAGAAAACTTTGGTTTTCAGGTAAAATCTACAGAAAGTTTAAATAAAGGTTTATTTCATCAACCACGTACTTGGAAAATTGAACCAAAAAATATTGATAATGACATCTAATCAAAATATAACTTCGCGATCGCGAATATTTGTTTTTGCAAATTAATGCAACTTTAGTTAAAGTCAACTAACCTAATGAGAATTTTAGTAGAAAATAGTGGTTATCATTTAAGAAACATGGGCGATTTAGCCATGCTTCAAGTTGCTATTGATAGGTTACAAAAGTTTTGGCCAAATGCTTTAATTCAAGTATTCACAAAATCACCAGAAAGACTGATTGAGTATTGTCCACATACTTTACCTTTATCAGCAGTTGGTAGAAAAATTTGGCTTTCACCTTTAATTAATACTAAAAAATATATACCTAGCAAACGCTTTACCCAGCAATGGGCAAATATAGAGTGTAAGCTCAAAGATTCTTTTCCATCATTGGTAAGCTCTTTCCTCAAATTTAAACTGAAAAATAAACCAGACTCGGCTAAACATTTTGAGGAATTTATTGATGCAGTATCTAATGCCGATCTGGTAGTTGCTTCCGGAGGAGGATATATTACCAGTACATTCAAGCCAACTGCTATTGGGGCTTTAGAAACTCTAGGATTAGCCAGTAAATTGGGTAAGCCAACAGTCATGTTTGGTCATGGTTTAGGTCCTATTAATGACGATCAATTACTCAGTAGAGCTAAAGCTGTTCTTCCTTCTGTAAATTTAATTACTCTCCGAGAAAAGCGGGCTGGAATTCCACTACTGAAATCCATTGGTGTTTCTAACGAACGTGTGATTACCACAGGAGATGATGCTGTGGAATTAGCATATCAGGCTCGTAGTGAAACACTGGGAAATGCCATTGGTGTAAATCTTAGAGTTGCAAAGTATTCAAATGTGGATCGCTCGGTTATTGAAGTAGTTCGCTCAAGTTTGCATGATGTTGCAAAAAATCACGATGCTGCTTTATTACCAGCACCGATCGACCATTTATTTCTTGAAGGTTATGTAGAGCCTGACAGTGTAACTATTCAACAACTGCTCGAAGGTTATGATGATACTTCTGATGGCGGCAAATCCCTTGATACCCCACTTAAGGTGATTGAGCAGGTAGGGCGTTGTCGTGTAGTAGTTACTGGTAGTTATCATGCAGGTGTTTTTGCTCTTTCCCAAGGTATACCTGTTATTGGTTTAGCCAAATCTATGTATTACGTAGATAAATTTTCAGGATTAGCAGAGCAATTTGGAGTTGGTTGTGAAGTTGTTCTTTTAGAAGATCCCCAGTTAAAAACAAAACTAGTAGCCAGTATTAATAAAGCTTGGGAATTATCCGAACAATTAAGGCCACTATTATTAGAAGCTGCTGTTAAACAAATAGATTTGGGACTTGCTGCTTATAAGCGAATGTATGACATGGTTGCTTCTTGGTAATTACATTTTTTCTGTATTAAGCCATAATTAAGAAAATATGAACGAACACAGTTTTTACCGCCAAAAAATTCAACCAGTTCCAGAGGATGTGTCGCGTCCGTTGTGGTCTGTGATGATTCCTACTTATAATTGTGCAAATTACCTCCGGGAAACTTTGGCGAGCGTCTTAGCTCAAGATCCCGGAGCGGAAGTTATGCAAATTGAAGTGATCGACGATTATTCTACCAAAGACGATCCAGCAGCAGTTGTTGAAGAACTCGGTCGCGGTCGTGTTAAGTTCTATCGGCAGCCCAAGAATGTTGGCTATATCAAAAACTTTAATACTTGTTTAGAGCGATCGCAAGGGAAGTTGATTCATCTGCTACACGGTGATGACTGCGTGCGAGATAACTTTTATACTAAAATACAGTCGGGTTTTGAGACAGAACCAAGTATTGGTGCTGCTTTCTGTCGTCAGATGAATACCAATGAAAATGGCGAGGAAGTATGGTGTCCTGAAGTAGAACAACCTCACAGTGGGGTTCTGAGTAATTGGATAGAAAGAATTGGAGTTCAATGCATTATACAACCGCCATCAATAGTAGTGCGTCGTGATGTATATGAAAAACTTGGAGGATTTGATAGCCGTATATGCTGTGCTGGCGAAGATTGGGAGATGTGGGTTCGCATCGCAGCACATTACTCAATGTGGTACGAACCAGAACCCTTAGTCAATTATCGCGTTCATTCGGCATCTCTTACCAAACGTTGCCAGCGAAAAGGTCAAAATATCCGAGATTTACGCAGTATTGTAGATATTAACAAAACTAGTTTACCACCATCAATTGCTGAAGAAATATCCGATCGAGCTAATAAAAATTGGGCACTATATGCTATAAGAATTGCTAGCAAAATGTTGAGAAATAACGATACTGGTGCTGCAATTATTCAACTTAAAGAAGCTCTAAAATGTGATAATTCTCCTGAGGTAATTAATGCAATTATTTCTATGCTTAAAAAGGAAACTAAAGGTTGGTTAAAAAGAAAATTTGTTAAAGCATAATAAATATAGATATATAAGGTAGGTGTATCAAGATGCTCGAATTTATTTATTCTAAAATTTATCGTCGTATTTGTAATAAGTTGAATAAATATGAGTGTCAAATAATAAATAATATTTTTCGCCAACAAATGGGGCATTTTGGGAAAGATTGTAATATAGGCAACAAAGTATTTATCAAAAGTCCATTAAATAAAATATTTCTGGGAGATAGAGTTCTTATAGAAGAATATTCTACCCTTGAGTGTTCATCTGATGATAGTACCGCGATTCATATTGGCGATCGCTCAATTATTAGAACTTTTGCCAGACTTTCTTCTGCACGGTGAAAGATAAAAATTGGCAGTGACTGTAGCGTTAACCCTTACACTATTTTGTTTGCCAATGGCGATTTAATTATAGGTAATTGGGTAAGAATAGCTACTCACGTCGTAATTAATCCTGGCAATCATTTATATGATGATATTGATACTCCAATTGATTTGCAACCTTCAACTAATAAAGGCGTAATTATAGAAGATGATGTATGGATAGGTGCAGGTGTAATAATTCTTCAAGGTTGCAAAATTGGTAAAGGTTCTGTGATTGGTGCTGGAACAGTTCTAACTAAAAGCGTAGAGCCTTACTCTGTTGTTGTAGGTGTACCGGGTAGAGTTATCAAAAAACGCGGTGAAACTACACAAGACGAATTAATTAGCCTCACAAGTAAAACGGGAGATAATTAAATGAATATTATAAACCAGGAACCTGTACGAGTATTTATTGGCTCTGGAGAAGCAAGTTTACTTGAAAGAAAAGTAGCAATTTATTCTTTACGAAAAAATAGTAAAAGAAATTTAGATATTTATGTATTTAATGGTACTCACAATTCCGTAGAATTGAATGACAAAGAGCCATTTCTTGCTCCTTTACCTTTACATCTTAAATATCATAATACTACTGAGTTTAGCCTTTATCGTTATTTGATTCCACAACTTTGCGATTATCAAGGCAAAGGAATTTATATCGACTCAGATGTCATTTGTCTAACAGATATTGGCGAACTTATTGATACTCCCTTGAATGGAAATGATTTCTTGGCGAAAGCAGATGCTTATGGCCATCGAGGTGAAGATTTTTGGGCACTGAGTGTAATGCTCATAGACTGCGAAACCTGTCGTTTTGATTTGGAAACATATTTTAGAGAAATTGACCAAGAACTTTACACTTATACTGAATTTTCTAGTATGAGTAAGGCTTTTCTTAGTCATCATCCTCTTAAAATTGGCGCACTTAATCCCCAGTGGAATGTATTCGATTATTATGACCAAGAAACTAAATTAATTCACTATACAAATCTATACACTCAACCCTGGAAAAGCCCCAATCATCGTTATGGAGAACTATGGTTTACCTATTTTCAGGAAGCTATAGATGCTGGATACATTACTCAAAAAGATATTGAATTGAGTATTGTTCGCTCTTATGTGCGGCGAAACTTACTAAAAGGTAATTATCCTTTGCCAGATTATAAAGATTTTGTAAGACAAAATATTAAACTACTAAAAAATATGGGCAGAAGCTAGTGGTTTACCACACCAACATAGCCGGGTTAAGACAGGGAGGGGGGAGAGGAGCCATTGCGTTGCGGAGGAACACGCACCGTTGTAGCAAATGGCGTGGGGAAGAGGGGGTAGAAAATAATTTTTTTCTTCTCGTTATTAACCCCGCATTCGTAATCTTGGCGAACTACTAGTAGTTCATCACACCAATATCGCCTTGATGGTGGCAAGGGGGAAGATGAGGGAAAAAATAAATTTGTCTTCTCATTATTTAGCCCCCCATAGTTGACGGGCACCCACAAGAGTTTTTTTAGGAGAAAAAACTTCTCATCGGAACCCTTGATTTGCCTGACTACTAGGAAATATGTAACCTACCATTCTAATATTCAGAATATAAATAAAATCATATTTTTATGAACTCATTTATTACTTCAGTTCCAGTAAATCGCGTTGTTGAACTCCTAAAGCTGGAAGCAAATGCAATTAACGAAGCAGCAAAACGCTTACAAATAGACGAATTACAAAAAGCATTAAATCTACTGGTAAATTGTCAGGGGAAGATAGTGCTTACAGGTGTTGGTAAGTCTGGAATTGTTGCACAAAAGATTGCTGCTACCCTATGTAGCATTGGTAATGTCGCTGTATATTTGCATCCTTGCGATGCTTTGCATGGCGATTTGGGAATTATTACTGCCTCTGATGTAGTTATATTGTTCAGTAATAGTGGTGAGACACAGGAATTAATAGAAATAGTTCCCCATCTTAAACATCGTCAAGTTCCAATTATTGGAATTTTGGGAAATCTCGACTCCACTTTAGCATCTCGGGCCGATCTTGTTCTGGATGCTTCAGTCGATCGCGAAGCTTGTCCTTTGAATTTAGCTCCCACCACCAGCACTACCGTTGCTTTAGCAATCGGGGATGCTTTGGCAATGACTTTAATGCAAATGCGAAGCATAACTCCTCAAGATTTCGCACTAAATCATCCAGCCGGACGTTTAGGTAAACGACTCACTTTACAGGTCGCAGATTTGATGCATCATGAGGAAGATAATCCCGTAATTATACCAGAATCAAGCTGGATTGAAATAGTTAGCGCCATCACTAAAGGAGGACTAGGAGCTGTCAACGTTATTGACAAGAAAGCTCAACTACTAGGAATTATAACAGATGGCGATCTACGACGTTCCATAGCCACAATCGAGCCTACAGACCTAGAACGTCTCCAGGCAGCGGCAATCATGACGAGGAATCCAGTCACCGTTCAACCAGAACAACTGGCTTACGACGCACTCAAACTTATGGAAAATCGTTCCTCTCAAATTTCTGTTCTGCCAGTAGTAGATACAGAAGCCCATTGTGTTGGCTTAATTCGGCTTCATGACATTGCTCGTAGCGGTATTGTGTAATTCTTCAAATCTTTAAAAAGCTTATCAATTCATTTACATATTTGGGTAGGTTCTTCAAGCTAAAATATACAAAAGTGTCTTTTTATACCTAAAGCTCTGCGATGAATAAAATACGTATCGAAGCAGAAGATTATCTAAGTGGTAAGAACGGGGAAACTTATTACGACACTGATGCTGGTAATAAACCAGGCAAATATCGTGATGATGATGTAGATATACAAGTAACCAAAGATGTTGATGGTGGTTACAATGTTTGGGGAAAAAAGGGAGAATGGACAACCTATGAGCTTGAAATTCCCCAAACAGGTGTTTATGATGTTGTGGTTCGCGTTGCCTCCAGCAGAAAACACAATAAGCTTACAGCTACCATAGGTGATCAGGAAGCAGAATTTGATTTTTCCAAAACGGGAGGTACACAAAAATGGCAAGATGTTGAGTATAAAGGACTCAACCTCAGCGCTGGCGTACAGGAATTACGCTTGGATATACTTAGCGACGGTGTGCGTATCAATTATATAGAATTGATTCCTCGACAAAGTATTTCTGAACCCAACCCAGAACCGGAACCAGAACCAGAACCAGAACCCAATCCCGTTAATACCTTAAATCAGACTCCGATTCGTATCGAAGCAGAAGATTATCTAAGTGGTGAGAACGGGGAAACTTATTACGACACTGATGCTGGTAATAAACCAGGCAAATATCGTGATGATGATGTAGATATACAAGTAACCAAAGATGTTGGCGGTGGTTACAATGTTTGGGGAAAAAAGGGAGAATGGACAACCTATGAGCTTGAAATTCCCCAAACAGGTGTTTATGATGTTGTGGTTCGCGTTG
>JBHJJJ010000156.1:0-10540 GCA_050042755.1 Rivularia sp. (in: cyanobacteria)
GGGGAGATGGGGAGATGGGGAGAGGGGGGAAGTAAATCTATCTATTGTCCAAAATATTGGGTACTGCGTCATTTATTTTTCTTGTGGATAGGGCATAAGGCGCATCATTTTTTTGACTTGAGAGCGAGATAAACCAAGTTCCCTGGCAATGGCAGCTTCTAGGTGGGGAATATGTGTAGTTGTTAATCTAATTTCAGATTGTGTATATGTTCTACTTAGTTTCTTGATTCTGACTACGGAAATTCCTTTTTGGGGGTAAATATTGACTTTTATTGATGCTATTCCATAGTCATAAGCGGGAGATGCCTTTGGTTGAATTGCTTGTAACTCAATTTCACCCCCATATGAACGTACTAAAGTGTGCTCCGTTAACCATCCACCGATAAACCAAAAACTAAGTCCTAAGAGTGGTAACGGTAGCCAAAATTCTATTCCTAAAGATTTAAGAAATTGTAGCCATTGAGGAGAAAGGTTTCTTGAAGTCATAATAACAGTGAACAATTATCAATTATCAATTATCAATGAACAATTAGCAGCAAGCGGTGAGTAGAGGAAAGTTTTTACAGCGTATGTAGTTTTATTGCAGGTTAACACTTTTTATTTTTTGTACTGGGGAATTCAACCCAATACTTGGATCTATTAAACTGTAATAAAGAGTGCGGCTTATGGTGATTCTACTTGTAGAAGACGACGGGAGACAGTTGGAGCCATTGCAGGCAGCATTATCAGCGGCAGGGCATATTGTTGATGCTGTTGAAGATGGAGATACAGCACAGTGGCTTCTAGCTCAAAAAGAATATGACTTGTTGATTTTAGACTGGATGTTACCTAAAGTAAGTGGCATTCAATTATGTCATCTGTACAGACAAGCAGGTAAAACCGCTCCCGTTTTGATGTTAACGGCAAAAGACACCACTAACGATAAAGTCACCGGCTTAGATGCTGGTGCCGATGACTACTTAGTAAAACCAGTTGACGTAATCGAACTATTAGCAAGAGTAAGAGCTTTAGGAAGGCGATCGCCACTTTGGCAAGGTGATATTATCAAGCTGGAAGATTTACAATTGCATTTAAATACTTTGACTTTGATGCGAGGGAAAGCAGAAGCGAAGCTATCAACTCGCGAATTTCAGTTGATAGAATATTTAATGCGTCATCCCAATCAAGTTTTATCTCGCGAACAAATTGAGGATACCCTTTGGGAATGGGGAACCCAACCAGAAAGCAATGCTGTCACGAGTTTGGTACGAAGATTACGACAGCGTTTAGAATCAGTAGGTGCAAAGGATTGTTTGGAAACAATATACGGTATGGGTTATCGGCTGAATCCACCGAAATGAAAGTAATTCAGGAGTTAGGAGTTAGGAGTTAGGAGTTAGGAGTTAGGTGTTAGGAGTTAGGGGTTATAAATTCAATATTTTCTAGTTAATAATGGTAGTTGATGAAGCGCACCCCCTGAGAAAATAGTTGTTAATTGGTATACATCCGCGTCTTAGCTTGAGCGACAATTGGCTGCTTACTAGTTACTGTTCACTGTATGTCCCTATGTCCTATCGGACACGCTCCGCGAACGGGACACGCTTTGCGAACAATGTTCACTGATAACTGATAACTGATAACTGATGCTAACCCGTAGTCGTCGCCGTTTAGCTTATTTATTCACCCTGGCAATGGGTGGAATTTTGGTTACTTTCGCTTTTGTAGTTTATTATTTATTGGTTAGAGACCGGTTACGCGTTTTCGATCAACAGTTCAAAGAAGAAGCTCAAAGTTATATTTTTGAGTTCAAGTATCCTGATGAGGCAGGACAATACCGAGTAGAATTTAAAGGTATGCCCCTTGCATCTTCTTTGGCTATTCGGAATAAATTTGAATATGTTTGCTGGTACGATCGCAAAAAAAGACCTTTAAGAATTAACGATAATATTTGTCCTCCACAGGATTTGGTTAAACAAGGATTTCAAACTTTAAAATTTGATGGATATTTATCTAATTATCGACAAATCTGGCTGCGTCAACTAACTTCGCCAATTCAAAATACAAACAAGAAAATTGGTTATATTATTGTTGCTAAATCCTTAGAACAAACTCAAAAAACTTTAAAAAGAGCGCGATTTTATTTATCGCTGGGAGTTCCGATTACCTTAGGTTTAGTTGGTATCGTCGGCTGGTTTTTAGGTGGAGTGGCTATGCAGCCAACAAAACGCTCCTACGAACAATTACAACGATATACGGCAGACGCATCTCACGAATTACGTGCGCCGGTAGCGGCAATTTTAAGTAATGCTCAAGTTGGTTTACTCGCACCAATTGATAATAGCCAATTACCTCGCCAACGTTTAGAAAATATTGTCGATATTTCCAAGTCAATGAGCGCCCTTATTGGTAATCTTTTGTTCTTAGCAAGACATGAGGGACGCTTAAATCAAAAAGATTTGCAAAGTGTTGAAATTGTCGGTTTACTCAATCGGCTCGCTTTGGAATATCAAAGAAATGCCAGAGAAAAAGAATTAAGTATTACCGCTGAATTACCATCTCAATCGATCGCATTATTAGCAGATCCAGATTTATTGCAGCAAGCACTAAAAAACCTATTAGATAATGCTTGTAAATATACTCCCGAAGGTGGTTCAGTTAAACTTAAATTATTGACTCAATTACGGCGAATTTCTATTCAAGTAATTGATAGCGGTATTGGTATTCCTGTTGAGGATTTACCTCTTATTTTTGAGCGGTTTTATCGTGTTGATAGCACACGAACTCGCTCTTCTGGTGGTTTCGGTTTGGGATTGGCGATCGCACAACAAATCATCCAAGCTCACGGCGGTAAAATTTCTGTGGATAGTAAAGTTGGCGAAGGTACTACTTTTCAAGTTTGTTTACCCTTGAAAAAGGCTTAAAAAAATTTAGAAATTTCGCTGCTGCGAGAAAAAAAATGCCTGCGGTGTGAGATAATCAAATATAGGGATAGATATTTTATTATAATGGGAATATTGGCAAAATTTTTGAGTCAGCAAAGCGTCCCATTATAAAAATAACACTCTATAGAAATAATCATATCAAAAAAAGGTTGCCAGAAAAAAATTTTTTTTTTCGATATCATCTAAATTTTTATTCTCTGGGACATCAAATTTGTAGTACCAGTGATTTGATTTCGGAGGTGAAGATATAGGAAGCAAGTGCAAACAGATAGTATATAAACTGATTTTACATAAAAAGCGATTTAGAAGATCTGAGTTAAATAATAAAAGTACTTTTGATTACCAAAAAAAGAGTAATTAAGTATTTTTATAGAGAAAAAACCGATATTATATCAATGGGAATAGTGATAAAAAATACAGGTTATAGGCTGAATGGAGATTTAATATTGAAGCTGACGGGCACCCACAAGAATTTTTTTCTCCTAAAAAAAATTTGGCTCTTAACCCTTGACATATTCTTGTCATATTTACCTGTCACAGTAAAGTTAACAGATAACAGAACAAGTTAGCAGCCAATAACAACCGCTGACGGGCAGCCACAAGAATTTTTTTCTTCTAAAAAAATCTTATGGGAACCCTTGACAAAGCATATCTAACTTTTTCTCCCAAAACTACACACACACTGATTCTGGTTACTAGGAATATATTCCTAGTAACTAGACTACCTAAACCCTGCTTCAATCCAATTAAAAAAATCATTTGACACTTTCATGTCATATTTGCCTGTAAAACTAAGATTAATCAGAAATATTCTTAATTACTCCTGAAAAAACTAACTAATATCTACTAATTACTAACAATCAAAACGATGAGCAAACTCTCAGTACCAAAATCATTAGCTTACTTATCCGTATTTTTTGCTGGGGCAGCCTTTACCTTACCAGTAACCCAATTGTTACCAACTGAAGCCCTACAACAAGAGCAAAAAGTTGCTCAGATACCCGGAACTACAACTCAACCCGTTCCGAATAATTTTATCGCAGCAGCAGTAGAAAAAACAGGTCCTGCAGTAGTGCGAATTGATTCGACTCGCACCTCTGCAAGGGGAAGACGCTCAAGTCGTCAAGCAAGTGGTATAGGTTCTGGATTTATCATTGATTCCAACGGTACTATCCTTACCAACGCCCATGTAGTTAAAGGTGCTTCTAGAGTTCGAGTTACCTTAGGTGATGGACGCAACTTGATGGGTGAAGTTGTAGGTTTAGACGACTTAACCGATGTTGCTGTAGTTGAAGTTTCTGCAAATAATTTACCCACAGTAGAGATGGGCAATTCGCAAAGTCTCAAACCTGGTGAATGGGCGATCGCCATTGGTAATCCTTTGGGATTGGATAACACGGTAACTGCTGGTATCATCAGCGGTACAGGGCGTTCAAGTGGAGTAATTGGTGCTGCTGATAAGCGAGTTCGTTTTATTCAAACTGATGCAGCCATTAACCCAGGTAATTCTGGTGGCCCTTTATTGAACCAACGCGGTGAAGTTATCGGTATAAATACTGCGATCATCGGACGTGCTCAAGGTTTAGGATTTGCAATTCCCATTAACAAAGCCCAACAGATTGCCAGTCAGTTGATTAATGGTGAAAAAGTAGCGCATCCTTATTTAGGAATTCGCATGACGACACTAACTTCAGATTTGAAACAAGATTTGAGTCGCGAACTAGGTTTAAGGTTAGCTGCCAACAACGGCGTTGTAATTGTAAACGTTGCTCGTAATTCTCCCGCATCCAGAGCAGGTTTAAAACCAGGAGATGTCATTCAACAAATCGATGGTCAATCAGTAAAAACCGCAGATGATGTTCAATTAGCAGTAGAAAAAACAACAGTTGGCGGGAACGTTCAAGTAGCAGTTAATCGCGGCGGAAGAAATGTAAATATTCGCGTTCAACCAGGACAATTTCCCGTTTCTCAAAATTAGTTGTTAGTGGTTAGTTGTTAGTAACTAGTCAAAATCATAGCTAATAACTATTCATATTCCCGAGTCAAACTTCAAACAACATATTCAAGGAGTACTAATTATTTATGTCACGCTTAGATGCTATCGCTCTCGTTAGTACCGGCATCGTTAGCAGTTTGCTTAGTTTATCATTAGGGGCAGCCCCCGCATTAGGAAAAACAGAAAACTTAATCTCAAATGTGACTCACCAGAGAACATTAGCCGTAGAAAACAATAGTAAATTTCAACCTGTTGTATTTACTGCTGATGTTTCATCTGACAATATTGGCAATCAAATCGGTGAAAATGGTAAAACATTAGTTTTAGTCCTAGCAGGTGTTGGAACTGCTGGCATAATATTGAGTTTAAATCGGCAAAATAAACCCTTATCGACTCGCCAGGCTAATCTGCAAGAGAATATCTCAATAGAACAAGCGAATCCGCGATTGAGACAGCAATTACTCAGACTTGTAGGTGGCTCGCGCCAAACAGCTAACCGATTAGTAGCTGGCGTAAAACAAAGCCATCCCGAAAAATCAATCAATTGGGTATTAGAAAAAGTAATTTATGACTTAGAGCGTGACAGGTAGGAACAGTGAACAGTGAACAGTGAACAGTGAATGTAGAACTAATGGCTAGTTAAACATATCGAATAAATTTATGAACTGATAACTGTCAATCGACGATACATTTTTCCGCTCTAAGAATCTAAAACGTTTCCTTGTAGAATCAGCCTTTGCTAATCGTTACTTAGCAGAGGTTTTTTATTTATTAGTTATTAGTAATCAATGCCCTATTCTTAATTTATAATTTTCTTGTCATATTGATGTCATATTCGTAATTCATACTAAAGATAATCGAACTTTAAATAAGATTTGAGGCATTCAAAATGAAATCTAAATTAATGCCAATACTGGCTGCATCTACTGTATTTACTCTGGCACTTCCTTTAGCTGCACATGCTTGTGGAAACAAAGAAAACTTAACTCAAGCACAACGTAATCAAATGGAGCAGGTTAAAAACAATGCTCGCTCTGAAGTTGAAGCCATCTTAACACCACAACAACAAGGACAGTTTCAAAGCGCTTTAGAAGATGGCACAAAAATGCGTTCTGCTGTAGCTAACCTAAATCTTTCTGACGAACAGCAAACTCAAGTAAATGAAATAATGGAAGTAGCTAAAGAGCAAAAAAAAGCAATTTATAGTTCAAGCTAACCCAAATTAACTTTTTTAGAACGTTTATCAATCTCCCTAGAAAATACTCTCAAATGTACTCGGTTTCTAATAGAAACCGAGTTTTTTTTAATTAAATGAATGTGGCGGAAGGAAAGTTTATATCGGAATCAAAAGTTAGATCGTTTCCACTAGATTCAGTAATATTATCTGAAGATGTATCCCAAAGGCTAATTAACAGTGAATAATCTTGACTGCCATTGGTAAGGCTGCCAGTGTGACTCAGGTTTATAGTGTATTGTCCCAATTCAACGTCATCAGCATCGATAAACACTTGCTCCACATTATCAATATTATTAGCTTTATTTCGTACAGCAGGATCTGCCGGGTTGCTAAAATCTAAAGTCCAAGGATTATAAGTATCGCCATTCGGTGCAGTAATCGACAAATCAAGATCGTTAACTAGTACTGATGTAGTTTCATCCAATGATTGAGGATCGTGGGGTATCCAAGCAGGATCTGTCCATACCAAGGATGCTTTTAGTGCTAACTCCGAATCTATTAACTCCGAATCTATATTAAAGCTTATAGGCGAGCCAGTATAGGTGTCTTCTATGATTACACTGTCATCTGTTGATATAGCTAAGTCAGTTGGATTTAAGATAGCTTCATTTAAGAAATCAGCAGCAGCATCACCATCTACAACACCCCAACCATAGCTATAATCTGGACCAAAATTACCCGCGTCAGTGGCTGTGTGAATTAGCAAGCCCTTCATTGTGGCGCTGCGTGGGGTAGCATCGAATAAATCATCGTAATACTCGTATAACAGTGCTGCTGTTCCCGTTACTTTGGGTGCAGCCATTGAAGTACCGGATTGAATGCTATAGGAATTATTTGAATCAGCAATGGGCGAGTAAACACCAACACCATTGGCTACTACATCAGGCTTGATGCGTCCATCATCCGTTGGTCCCCAACTTGAGTACTCAGAGATAGTCACATTAGGTTCTTCATTCGTGATATTGCCTATAGAACCGACAACTATAGTATTTTTTGCAACTTGATGTGCAGCCAGGGTATCGTACCCTTGATTACCATTTGCTTCCGGAATATCTAGTATTGCGCGATCGTCAATGAGATAAAGTCCTGGTGTTTCAACATCACTCAGAAAAGTTATATACTCTGCGTTACCACGTGAGTTCTGAAATCCAACGTCGCGTTGATTACCAGCAGCCCAGACGCTTAGAAGATTGGGATTATTGAAAAGTACTTCGTCTAGAGCACTGGTGTCGGAGTTATATTTGCCAAATTCTCTGTCTTCAGTAGATAACCCAGTGGATAAGCTAAAGCTAAGATCTTCTTTCCAAAAGTCAATAAATTCAGCTTCTTCATCCGAATTGCTTGCTGGCGAAAATTCACCTTCACTTAAATCGCTTAAATCGCTTGTATTCAGAAGAAGCCAACCATTTCTCCATCCGTAAGAATGATTGGAAAGGTTAAGTAAGGAAGCTTCTTTATTTAGTTCATTAATATCATTATTAAAGTCATAGCTAAGAATTTTAGCTTGATTAGCTATGCCACGAGCCTCAGGATCGTCACCTTGAGCACCTATAATTCCGGCAACGTGGGTAGCGTGATCCTTGTATTTAGTAGCTGAGTCACCAAAGGTAACGCGAGAACTTGCGTCATTAACAAACTCTTGATGAGTATCGAGGACTTTTCCACTATCCCACACTCCAACTGTTATACCTGAACCATCAAAATTTCGACCTAGTTCACCACTCAGAGGCAGAACATCAGCGTTAGTTGTTTGGGGCGCATTTTGATTAAAGGGAGATTTAAATTGCAATTCCTCGAGCCTTTCTCCGCTAGCAATTAATGTAATACCTTGTTCGACTTCTATGGGCTCATCAAGGAATTCAAACCCTATATCTTCTAAATCACTTAGCTTAATTGGCTCAGGTGGTTCAGGTGGTTCAGGTGGTTCAGGTGGTTCAGGTGGTTCAGGTGGCTCAGGTGGCTCAGGTGGTTCAGGTGGTTCAGGTGGTTCAGAACCCTGAATAGGCTCAATAGGCTCAATAGGCTTAATAGGCTCAATGGGATTAATGGGTTCAATAGGCTTAATAGGCTCAATAGGCTCAATGGGTTCAATAGGCTCAATTGATAGAGGTGCTACTTGGTTATTATTCTCAAAAATCTCATTCATGAAATATTACTTAAAAAGCCAAAATTCCTCTCATATATTAATAGGTTCAGGTTTCATCAACTTATGCACTCAAAGGGTGAAAATGATAAAAATGGTAGCAGATTGCCATTCATAGGGAGCGTGGGGCATACCGCAATGCCCCATATTCTATACCTAATTCTTCAATCAAACCGTTCAATGATTCCACCACCGAGGACTTTTTCGCCGTCGTACCATACGGCTGCTTGCCCTGGAGTGATGCTAAATTGTGGTTCGTCGAAGACTACTCTAGCGCGAGAGTTTTCTAAAGGAATTACCGTTACAGGTAAGGCTTTTGAACGATAGCGAATTTGCACTTCGGCACGAATCGGACTTGAAGGCTCGACGATTGATACCCAATTTACTCGCGCTACATTACATTCTGGGTTGGTTGCTTTGGTGCGATCGCCAACAATTACCCGGTTAGCTCCCGCATCTAAACCAATTACATACAAAGGTTGTGGAGCCGCAATTCCCAATCCTTTACGCTGTCCGATGGTGTAATGATGCACGCCATCGTGTTGTCCCAAAACCTTACCGTCAGCATCTACAATATCGCCTTTCTTTGGTGCCAAATACTTGTCTAAAAAAGCACGCATAGAACCATTACTTTCTACCAAACATAAATCCTGACTTTCTGGCTTATCGGCAGTTTGTAACTTATATTCAGCAGCAATACGACGGGTTTCTGATTTTTCTACTTCACCTAGTGGAAATATTGAGCCAGCAAGTAAATCTTGCGACAGATCGTACAAAAAATAGCTTTGGTCTTTATTGCGGTCAAATGCACGCAGAAGTTCGTAACGTCCGCTTGTTTGATTGTAATTAATGCGGGCATAATGTCCTGTAGCTATTTTATCGCTGTCCAAATTTTCCCGGGCATATTGGAGCATGGGACCGAATTTTACAGTTGTATTGCACTGCGAACAAGGTAAGGGCGTAACACCAGCACTGTAACCACTTACTAAATAATCAACAATATTAGTTTGAAAAACATCGCGGGTATCAACAATATGATGGGGAATGCCCAGCTGTTCGCAGATATAAGCCGCATCAACCATACCCTCAGAGCAACATTGACCTTTACCCTTCATCAACCAAAGGGTAAGACCGATAACTTCATAGCTCTGATGGTGCAAAATGGCGGCAACGGTAGAACTGTCAACACCACCGGAAAGACCTACTACGACTTTTTCCATATCCGTATATCTTGCTAGGCTATTAATTCTAAGTTAACACTATGTAATTATTACAATTGTTAGTTTAATGAATTTGTTTTCTTAACGATCCACAAAACTTTATATATTCCCTATTCTCTACCTTAACGAACAATTATGGCCCTCGCCGAACATTAATCAAACCGGATTCCTATATGCTTAACAGAATTCACAACTCGATCCAATCTTCTTTAATTGCCTCTTCTGTAATCGGAGGCTGCTTAACGTTTATCTTCAGTACACAAGTACAAGCCAAAACCCCGGAAAATTCACAAACCATAGCACAATTATTTCCAGCAAATCCCTCAAGAAACTCTGAACCCGATTTCATTTCCCCATACAATCAAAACTCCGAAAGTTACTTAGTGATTGTAGATAACAATGACTCCAGATTACTCCAACGAGTACGGCTGGTTGAACGTGATGCTTTTACAGATAACTTTCAAGGACGTTCAGTCATTCAAGCAGGAGTATTCAGAGGTTTAGACAACGCCGAGGAAAGAACTAGACAGCTGCTTGACTATGGTGTCAGTTCCCGTGTTTACAGCCGGACTACTGGAAGAGAAATAATTAATTCCTACGGTAGTGATAATTTTAATTCTGGGAGTTCATCAAATTATAGTGCCAGAAATAATAGAAGGCAAAGGACTAAATATTACTACGTAGCCATTCCCGAAAAGCGTGAGAAACTAATGGAAATCGAAAACCAAATCAGGCAAAGCGCAGTGGGAAACAGCGTCGGAATAACCGTGAAAAACTCCCCCAGAGGGCCTCACGTAGCAGTTGGTCCTTTTGGAGGGCGTTCGCAAGCAGAACAATGGAATTATTATTTACGCTCCTTAGGATTAAAAAATGCTAGAGTTTATTACGGAAAGTAGGGAGAGAGGGGGAGAGAAGGGGACAAGGGGATAAGGGGACTAGGGGACAAGGTAGAATTTTAACTGTAGACTGTTCACTGATAACTGAGGTGCGATAACCTAGAATTTATTTCACATGTGGCAGTTA
>JBHJJJ010000157.1:0-16833 GCA_050042755.1 Rivularia sp. (in: cyanobacteria)
TTTCTCATGAAATTTGAACTACAACTTCAATTGATTAATTACTGTTAACAATTAGAAAAAAGACTGATTTTATGGATTGTTGTTTACAGTACTAAAGTACTGTTAGTTGGCGATCGCGATGTGCCAGTTGCGTAAGTCCTGTTATTAAATGAACCTCTTCAAGTATATGAGGAAAATATAGGCGGTGGTTATACAGTTTTTTACTGGGATTCATCTATTAAAGGAGAATTTAATCTTTGGAAATTGATGAAAGATGAACAATATATTCAAAAGATTTCACCACAAACAGCTATTAGCCAATGGATACTTGATGAATGGCTACATCCCATAGCACCTCAAGATAGATATTCGCCACCAAATCCTAAAGGAGAAACATTTTTAGATGTTAATTCTAAAGTGAAAAGATATAAAGCATTTAAAAATTTATACGAACTTCTTAACTCTAGTCTAGAAGTATTAGAAGCATTCACAATTATGAATTATTTATGCGTTTTAATTGGTCAAATAAATAATGATAACTGGATAGTAATTTCACCAAGCGCTCCACACAGACAAGATTTTCCTTATTGGATTACTTACTCTAATTTTGGAATAGAAAAAAATAAGTCTCAACAAATTACTAAATTACAATCTACTGTAAATAAACTTTTAGGGACACTAACCCCATTACAGTTAGCAATATATGGTATAGATGGATATGGATATAACTTTGATTACTATTACTCTTATGCATTTTCAAAAACGAAAATCGAAGCTTTTATTCAATCATTGAATATGACTAAAATTGTACAAATTAAAAGATTTATCAGCTTATCCTCCGACTATAATCAATATTTATATAATGGTGACAAAAGAAGAAAAGCTATATATGTTTTAAACAAATTTTTTCAACTAAGACTTTCAAATACCAATATTTATTATTTCACAATGTACGATTGTGACAACACATATATTGTGGGTGAAACACCTGATAAAGATTATGTAGGTATCAAAATATCAAGAGATTTTCAATATAACCCTTAAAAAATCATTTCCTCCTCTTTTTCTCCTTAAAAAAACCTCCGCGAACCTTTGTCTTGAAAAGTTGCTCATGGGGGAAACCCCCAAGACCGCACTTTTCGCTGCGCTTCCTCCGCGCTACTTTGCGTTTAAAAAAAACGATAAGCCTTTGGCATGGGCGAAGCCATCGCAAAATATCCTCAGTACACGACGCTACAAATCCTCTAACTCTGTACTACATCTTCCAACCCCAGTCAAAAAATCCAAATCCAAAGTCTCAACTCTAGCGCTAGAGTTTTGATAAGCCTTCTGCTAACCAACCCCAAAGCAACTAGTCGCATAGAACACTTTATCGCTTCCGTAACAAAAAATCGTGCTAATTCCAATAAAACCGCCACTCAAGTAGCATTATCATCAGTTCGCACCGTTCCCGGAACAGCATAATAATCAGTTGCAATTAAAATTGGTGATAAATCGCTCTTTTCAGTTTTGCTTTGGGAAGGTAAATTCGTTTAAGAGAAAATCGCCGGATTTGTTACCAACTTCAAAGGTGTGGATTTCCACACTTCACCATTGTGAAAAAAAAGCACGAATGTATTCTTGGACAAAGAAATGTCTCCCTGTTACTGACAGAGGGATCGTGCTCTGGTGCAATAGAACTGAAGATGGCTTTCCAATTGTTTCTTGAAATCCACCGATCACTTCCGAACTATGAAGGATAAAGGATAAAAGGCAAGATGAAGGATGAGGAAGGCAAATGTTTTTTTAAGTACATTTATGACCATTATGGGCAAAAAAATGTATTTCGCTCTTAATGGCTTAATAACCGCATTAATTAAATTATTTCAAACTTTAGACTTCGTCCTTCATAATTTAGTTGACAATGTATTTCTCAACTGCAAGATACAATAAATCAAGCAATACTTCTAAACATATATTTATAAGACATACTAGGAGAAGCGTAGGGCATGGGTAAGGTAGTAGGCATCGACTTGGGTACAACAAACTCTGTAGTCGCCGTTATGGAAGGTGGCAAGCCGGTGGTTATTGCCAATGCAGAAGGAATGCGAACCACCCCCTCCGTTGTTGGCTTTAGCAAAGACGGCGAAAAGGTTGTAGGACAAATGGCGCGAAGACAAACTGTCCTTAATCCTCCGAATACCTTTTTTGCGATCAAGCGTTTTACCGGACGAAAATATTCCGAATTAAATCCAGAATCAAAACGAGTTCCTTATACCGTCCGCAAAGACGAATTTGGTAACATCAAAATTGTATGCCCCCGTTTAAATAAGGATTTCGCACCGGAAGAGGTTTCGGCGATGATTCTCAAAAAATTAGCTGAAGATGCCAGCAAATATTTAGGTGAAGCTGTAACGAGTACAGTAATTACCGTTCCGGCTTATTTTAACGATGCTCAGCGACAAGCTACCAGAGATGCCGGAAGAATCGCTGGTTTGGAAGTATTGCGAATTCTTAACGAACCTACTGCTGCCGCTTTAGCTTATGGTTTGGATAAAGCCGATAGTGAAGTAATTTTGGTATTTGACTTGGGTGGTGGCACCTTCGATGTCTCGATTTTGGAAGTCGGCGATGGTGTATTTGAAGTTAAAGCCACATCCGGCGATACCCAATTAGGCGGAAATGACTTTGATAAGCGAATTGTCGATTGGTTAGCCGAGAAATTCTTAGAAAACGAAGGGATCGATTTAAGACGCGATCGCCAAGCTTTACAACGTCTAATGGAAGCTGCGGAAAAAGCGAAAATTGAACTTTCAGCGGTTAGCGTTACCGATATTAATTTACCTTTTATTACAGCCGACAAAGATGGACCAAAACATTTAGAAACTCGCTTGACTCGTTCTCAATTTGAAGCAATGTGCGACGATCTATTGGGTAGACTGCGACTTCCCGTAAAACGAGCGCTGCGAGATGCTGGTATGACACCGCGAGATATTGAAGAAGTAGTACTCGTAGGTGGTTCAACCAGAATGCCCATTGTCGAAAAATTAGTCGAGGGCATGATTGGCTTACAACCCAATCAAAATGTTAATGCCGATGAAGTAGTAGCCGTTGGTGCTGCAGTTCAAGCCGGTATTCTTGGTGGCGAACTTAAAGATGTATTGTTGCTTGATGTTACCCCCCTATCAATCGGATTAGAAACCATCGGTGGCGTGATGAAAAAGCTAATTCCTCGCAACACTACGATACCAGTCCGCCGTTCCGATATTTTCTCAACTTCCGAAAACAACCAAAACACTGTGGAAGTTCACGCAGTGCAAGGCGAACGAGAAATGGCAGCCGATAACAAATCCTTGGGACGTTTCAAGCTATATGGCATTCCTCCCGCTCCTAGGGGAATTCCGCAGATACAAGTATCTTTTGATATAGATGCCAATGGAATTTTACAGGTCACAGCCTTAGATAGAACTACGGGAAGAGAACAGAGTATTACCATTCAAGGTGCTTCCAACTTAAGTGAATCAGAGATTGTGCAGGCAATTCGGGAAGCGGAAAAATTTGCCGATGTAGATCGACAGCGCAAAGAAAGGGTCGAAAAACGTACGCGTGCAGAAGCATTAATTTTACAAGCCGAAAGACAGCTTCGGGATGTAGCCCTAGATTTTGGCATGCAATTTGCCCGCAATCGCCGTCAAAGAATTGATAATATCTGCCGAGATTTACGCGATAGTTTGAAAGAAGATGACGATAGAGGAATTGACCAAGCTTACGCCGATTTACAAGACGCTTTATCCGATTTAAATCGAGAAGTCCGTCAGTATTATGCTGAAGACGAAGATGACGATTTATTCGGTACGATCCGTGATATCTTTATCGGCGATAGAGAACAGGATGACGATTTCTATAATAGGGGCTACCGTAGAGATTCCGATCGCAGCTACGGTAGAGATTATGACCGGGGTTACGGTAGAGATTATGACCTGGGAGGTTACGGTAAAGATTACGACAAAGGCTATAGCGCCAGGAATTCCGACCGGGATTATGGTAGAGATTATGACCGGGGTTACAGTAGGGATTCTGATAGAAGCTATGGTAGGGATTCTGATAGAAGCTATGGTAGGGATTCTAATAGAAGCTACAGTAGGGATAATAGCTATCCTTCTTACGATCAAGGCTATTCCTCACGCAAACCCTCCAAACCCAGCTACCAAGATAATTGGGATGATGAAGATGACGATTGGCTATAAAACCATTTAAATTAGCTTTTCACGAGCTAATGTAAATGTAAACTTCAGGGGGAAAGCCCACCCTTCATTCTTTCACAATATACTGAGCGTAAATAATCCTATTTGATTAAATGTATTTAATTAACTCTGCGGATTTAAATATTGCACGAGAATAAAAAGTAGAAGTACAAGGTTTCCTTCGTACCAAATTTTTCCTCATAATTAACACCAAACTCAAGACAGAAACTATAAATATAAAGGCACTTTCTTCTCAAAATTAAATTATAAACCCAAACCTAAATCATTAAGAGAAATAAAATATTATATCGAAAGTTAAACAACTTACCATGCAAAACTTGCAGAATTTTCGCGATTACTACGAGATTTTAGGAGTATCTAAAGATGCCACAAATGAAGAAATTAAAAAAAGTTATCGGCGATTAGCGCGACAATATCACCCAGACTTAAATCCTGGAAATAAAGCTGCAGAAGAAAAATTTAAAGATGTAAATGAAGCTTACGAAGTCTTAAGCGACTCAGGTAAAAGGGCACAGTATGACCAATTTAGTCGTTTCTGGAAGCAAAATGGCTTTGGTAGCTCAAAACAGTCTTCTTCACGTCGGGGCTGGAACTCGAGCGGAAACGATCGCAATTCTGAGGATGTAAACCCTGCAAAATACGATAATTTTGATACCTTTATCGACCAAGTTTTTGGAGTCAAAAATAAAAGTAGTACATCAAGTAGTTCCACTAATACTTCAAAAACCGATCCATTTCGTACTCCCAGAACAAAAGTATCTTATACCCCAAATTCACGTCCCAATCGCCGGGATATAGAAGCAAGACTAACCTTACCCCTAGAAAAAGCCTACCAAGGTGGATTAGAAAGAATTCGTCTCGAAGATGGACGATCTTTAGAAGTTAATATGCCCCCAGCTATGGTTACAGGACAAACTATCCGATTGCGAAACCAGGGCATTAGCGGTGGTGACTTATACCTGAAAATTACCGTACAACCCCATCCTATTTTTAAACTTGAAGGCAATGATATCGAAACAAGAGTACCAATTACTCCCTGCGAAGCAGTTTTAGGAGGACAAGTAGAGGCACCCACCTTAGATGGATTGGTAAAAATGACAATTCCTCGGGGAGTTCGCTCTGGTCAACGATTGCGCCTAGAAGGTAAAGGCTATCCTGATGAAAAGGGTAAACGTGGGAACCAACTCGTAGAAATTCAAATAATTACCCCTAAAAATATTAGCCCCTCTGAACGCGAACTTTACGAAAAATTACAGCAAATAGAAACTTTTAAACCTCGTGCCGATTTACTGAAATAATTCATTCGGAATCGAAACTTCTGCTTCACAAATATTTATATATTTAAGATTTCTATACCTTGCAACAAAGAGATAGTTTTAAAATATGAGGAAAAACTGTTTGCAAGGTGATGAACACAGCCGTGAATCAAAATGGGGCAACACCAAGCCGCCAAGATCCGACCTACTACTCCTTGCTAGGTCTCCATCGGGCAGCTTCAGTAATCGAAATCCGTCGTGCTTATCGAGAGCTAAGCAAACGGTATCATCCCGATACTACAGATTTACCTACTGAAATTGCTACTGTTAAATTTCAAAAACTTAACGAAGCTTACGGTATCCTTAGCAATCCACAAAAACGCTTAACTTACGACCTGAAAATTGGCTATTCACGCTTTGGAGTGATTCAACCACCCGACGACTTAAACCGTCCGGTAAATCAAGCTCGTCATTTATCTAGATCGGCTTATCTGGATGCATCTGACCGACCTCTCTCGCCGGGTGAAATTTTTGCTTTATTTATTCTAGGTTTAACTTTTATCGGATGTTTGCTGCTAGTAATCGCTGTAGGTTTAACCAGAGGTGATGCTGCTTTTCAAACAAACATAGAACAGCCAGAAATTATAGTGCAACAAAAAATAGTTAACTCAAATCATTCAAATATTGTAAATAAAATTCATAACTAAAAGATTGGAATATTAATCCTTAATCCAAAATCCAAAATCTATGTATCTTCTAAATTCAGAAACTCCACTATACAATCATCCACTTCCTCAAATTGAGCAATGGCTAGAAAATCAAGGCTGTCAGCAAGATCAAAAATACTTGCATTTGTGGCGCGTACGGCAACCCGCTTGGGAAGCTGAAATCTGTCTTGATATTGAAGAAGTTACCGTACGATATCTAAATGCAGCAGAAAATGGAGAAGATATCCAACGCTCGTTTAAATATTCTCTCAGTCGCCAAGATATAGAAGAGGCAATCTTTTCTGGACCTTAGGAGAGGATAGGGAGACAAGGGGAAGAAGTTAAGAATTAAGAGTTATTAAGAATATAGACTTTTAAACTTTGATATGCATATCTTTAATTACTCCTGACTCATCACTCCTGTCTCCTAAATATTTTTAAACTTTCTCAAACCACCGTTCTCTTTGCTGATAGGTAGATAACGCCTTCTTGAATTCGCTGCGATCGTGCTGCTGACAACAAAGTATGTATCATTTTATCCGCCAATCTTTACAAGAATAGACCAAATCTTTAAGAATATCCACTTTCCGCTTGTACCCCATAATTCGAGGCAAACCCCAACATGATGCCCCGTTATCGCAATGTGCTTGGGCAGTAGTTTTTTTTAATCCCTTGGCAAATACTCTAATTTTGTTGATTGCGCTGTCATTTTTTATCCCGAGAAGCGGTCGATGGTAAACGGAGTAAACGTGAAATGAATGCTAAAGATTTACCACGAATCCGACGACCCCAACTCAGTAAATGGGGGGCTACAGCTTCACGATCCACACTAGGAGAAAATCGAGCCTCCAAAGAATCTCTCAGCTTCGTGATTGTTAATGGTCTATTTAGAGTTCCTCTTTCTGCTAAAGAAATAGAACCTGTTTCTTCTGATACAACGACACAAATGCAATTTTCGACACGCTCAGTAATTCCCATCGCCGCTCGGTGGCGCGTTCCCAACTGGCGGGAGGCAGTGCGCCCCGAAAGCGGTAAAATTATACCCGATGATACAATCCGAGAACCACGTATAAGTGTTGCACCATCATGCAAAAGAGTTTTTGGCTGAAAAATTGTTTGCAGCAGTTCCTTGGAAACTTCAGCATTCAGCTTTACTCCCGGTACGGAAAAATCCCGTTCGTCAATTGGACCAGTGGTTTCTATAATTAGTAAAGCCCCAATTCGGTTTTTTGAGAGTTCTTTAACTGCATCAACAATTTCATCGATTACACTATAGGATTTCGGCACCGCCAAATTCGAAGTTTGGAACAACTGCCGAAATTCACCACGCCCTAATTGTTCTAAAAAGCGGCGAAACTCCGACTGAAGAGCGATCGCCATTGCTACAGCACAACCATATACCAAGCTTTGCAAGACAAAATTTAACAATTGGAACTGCAAAAAACCACTTAGAGCTGAAGCTAGCATCAACATTATAAATCCCCGCACCATCCATAGCGTACGGCGTTCGCTGATAATTACTAGCATCATATAAGTTAGCCCCAGCACTAACATGATATCCAGAGTCTTTAACAAAGACTGCGACCATCCCAGGTTTGCCAGCCATTGTTTCCATAAATTCCCCATGACATCTGGATTACGCGCTTTGTTTGAAGGATTTCACATTCTGCCGCTTATAAGGCAACAGATTCTTGGTTAACTGACTAGCCGTTAGACAGTAGGGATAGACCATAAGAAGTCAGTTTTTCAGGATATTTACATGGGCTTTGAAGTCCCTATCTTCGATAAATCCACAGTGAGGATAAATACGAGTCCCAGTTGATAGGCTTCTTTGCACCTCCGGGCCACAATTTGAGTAATTCTGACTTGTGTTTTGAGTCGGAACAGTAACCGTTATCTTGCCGTATTTTAAACCAAACTACTCACCGTAAGAAGGAAGTTCGATCTGTGAGCATAGCTGATTTACCAACGCTAGATGTCGGTTACATACCCATGCTACCTTTCACAGAAGACGTTTAGAGTCAATGTAAGCTACCAAACCGGTCTCATTAGATGATGAAATTACTCAGCAAGATGCAATAAACTTTCCTTGCCTACTTACTCTTAAGTGTTTTGGAACATACCGGCTTTCTAGTCATGGGTACCCGTCAAGTGGATGCTGTGTGACTTTGGTCTCTAGTTTTAACGTACTTATTGGATTTCTTACGATTAACATGGTTTAACTGTCTTTCAGATTCGCGCTAAAACTTTGGAGAATATTCTACATTGCTGTTTTTATCAGCAATTAAATACTTGAATCTATCAAGTTAGTTCGCTTTCAACTTTTATATTTACAGCAACCACAAATTGTGCATGATATCCGTCAAAGATTCCCATAGGAATTTTTTGCTTCCAAAAAGGTTCCTATGGGTGCCCGTCAGTACGAAGTACCAGACAGATGCGCTTAATCTGCTCAATTCTGTACTAACACAAGTCATAGGTTCTTGGAAATCCGGCTCCAACAGGTATATTTTTTTTCAGAGTTATCGCAAAGTCTCACCTCCGGGGAGGATATACAAAGTCTGCCGGATAGAATCCTCCCCGGAGGCAGACTTCACATAAAACCTACTAATTGCACTCCAAGCAGCTTCAGCTAGAGATGGATGAGCCATTGAATTGAGTTCGTTAGCAAATGGATATTTAGCAGTAAGCACCGCTGTATATTTGTAATGGTCGTATTTATTAACCTTCTTATTGTCCATCCAGTTTCTAAGGCACTTATTTCGGACGAATTGACTTGTCCTCATAACTTCTTCGATACAGCGTAATTGCTGTTCTTTTACCTTAAGCTTGAACCCGAAAATCTTCATTGACTCGACCCAATCAAATATCATTTGATACTAGCAACAACAGCATAAAAGAGGAAACGAAAAGTAAAGAACTTGATGAGACGTAAACGTCTTTCTTCGCTTAACATCTCTCGCCTGAAGTCTGAGACTGGCGGAGCCTCATGACTCCTTATAATTAATGTAGAAGTAGCCCAGAGAGGATCTTTCCAAAGGGTAACATGAACTACGAAGCATAAAATAATTGATTTTTTGTCAGCCTTTATGCTTCGGGCTCTGGCAATACCGCCATCATATTCTATTGTTCGTTTCTTTTGAGTCGTTCTGGTAAGCAATCTTGACGAATCAAGTCTTGATATGATTCGCGTTGCAATATTAAACTTGCTTCGCCATCAACAACTAAAACTGCTGCCGGTCGAGGCAAACGGTTGTAATTGGATGACATACTGTAATTATATGCACCCGTTCCCATTACCACGAGAATATCTCCCGGTTCTGTAGTTGGAAGTTGAGCATCTTTAATTAGAATATCTCCCGATTCACAATGTTTACCAGCAATTGTGACTTTTTCGGTAAATGGCGCGGACATTTTATTCGCTACCACAGCTCGATAGATCGACTGGTAAGTAATTGGACGCGGATTATCTGACATTCCACCATCTACAGAAACATATTTACGTATTCCGGGAATTTCTTTCGATGCACCAATATTATATGCTGTAACGCAGGTGGTACCGATTAAAGAACGTCCCGGTTCGCATAACAATCTTGGTAAGGGAAGATTCGCCAACAGGCAGGCTCCTTCAATTACCTCGCAAATCGGTTTTACCCACTCTTCTATGGTCGGGGGGTCATCTGATTCTACATATCTTATTCCCAAACCGCCACCAACATTTAATTCGCTAATCTTAATACCATAAGTTGCTGCTCCCTTCAACCACTCTATCATTAGAGCAGCTAAATCTTCATGGGGTTGGCGCTCAAAGATTTGCGAACCAATATGAGCGTGCAAACCAACGCAATTAAGAACAGATTGTTTTTTGCTGACAAAAGCAAATACATCATCAAGAGCATTGGGATCGAAACCAAATTTACTATCCAACTGTCCCGTGCGGATGTAATCATGGGTATGACAATCAATACCGGGAGTCAGACGCAACATGATCCGGTATGGCCCATAGCTTGAAGAACCATTTTGAGTACCAAGTTCTACCAAAGTATTCAACTCATACCAGTTATCTACGACGATAGTACAACCGGATTCGATGGCAAAAACCAACTCTTCACGAGATTTATTATTGCTATGGAGATAAATTTTATTGGCATCAGCGCCAGCGGTAAGGGCTGTATATAATTCCCCACCAGAAGCTACATCTATTCCTAAACCTTCGGATGCAACAATCGCGCAAACAGCCAGGCAATTCCATGCTTTAGAAGCATACAATACTTGGGATTCGCCTTTATAGTATTGCTTAAAACTATTGCGGTACTGACGACAAGCTGTCCGCAAGCTTTCTTCATCCAAAATATATAGTGGAGAACCAAACTGCTTTACTAGGGTAGTTACATCGCAACCCCCTATTTCTAAATTTTCACGATCGTTAACCTTAGCACTCAAAGGTAGAAGACATTGATTGGGCGAAACACTTTCTTTTCCGTCGTCATTAGATAGTATATAATTACTACCATTGACTTGAACTCCAGTAGGATGAGTCGATACCATAACGATATAAATTGTCTTTGTTTGTTAGCAGGGCGACATTTATCTCCCGCTTCCCAGTTTACAAAGGCTACGCAACATAACCAATAAATGTGAATCTATTTGAGCTAAAAATTCAATCTTTATCAAAAACGCATTTATCCGCAATTCTTGAATTAGATGAAGTTTGTTTTGGGGGGTTATGGTCTAAAATTGCTTACGAAAGAGAAATGGATAGTCCAAACTGCCATATCCAGGGCATATTTGCCCCCAAAACCGGCGAAAAACTCTTGGGAATGGGTTGTTTTTGGTCAATTTTAGAGGAAGCCCATATTACAATTTTGGCAGTAAATCCTCAATATCATCGCCAAGGAATGGGTGCAGCCTTACTTTACTCTCTCATCAATACTGCTCGCGATCGCGGCTTAGAACGAGCAACTCTAGAGGTACGGGTTTCCAATCAAGCGGCAATATCTTTATACGAAAAATTTGGTTTTAAGATCGCAGGGAGACGGCGGCGTTATTACCAAGATAATGGTGAAGACGCTTTAATTCTTTGGTTGTCCGGGATACATCAGCCAGAATTTATCGAAATCAAAGCCAACTGGTATAACTTTGTTTGCGAAGGTTTAAGTAAATCTTGTTGGCAGATGGTTGGAATTTAAGGGTTAAGAGAAGATGGAGTTATTAGTTTATTTTTGTCACTATTTGCCTATTACACATTATCTATTCCACTACTAATGTCAACATTTTTGTATAATTTGACTCAATATATGTCAAGCAATTGTTATAGGTAATAAATTAGAGTAAATTTAATTGAATATAGTTTAATAATAAATCATTTTTATAAAGTTAAAAATCGTCTTGACGAAAATAAATTAATTTGATAATAGTGATATTTGGCGAAGGACTCTGCAAATTGCTCAAAATTGAGTGTGATCGATTGTAGTCAAGTTAAATAGCGCACTTAATTTACCTCCTCAGTATACTGACTACAAAAAAGTAATAAATCCGCATGTAACTCTAACCTATCAAGTGGGTTTCAAGCATTTGGGTGTGTAACAAGTTTCTACACATACCCATTGGATTTCCCTGTGCTAAAATCAGCGTACCGGCACGACGCAGGCGATGGGAATAATGCCTTATGTTTGAACGCTTCACAGAAAAAGCCATCAAAGTAATAATGCTTGCTCAAGAAGAGGCTCGCCGTCTTGGGCATAATTTTGTTGGTACCGAACAGATCCTCTTAGGTCTGATTGGCGAGGGTACTGGCGTGGCGGCTAAGGTGCTCAAATCTATGGGCGTTAACCTTAAGGATGCCAGAATCGAAGTCGAAAAAATTATAGGTCGAGGCTCGGGTTTTGTAGCCGTGGAAATTCCGTTTACGCCACGGGCAAAGCGAGTTCTGGAACTATCTTTGGAAGAAGCTCGCCAATTAGGTCACAACTATATTGGTACCGAGCATCTACTGTTGGGCTTAATCCGCGAGGGTGAAGGCGTAGCAGCGAGAGTACTGGAAAATCTTGGCGTGGACCTATCTAAGGTTAGAACCCAAGTGATCCGTATGCTTGGTGAAACCGCTGAAGTTACTTCTACTGGTCAATCTGGACGCAATAAAACTCCTACTCTGGATGAGTTTGGCTCCAATTTGACACAATTGGCATTGGATGGCAAGCTCGATCCCGTGGTCGGACGTGCCAAGGAAATTGAGCGAGTAATCCAAATTTTGGGTCGTAGAACCAAAAACAACCCCGTATTAATTGGGGAACCGGGTGTTGGTAAAACAGCTATTGCTGAAGGATTAGCTCAGCGTATTGGAAACAAAGATGTACCTGACATCTTAGAAGAAAAACGTGTAGTAACTCTTGATATTGGCTTGCTTGTTGCAGGAACAAAATATCGGGGTGAATTTGAAGAACGCCTGAAAAAAATTATGGATGAAATCCGTCAGGCGGGAAATGTAATTTTAGTAATTGATGAAGTACACACCTTAATTGGTGCTGGTGCGGCGGAAGGCGCAATTGATGCAGCCAACATTCTCAAGCCAGCTTTAGCTCGTGGTGAATTGCAGTGTATCGGCGCAACAACGCTAGATGAATACCGCAAGCACATCGAACGAGATGCAGCCCTTGAGCGTCGTTTCCAACCAGTTATGGTGGGTGAACCTTCAGTAGATGAAACTATTGAAATTTTACGCGGTTTACGCGACCGTTACGAACAACATCATAAATTGAAAATTTCTGATGAAGCGGTGCTAGCAGCGGCTAAGTTATCTGACCGTTATATTAGCGACCGTTACTTACCAGATAAAGCAATTGATTTAATTGATGAAGCTGGAAGCCGGGTACGTTTGATTAACTCCCAACTGCCTCCCGCAGCTAAGGAGTTAGACAAGGAACTGCGCAAACTTCTTAAAGAGAAAGATGATGCAGTCCGTTCCCAAGACTTTGACAAAGCTGGCGAACTGCGCGATCGCGAAATGGAGATCAAAGCAGAAATTCGCGCTATTGCGCAAAGTAAGGCTGGTGCAACTCGAACTGATGGTGAAGAACCTGTAGTTACTGAGGAAGATATTGCTCACATTGTAGCTTCTTGGACTGGCGTTCCGGTGAATAAACTCACCGAGTCCGAATCCGAGAAATTGCTGCATATGGAAGACACCTTACACCAGCGTTTAATTGGTCAAGAAGACGCTGTAAAAGCGGTGTCAAGAGCAATTCGTCGCGCTCGTGTTGGTTTGAAAAATCCCAACCGACCGATTGCTAGTTTTGTCTTCTCTGGTCCTACTGGTGTAGGTAAAACTGAATTAGCTAAGTCATTGGCATCTTACTTCTTCGGTTCGGAAGAGGCAATGATTCGTCTCGATATGTCCGAATTCATGGAGCGTCACACTGTCAGCAAGCTGATTGGTTCGCCTCCCGGTTATGTCGGATACAACGAAGGTGGTCAGTTAACTGAAGCTGTAAGACGCAGACCTTATACAGTAGTGCTTTTTGATGAAATCGAGAAAGCGCATCCCGATGTATTCAATATGCTGCTTCAAATTCTTGAAGACGGTAGATTAACTGATGCAAAGGGACGTACTGTAGATTTCAAAAATACTTTACTGATATTAACTTCTAATATCGGTTCTAAGGTAATTGAAAAAGGTGGCGGCGGTATCGGTTTCGAGTTTGCCGAAGATGCTAGCGAGTCTCAGTACAACCGTGTTAAGTCTTTGGTTAACGAAGAACTTAAGCAGTACTTCCGTCCTGAATTCCTCAACCGTCTGGATGAAATTATCGTCTTCCGTCAGTTGAACAGGCAAGAGGTAATGCTAATTGCCGATATCATGCTCAAGGAAGTATTCGGACGACTCACTGAAAAAGGTATCAAATTAGAAGTGAGCGATCGCTTCAAGGAGCGTTTGTTACAAGAAGGTTATAATCCTAGTTACGGTGCAAGACCTTTACGTAGGGCAATTATGCGCTTGCTGGAAGATAGTCTTGCTGAAGAGATTCTTTCTGGACGCATTGGTGAAGGTGATACAGCCGTTGTTGATGTGGATGAAGGTGGAAATATTCTTGTCAAGGCGGAAAAGACGGAAGAAACCGGCCAAGATGATATTTTACCGCAAGCTGTTGAAGGATAATTGATAATTAAATTTTAGGTAGTTATTATCTAGAATTTTGAGAATTATAAAACGGTAGGGAATTTAGATTCTCTATCGTTTTTTTTGTCGCGAAGATGGAATATAACAATTAATTTTACATATTTACATTTTTTTGTAGGGTGTGTTTTTTGACAACAATCCATCTGTTAAAAAATATAATCTTAATACATCATCTAACGCACCAAGTTTTTAATAGGTAATCTTCTGCCGAGAAGGCAGTAATTTAATTATTCAACAAATAAATTTTCCTATTTAAAATCCTGTAGGAATAAATAAATCAGAAAACTTGTTGAGAAATGTAAAGAATGCGTTACATTAATCTGTGTTTACTTTTATGTATATGTCATATTTAAGACATGGTCAGTGCTGCGAGTGCATTAGTATGAGTTTTGAAAAAACCACAGCTTTAGAGTCTATGCAAAATCAACTTCATTTTGTTCTAGAGCAAGCATAGGATAAATCACATTAAAGATTAGCTTCGGAATATCAATGAGTAATAAAGGTTCTGGTTTGTTTTGGGTGCGTACACTAGCTGAGTTTATAGGTCTACTGGTTGCAGGAACTACATTGTACGCACAGTATCTGCGAGTCCAAGCTACGCAGTTTGAATTAGAAAAATATAAAAAAGAGAAACAAGAGGTGGTAAAGGAAAAGCAAAAAGTAGTAGAGGAGAACCAAGAACTTAGAAAGAGAATAGTAAAATTAGAAGAACCTGTCACCATTGATGGTACTGGTAAAGACCCTGAGACAGATACAAGACCTATACATCTAGAACTAAAGAGGGATTTAACTTCTCAAAATTGTGCCAATTCAGATATAGAAATCAAGTTAGATCATATTTTCTTCCAGAACAATTATAGAATGAGTTGGGTTTTCGCTATTAAAAATAAAACCTCAGTAAAACAGTATATATATATTGGCCCTTACTTAAAAATGGTTCTCAGGGACGATCAAGCAAATTCTTATCCAATGAGATATGTTGATAGTGGAAATTATATAGGACCAGGAGCATCTAAAAATAAAACTGTTCAATTTGACTTCCCTAAAGAAGGGGCTAAGAATTTTAATGTAGAGTTTAGCGGTTCTGGTAGATCATGTTTTCTTTTAAGCCCATTTTCCGTTAGCTTACCAGATAAACTAATAAGTTCTGATTAATTTAGAGTTCTGATTTTCCTATTGTCAACTCTGCTAAAGAAATTTTTATCATAAGAAAATCTCGGTAGTTTGGAAACGAGCGTGTCTTTAGACTAGTACGGAAAAACGCCCCGTGCGAATTTATATGACCTTGCGGTCACGCTTCGCTAACGCCGTGGACTTTGTATTTTTTGCGGGTGATGATTAACCCAGTAGAGCGACGAATTAGCTTTACTTTTTTGGCTGAAAACTGCCCTAGTCGCTTCCAGCTTGCGTTACTAACAGATACCTGAGTTTTAGTATCTCCACTTACCCACCCACGGTAAATTTTATCAGTTCTAGTAGCTTCGACATAATCGCCTTTGCGATATCCATGCTGTGTAACAGTGCCGCCATATTTGCGCCTCTTTCCTCCTTTGCTAGAAACCATTAAATGTAACTGCCTACGACTAACTGGAGGTCTCGAAACAACCAAGAATATTGAATCAGTCAAGGTTAAATCACCCTTCCATCCCATTGAATTTTTATCAATAACTGTATACGACAACCAATGAGTTGCAGCAAGCGCTATACCGTCTACGGCGTGAGCTTGAGGTATCTTTAAAGATTTATTGCCTTTCTCTTTTTCAAGACCTAAATGTTTACGGGTTATTGATGTTGTATAACCTTCACAAGTCTCAAATTTAAAAAGTTTAGTAGCCAGGGAAAGCTTTTTACAAATTAGTTTTTGACCAACCATTACCGGACTAAACCCTTTATCTCCCCTAGCTTTTACAACTTCGTAAATAACGTGAGAAACGGGATATAAATCAACAATCAAACGCAACAATCTAAGCTCTAAGTTCTTATTAGCTTTTATACTAGGCGGCATCCCTTCCTGCCTGCGATTCTCAAACCTAGCTTGTCGATGCGATCGTTGATTGAAAGGGAGTTTACGGTTAATTCTTCTACCCCTTCTTCCTCTACGCATCATTGAACGTTGTATCATTCGCTTGGTTACATTTTTGAAAGGTAGTTCAACATGAGCAGTGAGCAATGTATCTTTTTGAGATAAAACTGCTATGCCCGTAAACATCTTTCCTGGATCGATGCCAACGACAACATCTTGAGTGTTTGTGCCAATTGCGGGTTTTATTAACTGAACATAAAATACGCCTATTTTTGACCAACTACCGACAGCTTTACCTTCTTTTATCCAGCGTCTAGCCCTGCTTAGCTTGGTTGGCATTAATGGCTTTCCGTCGTAATTTAATACTGGTACACGCATATAGAGATAATCCTTCGTGTATAGTTTAAGTCTACTCGCCCACCGTTACTAAGATGTCCTTTCTGCAAGC
>JBHJJJ010000158.1:0-6807 GCA_050042755.1 Rivularia sp. (in: cyanobacteria)
CCCCTCTCCCCCTCTCCCCCAATTCCCTTAGAAAGATGATTAACCAAAATTCAGTATGTCTCATAACTGGTGGTGGTAAAGGAATCACTGCTAAGTCGGCTATTAAGTTAGCGCAACATTATAGATGTAAGTTTGTTTTACTGGGGCGATCGCCTTTTTATAATACTCCGGAAGCGTCTTGGGTGCTTGAATGTAGCTCGGAAGTAGAACTGAAACGGCGGATTTTTGAACGGCTTGTGGCTGGGGGTGAGAAACCAACGCCAATAATGGTACAGCGAGAGTATCAAGGGATTGCTTCTCAACGGGAGATTGAGCAAACCCTCGCAGCTATCGCACAAGCGGGGGGAGAAGCTGAATATCTCAGTGTCGATGTTACGGATAAAGATCTATTGCAACAGAAATTAGCCGCAGTTGAGCAGAAGTTCGGTAAGATAACCGCAATTGTTCACGGTGCTGGGAATTTAGCCGATAAACCGATTGAAAAGAAAACTGAAGCAGATTTCGATCGGGTTTATAATCCTAAAGTCAAAGGGTTAACTAATTTACTCGATTGTGTTAATCCAACTCAATTAGATTCTTTGGTTTTGTTTTCTTCCGTGGCGGGATTTTACGGAAATCAGGGACAGACTGATTATGCGATCGCTAATGAAACTTTGAATAAAACAGCTTATCTCGTCAAGCAACAATATCCCAAAACTCATGTAGTGTCAATCAATTGGGGTCCCTGGGATAGTGGTATGGTAACTCCAGAACTCAAACGAGCATTTGCTGAGCGCAATATTGAGACGATTTCTGTTGAAGTAGGCACGCAAATGTTAGTTGAAGAACTTGCACTCAAAAATCAAGACTTACAGGTAATAATTGGTTCTCCTCTAACACCTCCCCCGGTTGCTTTAGACTCGGAGTTAAAAACCTATCGCATTCGTCGCAGTTTAAACTTAGCCGACAATCCGTTTTTACACGATCACGTAATCGCAGGTTATCCAGTTCTTCCTACAACTTGTGCAACTAATTGGATTGGGAGTATTTGCGAACAACTTTATCCGGGATACAAATTATTTGGCGTTCAAAACCATAAAATTTTAAAAGGAATTATTTTTGATGATAGCCTCGCAGAAGAATATATTTTAGATTTAGCAGAAATCACTAAAGATAATGGACATGAAATTGTTTTTGATGCCAAAATATGGAGTACCAATAAACAAGGAAAAAACCGCTACCACTTTAGCGCTAAAATAATACTTAAACAGCAAATTCCTCAGAGACCCCAGTATGATGATTTAAACTTAATCGCAAATAATGAAATCTTTACTTCTCGCCAAAAAATATATCAACAAGGGGAAACAAGTTTATTTCACGGTCCGGCTTTTCACGGAGTAGAAAAAGTCTTAAATATTAGTCAAGAAAAAATTACCATCCAGTGCAATTTACCAGCTATAGAGCTTGAAAAACAAGGTCAATTTCCCGTCCAATCTTTCAATCCCTACATAGCTGATGTAAAAACTCATTCACTATGGCTTTGGATGCAGAATTTTTATGAATGTGGCTGCTTACCTGCAGGAACTACTAATTACGAACAATTTGCTCTGATTCCCTTCGAGCAAACATTTTATACTTCTTGCGAAATTAAAAGCAAAACCCAAACAGCAGTAGTTGCCGATATTATTACTCACGACAGTCAAGGAAGAATATACACCCTTATGCAAGAAGCTAAAGCAACAATATTACCCTTGAAATTAGCTAACAGTAATTAAGTCCTGTAAGTAAGTCGGCACAAATAAACCAAACTATATTACAGAACATAAACTGACTCCAAAGCCAGGGCAAACGCATCTAAATTTAGAGTATAGGCTGAGTAAGGAGTAAGAAGTAATGAGTAAGAAGTAATGAGTAAGAAGTAATGAGTAAGAAGTAATGAATAATGGGAGTATTTCAGACTTTATTGACAATATAGCCGAATTAATGACAGTTCGGCGTTTGCCCTGCCTCCAAAGCCTTGTTCCTACTCACTATTCACCATTAACTAAGTAGGTTGGCATTGAAAATAGTAATTGGGATAAGGCAAAAGGCTGTCATACAAAAGGCAATAGGAATAAGGGTTTGAGAGTAATTAACCCAAGCTGTAATATAGCTTGGTTTATTTGTGCCGACTTACTTAATTCGGCATTACTATTTTCTAAACCAACCTACTTAGCCATTGTAAAATTGTAATATTTAATTAGAACTTTATAATTATTGATGTCACAATAATTTATTTCACTAAAAACAGAATATAACTTTCCTATTTTCTCTTCTATTATCCGTATTTTTTGTATCTACTAAGGTTAATCAAATTATAAAAAATATGAGCAAAAATATAAACAATGAAAATCCTAAATTAGCCATAGTTGGCATGAATATTAATTGGGGTTCCTGGGAAAACTTAGATCAATTTGAACGGATTATTTTTGAAGGAAAACAAGATAATATTCCTTCTCAAACCGATTCAAAAATTACTCAGGTAGCAAACCAAGCTTTTAAAGATGCAAAAATAGACGAAAACGCCAAAGTAGCCGTAATTATCGCCACAGACGAAGAAAATATTCCCAGTCTGATTTGTCAACAAGAAAACTTTAGCTGTCTTCCCTTCAACCTTACCACCGCAGATAGATCGGTGTTTGGCGCAATCCAAATGGCACAAAAGCTACTGGAAGTCAGAGAAGTAGACGCAGTGCTCGTCGGCGCTAATTCATTACAAGGTGCTGGTGCCCTAGTTTTGAAGCTCCATACTGATGCTCGGAAAAACCAGCAACGTATTTATGCAACAATTGATGCATTAACTATGCATCAAAACTCATCACCCACAGCACAAACAGTAACCCAAACTTGTCAGCAAGCTTTTCATATTGCGGGAATTAAACCAGAAGATATTGGTTATTTAGAAATTTGCAGCAGTATTTTAGAGCCAAATAACTCAGAAATTAAAGGGTTAGTTGCTGCATATCAAACCGCAGCAAAATTAAATTGTGCAGTAGGTAGCGTAAAAAATAACATCGGTAATGCCGCAGCTTCAGAGATTGCCAGCTTAATCAAGACTGCTCTATGCCTTTACTATCATTACATTCCCGCCGTTCCCCAATGGTCGAACCCCAAAAACCCCGAACTATGGCAAGGTAGTCCATTTTATGTAGATACTCAGTCAAAACCCTGGTTTTTAGCAGCAGGAGCTAAAAAAAGAGTTGGCGCTATCAATAGTTTTAGCAATGGAACATATAACTCTCACTTAATTTTATCGTCAGTACCGCTTTCTCAAGAACGTGACAGCAGATATTTGGCGAAAATTCCTTATTATTTATTTCCCTTAGCAGCCGATGAAGCTTCTGAATTATTAGAGCAAATCGAGGCTTTAGAAAAAACAATATCGCAAAGCAAAACTCTCAGTGTTAGCGCAGCGCAAACCTTTGTCAATTACCAAAAACATCAAACTGCAACTTATGCTGTAGCCATCCTTGGGCGTAACCATAAGGAATTGCAGCGGGAAACACAACGCGCTCTCTAAGGAGTTAAAGATGCTTTTGAAACTGGGGAAGATTGGAAAACTCCTGTAGGTAGTTATTTCACCCCCAATCCTTTGGGGAAAAAAGGTAAAGTAGCCTTTGTATATCCCGGAGCTTACAATTCTTACGTAGGAATGGCTCAAAGTCTGTTTCGCTTATTTCCTAAAGTTTGGGATTCTCCAGTAATTCAAAGCGTTTACAGTCGCGTCGCTAGTATTGAGAAACTTATTTATCCTCGCAGCTTAAATGTCTTGACAAAAAGACAATTAGAAGAGTTAGAGTGGCAGTTAATGGATAATCCGATTTCGATGCTGGAATCGGGAGTTGGTTTAGCAGGATTGATGAGTGCTATTTTCAGAGATTACTTTAGGCTGGAACCGAAATTTTGTTTTGGTTACAGCTTGGGTGAAATTAGTATGACAATCGCTCAAGGAATCTGGGCTGATTTCGACCAAATTAGCAGCGGTTTAAACTCATCAGAACTTTTCACCAGCAGATTATGCGGTGACAAAAATGCCGTGCGGGAGTATTGGGCACTAATAGACGAAGAAATAAACGGTGAATTTTGGCGTAACTACCTCTTGATGGCAGATGTTTCCCTAGTCAAAGAACAGCTAAAACAAGAGCAGAGAGTTTATTTAACTCAGATTAATACAGCCAAAGAAGTTATTATTTCTGGTGAGATAGTAGCTTGTCAAAGAGTTATTGATGCTATCGGGTGCAATGCAATTCCCGCTCCCTTCAACTTCGTCATGCACTGCGAAGCGATGGCTTCAGAATATGATGAATTAGTGAATTTGCATACCCTACCCATCAACAACAAACCGAAGATAGATTTTTATTCAGCAGCAGAGTATGGACTGATTAACCTTGAAAGTGATGTTGTCGGTTGTAGTATAGCCAAAAATCTATGTCGGCAATTTGATTTTCCACGAATAGTCGATCGCGTTTATGAAGATGGGGCTAGAATAATTGTCGAGGTGGTGGCTGGATACACCTGTTCGCGTTGGATTGGGGAAAATCTGAAGGGGCGCGAATACACCACAATTTTTCTGAATCGTCGGGGAGTAGATGAACATACCTCCTTACTTAGAGGTTTAGCTCAACTTTTTTCTCACCGAGTTTCTTTTGATTTATCACCGTTATATTGCCAGCAACAACAGCCCATAACTGCGACTACGTCAAGGAATGAAAATCAAAATCAGGAAACAATAGTAACTTTATCTCCAAATTATTGGGGTCATTTTAGTATGGAAGAATGGCAAACATCTGCGAAATTTAACCGTGGCAATCTATTATTTAATTTCTCAGATTATCAAGAAATGAATGCAGTAGATATAAATGAGAAACATGATTCAACCAAAGTATTTCCACAAACAGTAAATCGGAATTTTCATCAAAAAGTAAATCCAAAAATTAGAAAAGATACATCATCAGAATTATTCAAGTTTCAAGTAAATAAATTGAATGAAACCAATCAACAAACCAGCCAAGCCCACAGCGCTTTTTTACAAAACAGACAATCATCATTGAGACAAATGGTAGAAATAGTTGAACTACAACTATCTACTTTACTTGGAATGGAATAGGGAAAATATCAGTTCTGAGTCAATACTAATAACTTAGTTTAAAAACCGAAAGATATGGCTATTATAAATACAGTAGTAGAAAAGAATGGGCATTATTCCCAATCAAAAAACTTACTTACAGATAATCAAGATATCGCCTTTGATGAAGCAGGAATTAAAGCCAAAATATTAACTTTAAATCAACCCTGTTATATCGTTCAAGTCAATGAAAAAATTGGATTTACCAATAAAATTGCAGCTTCAGAGCGCCAAGAATTACTCATGGCGCTACCACCTCTAACACTACAACAATTAGGCGATCGCCATTTTCTCGAATTCCATAACGTCAAATATGCCTACACAGCAGGTGCAATGGCGGGTGGTATTGCTTCGGAGGAATTAGTCATTGCTTTCGGGAAAGCCGGAATCCTCAGTTCCTTTGGTGCTGGAGGTTTAAGTAGGGAACGAGTCGAAGCCGCAATCAAGACTATTCAGCAAGCTTTACCAAAAGGGCCTTACGCTTTTAACCTCCTCCACAGCCCCAGCGAACCTACAATAGAACGGGGTGCAGTTGATTTATATTTACAATATGGGGTAAGAACCCTTGAAGCATCCGCTTTCCTAGATATTACCCCTAATATCGTCTACTATCGCGCCGCCGGATTAACTCTCGATGGCAACAATCAAATTCAAATTAATAACAAAATTATCGCCAAAGTTTCCCGGCGAGAAGTAGCCAGTAAATTCCTTGCCCCCGCACCGCTCAAAATACTTCAGCAACTGGTAGAAAAAGGCTTAATTACCGAACTACAGGCAACTTTAGCCCAAAAAGTTCCTATGGCTGACGATATCACCGTTGAAGCCGATTCTGGGGGACATACAGATAATCGTCCTTTAGTTTGTTTATTGCCTTCCATACTCGAATTGCGCGACGAAATACAGCATAAATACGGTTATAGCAACCCCGTGCGAATTGGTGTAGCTGGAGGTATCGCAACCCCACAGTCGGCATTAGCAGCTTTTATGATGGGCGCTGCTTATGTAGTGACGGGTTCAATCAATCAATCCTGCATAGAAGCCGGAACCAGCGAACATACAAAACAACTGCTCGCACAAGCCGAAATGACAGACGTAATCATGGCACCAGCCGCCGATATGTTTGAGATGGGAGTTAAATTGCAAGTACTCAAACGCGGCACACTATTCGGAATGCGATCGCAATTATTATCTGATATTTACCAGCGTTATAACTCCATTGAAGATATTCCACCTTTAGAAAGAGAAAAGTTAGAAAAACAAATTTTTCGCCAAAGCTTAGATGCAATTTGGGAAAGTACTCAGACATATTTAGCACAACACAGTCCCCAAAAACTAGAAAGGGCTGCCAAAAATCCTAAATTCAAAATGGCCTTAATTTTCCGCTGGTATCTCGGCTTATCCTCCCGCTGGTCAAAATCAGGAGAAAAAGGGCGAGAAACCGACTATCAAATCTGGTGTGGCCCAGCAATGGGTGCTTTCAACAACTGGGTGAAAGATACATATCTCGCTCAACCCCAGAATCGGCACGTAGTTGATATTGCTTACCATATCCTCACTGGAGCAGCATTTTTATACCGGTTGCAAACCTTGAAACTGCAAGGGGTAGAATTACCTGCGCGCTTTGCTCAATATCATCCCGGTTGAGATGGGGGGATGGGGAGATG
>JBHJJJ010000159.1:0-27472 GCA_050042755.1 Rivularia sp. (in: cyanobacteria)
TTTTATTCCATATCAACCAACCCAAAATAACAGTCCATATCGGAGTCATATTTGTCAATACAGTAGTATTAGCCACGCTGGTTTGACTCAAAGACCAAGCTAACAAGAGTTGATTGCCTGCAAAACTAATTCCTGCTATTAATAGCTGTAGCAAAACTAAAGGGGTATAGGGATTTTTTTGTACTGATTTATCTGAGTAAAACTGCTCTTTGAGATACTGTATTCCATTCCAGAAACCTAAGAGGAGAGTGGCAAGCCAAACCCGATGAAATGCCGTTGAAAATGGACCTATTTCTTCTTCAAGGAATCGGAAAAAGATTGGAATCCAAGATAGAGCAAATATAGCAACCATTAAAAATGCGATCGCTCTTAAATTGCCGGTTCCAGAAACTTCTTTTTGTAGAACTTTCAACATTGATTGTTTTTAATGATAGGTTAGTTGAGCGTTCAGCCATTGGGTGTCAAATTCTAGAAACTCAGCAGTCCAATTCAGAGGTTCATCGATAAACTTGCTCCCCAAAGTAATACAACAATCTAAAAATGGCGTATCCACTCCTACTAGACGTGCTAAAACCTGTAGTGGAAAAGCTCCAAAAGGTATTTCTTCTGACAGATAGCGATGATGGGGGTTCCTGATGGTAGCATTATCCAAGGCTTTAATCTGGTGAATGTGTTCGTAAAGAGATGGTCCAGTAGTTCCATAGGCAGTTTTAAAATAATCGTACATATCGCTGAGGTTAGGAAACCCTAAAGCCTTGGCTATGGCTAGGCGATCGCTATCGAAGTCACCAATCAAATCAGCAGTACGAGGACCTATATCTCGGTAAATGTTATAGTTTTCTCCAAGCTCCCACCTTGTTAAAGAGGCTATAATTAAAGGAACGTGAAAAATATCATTACATTTCTCTAAATTAATTTCTAAACTCGAAGATGCAGGACGCATATTCTTAAAGGAACTTTGATAAGTAGCGACAATTCGCTCTGTCATTTCTGAGTTCTGGGCAGCTACCTGAAATTGGTTTTTAAACTTATTAATAGCAACTTGATCGTCAGCGTTCCCTCGGCTAGCAAAAGGACTATTGTTAACATCACCAACTGCGGGTAATTGCCTTTCAAGGATGCCAAATTTTCTTTGCAATACTTTGCAAAAAACTCGTCCTGAAAAACGGCTAGAACAGATTAACAGAATGTTTGTTTGAGAGTTAATATATTCGCCCAAAATATTTGCATAAGATTCAATATCTTGACCCCGACAGCAGATAATAATATTCTTTGACAATTGACCATCATTGGCAGCTGCTATTTCCTGAATCTGATTAGAACAAGTTGCAATTGGATAATTACCTGGTGAAAATACACCAGTTGAACGAACAATCTTGGTTTTAGCTATTGAAGAGTAACGACGAGAAAATAGATCAACTCGATTGCCTTGAGAACTCAAATGAACTGCTGTAGCTAAACCAGCATCTCCCCCACCTACAATTAAGTAATTATCTTCTGACATGAAAAATATCCTTTAAGACTCTAGTTTTGAATATCAAAAAGTAACATCAGTAAATCAAATTTTTATAACTTAGGCAGTACAGAGTTAAGTAGGTTGGCATTGAAAATAGTAATTGGGATAAGGCAAAAGGCAATAGGCAAAAGTCAATAGGAATAAGGGTTTGAGGGTAATTTACATTCTGTAATGTAGCTTGGTTTATTTGTGCCGACTTACTTAATAATCGTTATATATTCGACTTATATAATTAAATTTTGCGATTCAAACTCCCAAAAACTGCTTCAAAATCGGCAATACCAAAACCGCATTCGCTTCATTAATTTCATCTTCATCATCGCTAAAACCAGCAACCTTTCCATCCACTCCATTCTTCACTCTTTCACCCATTTGTCGTCGCTCAGGTTCGGAGAAAGTCGCAAAAGTACGACGTAATAAAGGTAAGGAAGCAACAAAGAAATCTTCAGGTAATTGAGTTATCCAATCATCTAAAACCTGCCAAAGTTTATCGTCGTGTAAAAGCAATAAACCACTACCTTTTAAAAATCCTTCTACCCAAGCACCCGCTTGAGATGCTTCTGTAGCGCTAGATAAAGCCAGCCCCATTCGACGTGCTACTTCCGTTACATCTAAAACGATCGCATCGAGCAATAAACGACAGCAACGTCCGGAAATTAAACCATGTACGTTAGAATTATCTACAATTTGTAATAAAACTTGTTGCCAAGAAGTGGTATGTTCTTGGTTTTGTAATAAAGTGATCGCATTATTCACCTTCATCAGATTTTCGTACATCGCCGTTGCTGCATCGTCATCTAAGGAAACACAAGCACCCGGTAAACCAATACAGATTCGCGCTACTAAGCCATCAACAACATGAGCGATGGTAGCCGTATCAGTTTGACGTACATTACCGTAGCGCATCACCTTAGCAAGCGGTGGTAACGCATTCATTAAATGAGTCACATCACTAGTTAAAGCCGCAGCATTTTGCAACCGCGACATTAAATAAATTACGGCATCGGGTAAATCAGATAAAATTACTTGATCCAACAAACTTGTTAGAATTGGTAACTCATCAGTGGTATCCGCAGCACTACAAGCTTTGGAATTTGCAGCATCGCGAATCGTATTACCCCAAATTCCCGCTTCAATTAAATTCACAGCAAATTCAGGATGCCATTGCACCAACCAAAACTCATGAAAAGTACCCTTCTTACCGCGAGTTGGTTGAAATTGTCCCCAAGGAATATCTAAAAGATTGAGACGATGCAGTAAATGAGAGCGAGCTAAATCATTCTCTTTGCGTAAATCTAAATCGTATATCTTTTCCGTAGCATCCGGTGGCATCCGCAACCGTTTTTGCGATCGCTGTAAATCTTGCTGTAATGGCACCATCGGCGTATCATCCGGCACCTTACCCAAACTTTCCCCAACAATCAACTTATCGAAAATTAACTGCATCGGTAAATCGCTACCAAAACACATCACCGTTTGAGTCGCTTCATTTAACTCCGGTAAACCAGGTAAAGGATGATTTCGCAAAGCCGCCAAAGATTCCGCCAATCGCACCGCTTCAATAACATGGGCTGAGGAAGCATCCAAATCTTGTTCCCTAAGTAAGCGCGCTACTTTTGTCATCCAGGTGATGGAAATGGAGGGGGAAGAGAGGGGAGAGGGGGTAGAGGGGGTAGAAATTTCTACCTTGTCCCCTTCTCTCATTCTCCATTCCCAAAGATGATGATACCAACCAGGTGATTCGATACCGGCACCATAACCAGAGCTATAAGATAAACGTCCGTAAGTCCAAGGTATCCAGGTTGCTTGGACCTTTTTTTTAGGTAAACCTTTGAGTAAAGCAGTATCTTCCTTAACTGCTGGCATATGGGAAAGTGCGGGGGCGTGCCAAGCTCCGCAGACGACGGCGATACGTTCAAATCCTTCTTTTTGAGCTGCACGAATGGTTTTTCGCATATAGGCTTCACGCTTAGCTTCCATAGGATTTTCCGAAGAGGGCATTTCTTCACGTACCGCAGTCATAGCTTCCAGAATAGCAGTAAATAAATCAACACTATTCCCTCGTGTTTCTACCATCTGTTCCCACCAGCGTTCACCATCGCTGTAACCTGCTGCTTCAGCGAGTAAGCCCAAGGGATCTTGAGGAATTTTGGATTTGGGATTTTGCGGAAAGTTTGGGGTGTAGATTCTCTTCCCCCAAAACTTTCCAAGACGGATTTTGGATTCTCCTTTTCCCCTTGTCTCCCCATCCACTTGTCCCCCCATCTCCTCATCTTTTTGTGCCTTCGCGAAGCCCATGCCTGAAGGGCTTATCGCCAATTGATGGGTTAATGGTAAATCCATGAATCGCACGGGAATATTATTACTTAGAGAAAATTGTATTGCTTGCCACTCTGGAGAAAATATAGCAAAGGGATAATAAACGCTTTCTTTAGGGTCATCTGGGAAGTAAATTAGTAACGCTACCGGGGGTTGCATTCCACTTGAAGTGACCTGTGGTAGCAAGGATTCAGCATCAGGAGGTCCTTCGATGAGGATGGTGTCGGGTTGTAGTTTTTCTAAAGCTTGCCGGAGGCTACGTGCTGAACCGGGACCGTGATGTCGTATACCAAATATGTGGGTAGTCATTTCAGTTATCAGTTATCAATTATCATTTACCCCATCAATGAATCGGGGGGTACCTCTCATGGTGAACCCATGAATGAAGTAAGGAAAATATTTACTATCTTTATTATTTTTGTTTAAAATTCCCTGGTGCTAACACTTGTTCTACTGTTAAATTTAATTCTGGAAAAGTATGAGATACAATTTTTTGAGTACCTGTAAATTCTGTATCTTCGTATAAACCTTCTTCGAGTAACAATATCGTGACTTTTGATTCAATTGGGTCTACAATCCAATATTCAGGTATTTCTAAAGCTGCATATTCAGAACGCTTATAACGATAATCGCGCTTTACTGATTCGGGACTAACTATTTCTACTACTAATAAAGGTGGAGACTGACAAACAGCAGATTCGTCCAAGAATTCCATTACTTGTTCTGATGTGACAACATAAACATTAGATAATCTAGATTTCCGCCATCCAGTTCTAATTCCTGCTTCTCGAAAACACATCCAAGGTAAATTGAGTTTTTTGATTTGTGCTTTGAAAGAATCTGCAATAAAGTCAGATATTAGTAGATGTCTAAAAGTTGGTGGATTCATTAACTCAAATTTTCCATCAATAAGTTCGTAACGGTTATCTGTACCGTCATCGAAATTCAGGTATTCTTCAAATGAGTATAAGTTTTTTGTTGTTGTTTGAGTCATAATTTAAAGATTTTTCTTTGAATAATCGCAATACAGAATATTGATTTAGATTCTATTTATTCAGGACTTACGCAACTGGCACATTTTCTTTGTAGGGTGCTGTGACACTATGCTTCGTTTTTAACCAAATAATAAGGTTTTCGTGTCACGCACCAACCAGGATCTTGTGACAATTGCGTAAGTCCTGTTATTGTAGAACAGGTATCTTGAGAATTTATAGAAACCAATTTCTATCACAGATAAATCAACAAGTATAAAATTATTCATCAAACTTAAAATATTAATAAATCATCACTACAGCGTTTAGTTGCAGTAGGTAGACAGTAATTTGAAATTTGTAAGTTAAAATTACAAAGTTAACCCAACATTATTGTGGATATGTTGGGTTTTTTAATTATTTCTCAAGCCGTAACACACCAGAAAATTAACTAACTTCCCTACAAGCTCGATATAAATCTTTCCAATCATCCCTTTCTTTGACGACGGTTTCTAAAAATTCTCTCCACACGACTTTATCCTGTACTGGATCTTTAATCACCGCACCAATAATTCCCGAAGCAACATCTGAAGCGCTCAAACAACCGTCGCCAAAATGCCCTGCTAATGCCATTCCACTATTAACTACAGAAATTGCTTCAGCGGTACTCAGTGTACTTGTGGGAGATTTAATCTTAGTTTTTCCATCTTCTGTAACGCCACTCCGCAATTCCCTAAACACCGTCACAATCCTTCTTATCTCTTCGGAGGCTGGTACTTCCGCTGGTAATTCTAGAGCTTTTCCCAAACTTTCCACGCGCCGTTGTACGATTTCGATTTCTTCTTCTACTGTCTTTGGTAAAGGTAAAACTACTGTATTGAAACGCCTTTTCAAAGCACTGGATAAATCGTTAACTCCCTTATCGCGATCGTTAGCTGTGGCAATTACACTAAAACCTTTGTTCGCTTGTACCTCTTCCCCTAATTCGGGAATCGGCAGTGTTTTCTCGGAAAGAATAGTAATTAATGTATCCTGTACTTCTGCTGGAATTCGGGTTAATTCTTCCACCCGCGCCACCTTTCCATCTTCCATTGCTCGCATCAACGGGCTTGCAACTAACGCCCCCATTGAGGGGCCATCAGCTAGTAATTTAGCGTAATTCCAACCGTAGCGAATCGCTTCCTCACTTGTTCCCGCAGTACCTTGAATTAATAACTTAGAATCCCCCGAAATTGCTGCCGCTAAATGTTCTGAAACCCATGATTTCCCCGTACCCGGTACCCCAATCAACAACAAACCCCTATCAGTTGTCAAAGTCGCGATCGCAATTTCAATAACTCTCCTATCGCCGATATACTTTGGTGACACCTCAAACCCACTATCCAACTTACCACCCATCAAATAAGTCATCACTGCCCAAGGTGATAACCTCCAATTAGGGGGGCAATACTTCTTATCTACCTTCCCCAATTCCTCCAATTCCTCAGCAAATTGCTGCTCCGCATGTTCCCTGAGTAAACTTGTCTCCTTCTTGACTTCCTCATTTTTTTTTCTCTGCCCATCTGCGGTTTTTTTATCTTGAGCCATATTTATCTCCTTAATTTTGAATAATTACAGTTGTGGAAAGCTGTAGGATATTTGATATATTTTTTGTGTTAAAGGTACATGCCCGTTATATTTATACAATTTAAAAGTACATTAACCCATTTATTTCATTTACCTGTTTTATAACCGAAATTTTGGAGACGTAAAATTTTACGTCTCTACATTATTTATTTAAAAACTCCTAACTCCTAACTCCTAACTCCTAACTTTTCAAAGCTTCTCTCATTTCAAACCTAAACTGTAATTTACCTAAAAACCGATCGATAGCTTCAATTAAAGATTTAGAAATATTTTCAGATATTTCAAGGGTTAAAGTCTCAGCAGCTTTAGGATATATAGAAGGCGCTATTTTTAAAGAAAATTTTTCCAAAGCCGAACCAAACTGCCAATTATTGACTTGACGATTGCTTTCAATACAGCTTTTAATACTTAATATTACAACCTGACTAATTTCCTCGTTCCAGATATATGGAGTATGAATTAATAATGAAAATGCAGGATTAGCAGAATTAAATGGCGTATTGGGATATTGCTGCAAAATATATAAAAGTAAATCTTGAACTTGTGAATCAGGCAAAATTTTAAGCAATTTTTTAATTAATTCATCAACATTACTCAACTTATGATATAACCTTACAGATACTTTCAATAAAGCTTCAGCCCATGCTCCATCCTGACTTCTAATAGTCGCAGTTACCCAAGCTTCTAAAAATAACCTTTCCCATTTACTATTTTCCAGGATTTTGATTAATTCAACGGGAGTCTTTCGCCAAGTATCGCTCCATAGACTCGGCGGTACACAAGCAAGCATTTGTAATAGTAAACTAGCTTTTTCTCCTAAGGAAGGTATATATTTTGATTCATCTATACCGTCTTGAGTCATTGACAACGTACATTTTTTGGGTAATAAAACTTCTATACCGTTTTTATCCAAATTTACTAAAGGGCGAACTCTTTCTATCATCCTTTGGACAAGCTTTGATTCGGGAATTTGCGCGAGCAATCGTGCCGCGACATCTCGTACCTGTTTGCTTCGATCCTCTAGTGCATCTTCTAAAAATGGCTCGTCGTCAACGCTTAAGCCAAATTCCAGCATTGACAATAGATTTGCTCGTTCTTGCGCTCTCTCCTTACTCCAAATATTTTGTAACTGCTTGCGTCCTTTTTCTGGTTCAGATTGACGCAATTCTTTTAACAAATTTTTTCTCGTTTCTAAACTACCATTCTTCCAATTTTTTTCTATACTTTCAGCAATAACATAATTCCATTCTCGGTTTTGTGCCGCTAACCAGATACCCCGCTTACTCAAAACTGGTAAAATATGTTTTCGTAAATCATACTGCTTTTTTCCTAATGCCAATAAGTCGGGTAAATACCTCGGTGAAACAACTTTACCAACTTCTGCTGTAACTCTTAAAAATTCAGGTAAAATCTCACTATATTCCCCACCTAAAATCATTTTCAAATGTTGCTCCGAGAGTTGATTGCAACATGTTGAATCATCTAATTCACAAGTTTCTAAATTAGTTTGATTATCAATTGCAGTTAACTTACCAGCTTTTTGATAAAGAGAAATCACTCCCGCAGCACGAAGTAAACTTCCTTCTTTATCGTTGCTATCGAAACAAATCAAAACTTCACCCAATTGATTATCTTGTTTTAAGATTGTAAAATCTTTTCTTTGAGTACCTACTACTGCAGTTTTCACTAAATCTTGCCAAATATTCATTTATTATTCGTAATTTGTAATTATTTAAATTTTTTCGTTCTAAGACTGCACCTCAGACTGCTTTTCATTTAACTCCCAACTCAATACTCAATAATCCTAACAACCAACAACTAACAAATAACAAACCTATTTTCTACCCATACACTCAAAGGTAAAAAGTATTCTCCATCCCATTCGCCGAATATATCGAGGGAATATCCGCCACTGAGTGCTAATAATAGCCAGTTATTCCTAAAACTAGATTTTAAAGGAAGTAAACGTTTCTCTTCATCGCGCACAAACCATTTATCTTTTTTTTCGATGGGAATTACTTTACATAACGCTACAGGAAATTCTTCTATCCAAGGGTTTTTGGCGAGGGCTTGGGAATACTGCTGTATCATATCTGATATATGACTATATCCCGGCATGATATCCACCCGATTTACAGTATCTTGACGATTTTTAAATATTGCTCGTAAAGGATAAGCACTCTCAAAAAATACTAATTCCCCATTGATATAACTCCCAGGTATAAAACTCGTATCTAATGGCTGACTACCGTGAGCGAAGTTAAGAATTAATGCTTTTTGTTGCGTTTCTTTACCCCAGAGCCAATTACGTTGTACTTTCAAACGGTCTTCTTCTACTAAACTTTGTCCTAAAATTAACCAAGAATCTTCCACTCCTTGTTGTGTTGATAATTCTTGTTGATTTTGGGAAAAACCAATTTGAGTACGGATGTCTGCTTGCACCCCAATAGGTAAAGTTTCTAAACGCTTAAAAGCTTCCACTAAAAGATATAAGTGCCCTAATTTTGATAATAATCTTTCTTGCCATTGAGCACCTGAATGGCAAATACTCCCCATTTGTTTAACCAAACGAGCTACCCCTGGCGCTTGTGCATCTATTAGCCGCGCTGCTGCGTCATCCCAAAAGCTGTAAGGTTGCTCTTGTGCTGCTGCTAACCCATTACTGACTAAATCCCGCATCCATACTTCTAAATCCTGCATTCCCACAGTTACTTTGTTTAAACGCTTGGCTGCACGTTTGGCTTGTGTATCTGAGTTTGAGTTCACTATTTACTTTTTCTTTGTTTTTAGCTTTTCTTTGACTGCGGGTTTTAAGCCAATCACTAATCGACTCCGGTGGAATATTTTGGGTAAATAAATTTGGTTCACTTGCCAATAAAAGAAACAAAGCAATACCGTGTAAACACGGTATTTTTCGACTGGGACAACTAGATTTAAAAGCAGGTTCACTCAAATCTATTTGGGTTTGATAGGAGTTTTTACCACTTCCCTTGAGCTTCACCCCAAACTGCTTTTTCATTGTAACCTAATGATGACCACTTACTGGGAGTAGCTAAAACTTGACCATTTTTGGCTGAACTTGCATCTGGTGCGAGTGCCAAAATTTGTTCCTGTGTCCAGGGTGCAGACATTAATAATTATGAATTATAGATTGTTAAGTATGAATTATGAAGGATGAGTTCAAGCTTTAAATGTGATACTTTATGCAAGTACTTTCCTCCCGAGCTTCGTAAAAACGGCAACTATCACACGGACCATTTGGATTAACCGCACATCTTAGATAACCGGAACGAGCATTATATTGACAGCTAATATCGCCGACAAGATAACCAACTCCTTCCAAATAGTACCTATCGGGATTATCTATTCTATGATTAGGATTTTCGCTTCTTGGGTGTCTGGGAAAGCTTATAACCGCAGCCTGTCGCATGAGCATGCGCCTTCTAGCCCTGTTTTTACGCATCAACCACAGGGAGAATAGGGACGGTAAGAAACCAATGGTAATGACCAAAAGTGTCTTTAACACCTTCTGATTGACCTCCGAATTTGCAAAGCATTGTACAACGGGCTTTTAGTCTCCGCTTGACACAGATGATTAACCCGCCCTTACGGAGATTAAAAAAATGAGCCTCTCAATCGATCGAAGATACTCCTCAGGCTACACCCTGTTAACCGGTTGCGTCCACCTGCCCATTTTTTGACGGCAATTGAACCCTTTGAGCAATCCTCGAAAAACTGCCAAACTCCATTTAAAACAGCATAGCTTTAATAAACAAAAAGGTGAATTTTACTTCAATTTTTATAATGATTTTTTGTATAAATTGTGATTTCGATTCAAATTTCGTTTAACAGGACCTTTTACTTTTAACAAAATTAAATAAATTAAGCATATTTCGTAAAACATATGTACCAAAAAAGTAGATACCCCTATTTGACCAAAATAGGTAAATTCAAGTCTGATTTAGAGCGCCCATGGCAACTCTCCATTCTTCTAATTTGCGTATAGAGACTGATTTAGTCGCCACATTCACATCATTTCCCCGCCAATCAATTTCAGAATCTGTTGTAAAAACACCGCATTCCAATTCTCCGACTTGAATATTCCAATATTGACTAAACCTCTTTTTTAAAGTTCTTACCTGCTCAAACACTTTATTTCGATGCTTATTTCTTCTTTTTCTTTCCGTCGCTCCAGATGCTGTTGTATCAATAAATTTAGTCTCGATTAAAAGCAGCTTTTTATCTGAAGTTAAATAGACAAAATCGCACTTGCCTAAATCCGTATAATCAGCAATTGGAGACTTTTCAAATAATAACAAATCAGAACAACTAGGAAATAAGTTTTGGATATTCAAATACAAATAAGCTTGTAATAGAAGTTACTTATCGTAAGGGAATCCTATTACACCCTCGAAAAATCTTTTTATCTCTTCTGGACTTTGAGGTTGAATCATTTTGCAGTATGAAACAAACTGATCTAACCCCTCAAGCGTCATCAAGTTTTTACTCCTCACCCTGCTTGCTGCTAGAAACGTCATGGCATCAAAAGATATCATCGTTAAAAGAAAGATTTCATCAGCAAAAGCAACCAAAAAAGAGATGAATCTTTGGCAGTGATAGGGTAATCTACTGTTGACGATTTAAGAATTGCAAATTAGAACAAGGTTATAGGTTAAAGGTTATAGGTTAAAGATTATAGGTTATAACTCCTAACTCTTAACTCCTAACTCCTAACTCCTAACTCCTAACTCCTAACTCTTAACTCCTAACTCCTAATTTTTCATTGTCAGCGGTTGAATGCGAGCAAAAAAACTGCCATTACGCAAAGCCATAATCGCAGTAGTTGAATCTTGCACCCAGTATTGTCTTCCAAAACGAACAAGTCTACGGGAATTTTCACCCTTAATAATACCGATAACGGGTATTTTTCCTTTTTCTTTTTCGCCAGATTTTTCTTTTAAATCTTTTAAAATTGTTCTCAGACGATGATGTTCTTCAAGGGTAATTGCTTGTTGAGGAGTCATTTCGATAAAGACTAATTCGACATTTTCTACTGGAGAAGCATTGTCAACTATTAATTGAGATTGGTCATCTTTTTTATCAACTTTTCCCCAAATAATTAATTTTGCATCTACTTGCAAAATTGGGTTAATTAATTCATAGGTTTTAGGAAAAACCACTGCTTCCCCTGTTGTAGTTAAATCCTCTATTTGCAATATTGCCATGGGATCGCCTTTTTTAGTTACCACCTTTTTGACATTATTAAGCATGACAACTACGCAAACCATTGCTTCTTCTCTCTGAAATTTGAGTTGCGTCATATTTATCGGTGAAAGAACTTCCGTCGATTTACTTATAGATTTCAACGGATGATCCGATACATAAAAACCCAAAAGTTCTTTCTCCAGTCGTAGCTTTTCTTGAGGGGGTAAATCTGGGACTTCTTTAGCTTTGGGAGGGCTTAATACTTTATTAATCGTCATATTATTTCCGCCTGTATCGCCACTCCAGGCACCACCCAATAAATCGAATAGATTTCCTTGTCCGCTTGCTCTATCCTTAGCACGAGACTGCGCCCAATCGTATACTAACTCTAAATCTTGAATTAACTGATTGCGATTGGCCTCAATTTTGTCAAAGGCTCCACAGTTGATCAATGACTGCAAAGTTCGACGATTTACTGTACCCAAATCAACGCGATCGCAAAAATCCGCCAGAGATGTAAAATCACCTTCTTCTCTTGCCTTCAATATGCAGTTTCTCGCGTTTTCTCCTACATTACGTACTGCTGACAATCCAAATAAAATTTTCCCGTCTACGGGTGTAAAATCTACTTCTGATGAGTTAATATCAGGGGATTCTATTTGAATTTGCTCTTTCATATTCAGACAGGTTGCAATATATTTTTGCACCTTATCTTTATCTCCACTGTTGGCTGTCAACAGTGCCGCCATATATTCTAATGGATAATTAGCTTTCAAGTACGCAGTTTGATATGTTACATACCCGTAGGCTGTAGAGTGAGATTTATTGAAACAGTTGGAAGCAATCAAACCATTTGCGATCGCAAAATTATGATCGCCTTCCAATCCGATATCATATACATTTTGAGTCTTTAGAGCTTTTCTAGATACGATTTTGACCATAATTCCCACCCCAGAGAATCAGTAAAGTTAGTTTAATCTATATATTTTAATTTGCTGTAAAATATCGTTGCATAAATTGATAATTATTTTTGATAAAAGCAACAATTAACACTGATAAAATCATCATTCTAAATTACCCACTTGCCAAGTAGAGAGAGCTTATTCTAACACCAGTGATATCAAGAATCTTCTTATTCCCCATTCTCTACCCACTATTTCCCAAATCAAAATTAGCAGTATTAAACAAGATGTACTAAAATCAATCATTTGAGTCAGTTAGTATTTTGGGAGTAGTAATGCATGGCATCCATACGCGAATTACATAATCAATTAATTAACAAAGAACGTTCTGCGGTTGAAATCGCTCAAGAAGCTTTAGATCGCATCGAAAAATTGGAACCGAAAGTTCATAGCTTCTTGCAAGTAACCCAGGAAAAAGCCTTAAGTCAAGCGCGAAAAGTGGATGCCAAAATCGCCGCAGGAGAAGAAATTGGTTTACTTGCCGGTATCCCCATTGGTATTAAAGACAATATGTGTACCAAAGGAATCCGCACTACCTGTGCTTCTAAATTTCTCGAAAATTTTATACCGCCTTATGAATCGAGTGTAACGCAAAAACTTGCTGATGCAGGCGCTGTCATGGTTGGTAAAACCAACTTAGATGAGTTCGCAATGGGTAGTTCCTGCGAAACTTCTGCCTATAATGTTACATATAATCCATGGGATTTATCGCGGGTTCCTGGTGGTTCTTCTGGTGGCTCGGCAGCAGCGGTAGCGGCTCAAGAATGCACTGTCTCTCTAGGTTCCGATACAGGTGGTTCAATTCGTTTACCTGCATCTTTCTGCGGTGTAGTAGGAATGAAACCAACTTACGGACTAGTTTCCCGTTACGGTTTAGTAGCCTTTGCTTCCTCTTTAGACCAAATTGGACCATTTTCTCGGACTGTAGAAGATGCAGCCATACTTTTAGGTGAAATTGCTGGACATGACCCCAAAGATTCCACCAGTTTAAAAGTTTCCATACCTAATTATACCGATGGCTTAAAACCAGATTTAAAACCTAGAGGCAAAATGCGAATCGGTATTATCAAGGAGACATTTGGTGAAGGTTTAGACTCCGAAGTAGAAGCAGCAGTCACTAAAGCCATAGATACTTTACAAGAATTAGGCGCAGAAATTCATATTATTTCCTGTCCTCGGTTCCGGTATGGTTTACCCAGTTACTATATAATTGCTCCATCGGAAGCATCAGCAAATTTAGCTCGTTACGATGGCGTTAAATATGGTTATCGCGTAGAAGAAGCTGACGATCTTTTATCGATGTATACTCGCACCCGTTCTACAGGTTTCGGTGCAGAAGTTAAACGCCGTATTATGATTGGAACTTACACCCTGAGTGCAGGTTATTATGATGCTTACTATCTTAAAGCTCAAAAAGTTCGTACATTAATCAAAGAAGACTTTGAAAAAGCTTTTACTCAAGTTGATGTATTAGCTTGCCCTACAGCTCCAATAGCTGCATTCAAAGCAGGGGAAAAAACTTCCGATCCCCTTAGCATGTACTTGACTGATTTAATGACAATTCCCGTTAACCTCGCAGGTTTACCTGGTATAAATATTCCCTGCGGTTTCAACTCAGATGGAATACCAATTGGACTGCAATTAATTGGTCAGTTACTCCGAGAAGATCAACTATTTCAAGTCGCCTACGCCTATGAAAAAGCTACAGATTGGCATTTACGTACACCAAGTTTAATCAGTTAAGAGTTAGGAGTTAGGAGTTAGGAGTTGGGAGTTAGGAGTTAGGAGTTAGGAGTTAGGAGTTGGGAGTTAGGAGTTAGGAGTTAAGGGTTTAGAATAATTAATCATAATTGAAAAAATAAAAGGTATGTAGGGGTGTAAAAATTCGGATGGTCCTTTTTTGCCTCCCCAACAATACCTCAACGACTCTAATCAATGGTTTGGGGTGTATAAGTAACCGTCTTGACATCATTTGGAGAACCCAAGGGAACGGGTTCGTTTTGATTAACCGAAACAATTACTGCACCTGCATTACCGGAACGTATAGTTAATTTTTCTTTGGCGGTAAAGCTTTTTTTATCTCCTTTTTGTAATGTTCCTTCAAATACTTTTTTATTGTCGGTTATTACTCTTACCCATGATTCATCTTTTAAATCTAAACTATCTTTTACTCCTTCAATTGTTTTTGGTTTTGGTTTTGGTTTTGGTGTTGGTTTTGGTTTTGATGCTACTGCTTGCGATGAAGCTTTGGGTTTAGGTTGAGTTTTTTGTTCCGAAACGTTTGATGAATATTGATTTTGACTCACAGTTTGCTCTGCCCCTTTAGGAGCAAGTAAGTAAAACAATCCTAAAGAAGCACCAACTATTAACAAAATATAAGGTACAGCTAAAGGTATATATATATTTGCTTTATTGCTTAAGTTACTATTTTCCTGCGGTATTGGTGTAGGACAAGCAATATCCCCAAATTCTTGACCTAAAGCTGTACCATCAAGTCCTAAAGCATCTCCATAACGACGAATAAACCCTTGAATGTAGACGGGTTCGGGTAAATCCTCAAATCTTCCTTCTTCTAATGCATTTAAAAAAACAGGTCGGACAAGTATTTTCGCTGCTATTTGCTCTAGATGTATAGCTTTTTGTTCCCGTACTTGCCGTAATTTTTGAGTTATCTGCTTAAGTTGCTCCCCTTGTTGTTCGTTTAACAGCTCCACTGTCGTCTCCCTGTAGTTTTTAATGACTTATATTCAATAGAGAAATAACTGAAAAAGATGTATTTTATACAACTTTTTAGTCAAAATAATGGAAATTTATTTTTTGATGATACATTTTTATTGCAAGACTACTTAAAAAAGTATGCTGTATCAAAAATATATTTATATCCTCAGTGACGGTGATGTCACAATCTCAAAGACTTTATTTTCATTTGCTTGGCTCTTAATGTATTATCAAGTACATTGAATACTTGGAATAAAGGTGACTTTTAAGTATCGGAGAATCGATACAATAACATAAGCATTTATACTATAATCGCCACTGCAAATAAATCTTTATCTTTAGTCAGGAAAGGCAAAAATTTATTTCCCTATTTAGTTATAGTTACTTACAAAAATTTTATCTGCGAGGTGCATTACATTTACAAATAGTTTCATGCTATAACAACCTAGGGTAGCAGTTAATACATTTGAACCATAATCACTGTTAATGGTAGATGTCATTGCTGCTATTGTCAGCAAATAAATTTAGTAAATCTTCATTAACAATTGAAAAGTACATACTCTCTTAATATTTCTAGATAGATATTTAACTCAAATCTTGGAAATGACAATCAAACTCAAGTGATATTTTAGAGAAATTTGTCATCTCTCCGAAGTTATACTTACACATAATATAAAGCAATTTAATTCAATACACAATTGAAATTATGATTTCATCTGACTGCTTAGCATAAATTAATAATCAAAAATTTAAATCAACGTGTTCCGGAATTGTTCAGTATATAAAAAGATATAAATGACACTTTTTTTAAATAGTCAAGTAGATTATGAATTTGTTTGAATTCTAGAAATCAGAATGATTTAGTAGAAATCGACAGTAAAAAATACTTATAAAATGTGAGTGAAAAGTTACGGATACCAGTAAAAACCCTCTGGATTCCGGGGTGATTATTTTTTTTGAGAAAAGCATATAGGGTTTATACGCAACAATCCGGAAAAGTCAAGAAAGCTGTGAAGAAATTACACAGGTAAAATTACGTTTTTGCCCAAGTGCCCTTGATTCATACTTCTAATTATGGTTATGACATCTATGTACTCGTTATCAATTCCTGGACAACCTTCTATTGAAATTTCTCAAGATGAATTGCGATCGCTGTTAAGTGAAATAGAAACAGAATTGCACAATAGTAAAGTTTATCGTCGTGCTTTGGCGACAATACAAAAGTTGTTGGGTTCTTCATCGGAACAAGCAAAGATGTTATTTAAAGCTGTTGGTAGAGAAGCTATTGGTGTAGCTTTTCGTCAGCTTTCATTACACAGTCAGGCAGTTGCGGGTACCACCCCAGAAGTTGAAGAGAAGATTGAACCACCATCTGATAAATCTAGTCAGGAATTATCTGAATGCTTAACGATTGTGAAAGCATCTCCAACTACTAATAGTGTAGAGGAAGAAGTTTTATCAGAGCAAGGAGCACTCACCCATACAACTTCCCAAACAGTAAATCAACAAGATACTCCCAATACAAGTAATCCTTTCAAATGGCTCAAGTCTAGAAAACCTTCTAAAGCAGAAATTGCAAAACTTGCTAGGGTTGAACAACGTCTAGAAAAGTTTCGCGAAATTGGACAACAATTAAAACAAGGTAGAGAATCCCGGGGGCTTTGTATGAGCGACCTACAGATGTATACTCATATTCCGGTACATCAGATGGAAGCAGTGGAAAGAGGTGATATGGAATCCTTGCCAGCAGATGTTTATGTTCGCGGTTTTATTCGCGTCATGGGTAATGCTTTAGGATTTAACGGTACCGTTTTAGCTGCATCTCTACCAGCACCGGAAACAAAAGAATCTCTTGTTCCTTCATTGTTTCAGTCGGATACTAAAACTCCGAAACTAGGCTTAGATGTAAGCCCAATGCATTTGTATGTCGGTTATACAGCGCTTGTAGCTGGTGCAGTGGGAGGATTATCTCTAGTATCTCAACAAACCAATGCCGAGAAACCGATAAATACTAATGAAGTAACTCCTGCTTCACAAGTCTCCGAGTCATTTAAGCACAAAGACAACAGTGCAAAACCAGGCATTAAGTCTAGCAATGGGGGTATTACTGTTGGTTCAGACTTTGCTCCACCAGAAGCACTTTAATAGTTGGAAGTTAACAGTGATTCATCCACAATTGATACTAAATCGAAACACGATTGAGTACCATGGAAGTCTCAAATCTTTATCTGCGGGCTATGGAAGCAATCCCTCTTGGAAAATTTGTCAGAAAGAACAAGCAACCGCCAAATTTCCACAAAATCTAAACTAGCTTTAGAAGGCACCAATGAATATCTTATTGATGTTCCCATATTGGCTTAATATTTATCAGTGTTATAAGAAATCGTTCAGTTAAATCAACACTAAATTATCTCGATGTACGACAGTTTCTACACCTTCATAACCTAAAATTTCCGGGATTTCACTCGAACGTCTTCCCTGTATTTTTTCTAGTTCGCTACTACTGTAATTAACTATCCCTCGTGCAATTTCTTTACTCGTATATTCAACGCATAATTGTACGGCAACGTTAGGGTTAAATTCTCCTTCTACTGCTGTAATTCCAGCAGCTAAGAGCGATTTTCCCCCACCAGAAATTGCTTTTACCGCACCTGCATCCAAATATAATTTACCTTCTGGAACTAATCCGTATGCTATCCATCGTTTGCGAGCGGAAGTGGGTTCTGGCTGTGGTTCAAACTGCGTACCAATAGATTTACCCTGTAATATTTTTTCTATATCATTGGGGGTTTTACCTGATGTAATTACTGTTCTTACACCAGCGGCGGTAGCAATTCTCGCAGCCAAAATTTTTGTTGTCATACCACCGGTACCCCACTGTGAACCAGAGGTACCTGTTGCTACCTGGGATTGAGTCAATTCTTCAATGTTGCTTACTAAAGTTATGGGTTTCGCATCTGGTACTGAGCGAGGATCGGCTGAATAAAGTCGATCTACATCTGTAAGTAAAAACAACCAATCTGCTTGTACTAAACTAGCAACTAAAGCGGAAAGGGTATCGTTATCGCCAAACTTTAGCTCTTCTACGGCTACAGTATCGTTTTCGTAGACAACTGGAATTACACCCAGTTTTAATAATTCTTGAAAAGTATTGTAAACATTAAGATAGTTGCTGCGCTGCACTAAGTCAGTTCGAGTAAGCAAGACTTGAGCCATTGGCTGTTGCAGGCTGGTAAAGAAATCATCATAAACTCGCATTAACCTTCCTTGGCCAACCGCAGCAACAGCTTGTTTTGTACTAATTGCTTTAGGACGTTCGTTTAAACCCAGTCGCGCACAACCTACACCAACAGCACCAGAGGAAACAAAAATGACTTTATAATCATTCCTTCTCAAATTACAAAGGGTTTCAGCCAAACTCCCAATTGTAGAAAGTGCTAATTGTCCGGTTTCGGGGCGAGTTAAACTGGAAGTGCCAATTTTAACAACAATTATTTCATTCATTTTTAATTATCAGTTATTTGTTACTAATTTTTAGACATTAATAATTATTATTTCGGTCTTGTGGCAATAAGCCGTTCACCCATGGCTTTGCCCTCGGCGCAGCCCTGCGTGAACGGCTTATCGCAGTCTCTGCCGTTTTAAGACGGAAGAGCAATTTTGCAACAAATAACTAAAAATTGTTAAGCGTCAATCCCTCTTTAAACTGAAGGTTGACGCTTTACAATCACATGTTTTTTATTATGAGCAGAGTCTTTATTTAGCTGACTCTGATTTATCCATTTATATAATTACATCTTAAAATTGCGTACTTTTATTTCTTAATTATTTTTTTATATTTTTTATCCTGAAGTTTTGTCAAGATTTTTTACTCTACGTTTTTTCGGTGTGATAGAGGCTCCTAATATTTCCGAAATCAAAACATCAAAGTTGCGTATTGGGTGAAAACGTATAGCGGTATTAGGATGAACAATTGGTTCAACTAAGATAGAAAACATACCTAAACGATTTCCAGCGATAATATCGGTAAAGAGGCGATCGCCAACCATTGCAACTTGATCTGGGGGTAAATCCATCTGTTGAAGCGCTTGTCTAATCTTGCGTCGTGAAGGTTTTGCGGCACCGAGATAGTAAGGTAAGTCAAGAGAACGAGCAATGGAGCCGATTCGGTTTTCACTAATGTTGTTACTTACCAACCAAAGTTTGACTAGAGGGCGAATTTGATTAATCCACTCGAGTAATTCACCAGAAGCAAAGGGTATGGTTACAGGAACCAGAGTTTCATCAACATCCAATACCAATCCTTTGAGTCCATATTGCTGAATAATTTCTGGAGTCAGGTTTAATATAGAACCTTCTAGAATTAAATCGGGCTGTAAAAGTTTATTCCAATTCATAGCCAGTAATAACCAAAAGAGAATCAGTTATTATAAATTATGAATCACAAATGTAAACTCAAAAAATAAAAATTTTAACTATTGTTTGCCATGGGTGCTGCTACGACTTTTCCTAACTGCTTTTTAGTGGGGAGTTGAAGAGGATCGGATAGCAATATTTTGACACTCCCCGCCCTAAAGATACGGGGATTCTCGGTTCAACGAGCCCACTTAGATTAAACCCCTTGCGAAATCTAGTCCAGAGGTGGTTCTCTCCTCAAGCGTTAACTTTCCGAGTGCCCCTCGGTAGTTGGATTACTCCAAAAATTTATTTTTCGTTTAAATTCTGTGTCGTCTAGTATCCATGAAGATTTTACCTATTCCTGGTAAGGAACTATAACTATGGAATAGAACCCATATCTTCAATTGTCAAGGTACAGATTTCCGCTAGGAATTTAGGTTTTTATACAGGTTAATTACCGTTCCTGTTGATATTATCTTACCATAAAAGGTTAAAACCTTTCCATTCGTTTTCATCTCCGGGATAAATCCACGGAGTTTTCAACTTCATTTTTTATAAGGAAAATATTGTTCGCGAAGTGAGTCGATAGACTAGAACCCCGTGATTTTTCATGGGCAGATTTGCTGTGGGCAGATTTGCTGTAGTGACTCACCGTTATTCATACTGAGATGAACCACACGCTCCCCGTGAATGAAAAATTGACGTTTTATACGGGGCGTGTGCCAGGGCAGCCTCTGTATAATTATTTATTTTTACTGAGACTTAAGATAGGAAGTGAAGTTTGAATTAATACTTTTTACCCACTGCCGACTGCCGATTGCCGACTGCCTTTTTTTTGTAATCCGGGGATGAAGAGGGCAAGGCAGTTTATACAAGGGCACGAATATGCCATTCTTCTATTCTTCTAGCGGTAAACCTAGAATTACCAGAAGTTCTTCACTGTATATCGCCTTATCCCAGTTAGCGGCTGATTTAACTTGTTCGGGGACCAAGTTTTGGGCATTTGTCAAGTTAGTACCGCTAAGATTAGCATTCTTAATATTGGTACCACTTAGGTTTGCATTGCTGAGGTTTGCGTTTCTGAGATCGGAACTATTAAGTTTTGCATTCGTTAAATTCGCACTACTGAGATCCGCATCTCTGAGATTTGCATATCTAAGATTGGCATCCTCAAGATTAGCATTGGCGGCAATTAAATAAGTTTTGAAGCTATTAATAGAGAAATTTTGAGGAAATTTCGTTTTTTCATCATACAAACAACCTTTAAGAAATGCCCCTCTAAGATCTGCACGAACCAGATTTGTGCCCCTAAGATTGGCACTAGTCAAATTTGCACCTCTGAGATCTGCATCGCTGAGGTTGGAGCCTCTAAGATTAGCGCGAGTCAAAATAGTATCTCTAAGATTCGCAATCGTTAACTGGGCACCGCTAAGATGGGCATAAGCTAAGTCAGCATCTTGAAGGTTTGCATTGGGAGAAATCAGATACATCTGATGATTCCCAGGTGTAAAGTTCTGAGAAAATTTAGTTTTTTCGTTGTATAAGCAACCCTTCAGTTGAGCACCAGCTAGTTTAGCATCTCTAAGATCTGCACCCCTAAGATTGGCACCCGCAAGTTTGGCATCTTTTAAATCCACACTTCTAAGATCTGCATATCTCAGATCTGCATTAGTTAAATCCGCACCATTAAGATTTGCATAACTAAGGTTGGTATCCCTAAGATTCGCATCCCTAAGATTGGCATCGGCTGAAATGCGATACATTCGATAATCATCGGGATTAAAATCTTCAGGAAACTTCGTGTTTTCGTTGTACAAACTACCTTTAAGATCGGCATCTTTGAAAATGGCATTTTCCAGAAGAGTGCCTCTAAGACTAGTGCTTCTAAGGTTGGCACCACTAAAGTTTGTGCTTCTTAGATCTGTATCGTTCAGATTTGCACTTTCAAGGTTAGCATTGTTTAATTTTGCGCCTTTAAAAATTGCACTACTAGCGTCAGCATCCCTAAGATTAGCATAGGAAAGGTTAGCACCTTTAAACTTAGCTTCTCTGAGTTCGGCACAACAGAGGTTAGCACTTTTCAAATTAGCTTGATTGAGATTTATTTTTTGTAAATCCGTTTCTTCAAGATTTAATCTTTCTAAAGAAATACCATAATCTTTTAAAAACTCTAGCGCTCGAATTCTTGCATAGCTAGTTGAAACTTTAGCTGCTGCAGCATTATCAATTACTTGCCATGCTTCGTATATTCTTGTTCTGATCCGTTCTGGACTTTCTAATACATACAAAAAGGCTGCGGTTAATATACTAAAGCCTTGAACATATTTTACTTGAACTACAGAAAATACTTGAGAGCAAATTGATTCGGGGTTATCGCAATTAACAGATGACCAGTTTTCAAATCGAAAGACTAGTAAAATTACTGCAAAGGCAATTGCAAGAGCAATTAATAAACGTACGCAAACAGTTAAAATTCTTTTTCCCCAAGAAAAAGATAATCCGTCCATTCCCTAAAACTTCCCTACTTTTCCATCCAGGCACTCAATTAAGGTAATATATTATTTGGTACAATGAGTGTTTATTGACCTACAAATATAATTTATATTTAAAGATTGATACCATTAACAGGTCAATGGTTAAAAGTTAAATCGCATTTATATTTTAGTTAAGTATTTGTGTATAGCTATACCTTATTCTTTTATTTTATAAGTAATCCATAAATTTAATATTTAAATATTTAAACTTCTTCCACACCCATAATATTCCGAATAAGTCGAATGTTTTCTCCATGTACTGTTCCCACTCGTCGTAAAGCGTCGGAGTATATCAATCACTAATTACCAATTTTGGGTTAGCAATTAAGTACCTCAGCGTTGAAAATAGTAATCAGGACAAGTGAGTAGTAATAAGGCAAATAAATAGATTTACATTCTGTAACATAGTTAAATTTATTGGTGCTGACTTACTTACCTATTACCAACCTTTTCTCGATAATGCGGTGCTAAAAGATTAGAAATATCTGGTCCAGAAGGAATTATACTCCCCGGATTGAGTGGAAACAAATTTCCGTAATAATCTCGTTTTACACTTTCTAAATCGCAAGTTTCCGCAATTCCCCGAAGCTGATATAAATCGCGCAGATAAGCCCCTAAATTGTTATAGTCTTGAATTCTGCGGCGGTTACATTTGAACAAACCGTAATACACTACATCAAAACGAAACAAGGTAGTGAATAAACGCACGTCAGCCAAGGTTAGCTTCTCACCAGATAAGTATCTTTTGTTTTCTAAGGCTTTATCAATTTCATCTAAGGCAGCAAATAGTTCATCGCAACATTTATTATAAGCTTCCTGAGTTTGGGCAAAACCGCAGCGATATACGCCGTTGTTTACAGCATGATATATTTTTTGGTTCCACCGATCTATTTCTTCCTTTAATTCTTCTGGGTAAAGATTAATTTGGGGATTCCCAGCAAACTGATTCAATTGAGAATTTAGCATGACGATAATCTCCGCACTTTCGTTATTAACTATCGTCTTCGTTTGCTTATCCCATAAAACTGGAACCGTACAGCGCCCTTGATAACCCGGTTGTGCAAGTTGATATAATTCCGGAATCGTGCGACAACCAACTTCGGGATTACTTAAAACCCAGATTCCTTCATCAGGTGAAGGATACACAATCGCTATTTCTACTGCATCTTCAAGCCCTTTCAATGCCCTAACCACTAAAGTTCGATGTGCCCAAGGACATCCCAAGCCCACGTATAAACAATAACGTTCTGCCGAAGGCTGATAAGGATTATTTTTGTCTGTGCTAATAGAATTGTGAAACTGACTTGAGGGGCGGATATATTCTCCTGAAGAATTACTTGGTGCAAGCTTAGACATCATTATCCGCCACATAGTAGTCCAGACAAATTTTCCTAGCTTGATAATTAATCCTGAAGGCAGTGATTTACCTTTTTTTTTAGTTTGCTCGGTAGAGTTTTTCAGATTTACATCGTTTTCTGAGGAGCTTATGGGCGTTGACATCGCAATATACCCTAAGTTAGATTTTTCATTTTCATAATTTTTAATTTTAAATCCCAAAAGATCGGTTTGCAGCAGAATATTTTTCTAAATCAATTGAAATTTAACCATAGTCCTGAACATATTGCGGACTATATAACAAACTAGATTATAAACATTGAAATTAGACTTTATCTTCAATATTTTTACTTATCTTCTAGATATTCTACACATGTTTATCCATTAAATTAGCCTAGGTCAATAGAGTAATAGCATAAAAATATTAAAATAAATCTATATAAAGTATCAAGAATCTAAACAAAAGTTTGTGTTCGCAACTATTTCTATAGGCGTAGTAACTAATCTTTTCTGCGATGGAGCTTAAAACAAATGAAATGTAGTTATCTGGTGTTAGATATAAATTACTCAACAGTTGAGTAACTAAAAAAAGCAATTACAATCTTGTCAAAAATCTAATGATGAATTTCAGTAATATCTTCAAGCAACTAGAAGCAGTACTTATGAGCGGTTTATTAACGATCGCCCTTTGCCTGGGAGTTGTACCACACGCCCAAGCTAACAACATTAAAGTTGCTGCTATTGCAGCTAATCCAGTAGTAGCTACAACCGACAATAGTAAACGTATTCAGGCGATCGCATCTTGCTTACCCGCACAACTAACCATCCAAAATCAAGATGTAGGCAATCGTATCGCCCGTGCACTATCTGAAATGCAAAACGATCAATTAGAGAGGATATTTGACATTACAGATACGCCCAAGCTAAGCGACGCAGAAGTTGAATTCAAAACTTGTTTGCAGCAGAAAGGTTTTACACCCCAAGCGGAACTTCAGAATCGTTAATTCCCTCGCCACATAGGGTGAGGTATTAGCCCAATCCCGACTAATGATTACTCCTATCCGGTTTATGGATTACCTAGGAAAATTTATCCCTCTCTCCCTCAATTACTTAGGTAACCTTACACCGGCAAGGGAGTAATTATGCGATCGCTATTCTGGGTAATGTAAGGTTGAATATCTCAGAATAAATTCCCAGTTTAATAAAAATTAACTTACTGCCGCTTGTTGTTCATTAGTCACTTGTTGTTGAGTTTCATCCGTTAATGGTTTGCGCACAGATAAGTAAACCAAAGGGCCAAATAACGGTATCAAAGTTACAAACCAAAATAAAATCGGATTTGTCATACCCCGTCTTGCCATATCATCTCCTAAAAGTGCAGGAAAAAGCAGACAAAGCAGACAAAAATCTAAACTCATTACATGAATAAAGCGGCTAGTTTGCCATTGTTGGACAAAATCCCCCCAATTTCCCCCTTGTAAGCCGTAGAATACCAAGATTATCGCAGCAAGACTCAAGGCAATACCAGTAATGCGGGAATCTAACAACTTGATAAAAGCATTCTTTTTACCGGCAAAATCAGGGTTTGCTTCCCTTAAAGCGAAGTAAGGTATTAAAGCAAAGGCACCTACACCGAAAGAAAGAGTTGCAAATAACCAAGCAGGCATTTTTTGTCCTCTACCATCAATAAACACCATACAACTGTAAATTAAAGGAAATACACCCATTATGTTGAATAATGAAATTATCAGAGGGTTGATTCCTTCCCATTCTCCAGTTGAAAGATTTTGAATTAACTCAAAAGTATCTGGTTGCGCGGGAGGAGCAAAAACAAAAGCATAGCTAGCAAATCCAACCCAAAGTGACCAAAATAGAATTTTTCTCATTACCAACGGTATTTATAGCATCAAGGAACTTGTTTATAAATAATACCGAACTAATGGTGATGGGGAGTTAGGAGTTAGGAGTTAGGAGTAAGAAGTTCTAAATTCAACATTATTCACTGTTCACTGTTCAGTGTTCACTGTCAACTGCTAATTGCTTCAGAAAGATATTCAGCAGCAGCGGAAACAAGAGCGATGGCATTTTCATAATTGAGGCGTGTGGGACCTAAAACTCCGACGCTTCCTACTGGTATAGAATCTTTATGGTAGGTAGATGAAATCAAAGTACAAGTTCGGATGGGTTCTAAAGTATTTTCCGAACCAATACGAATTGTAATTTGTGGTTTATCTATCTGTTCTAATTCTGTTTCATCAAATATCAACGGCCATAATTGTTCTTGCTTTTCTTCAAGTAACTGAATTATGGTTTGTACTTGCTGTATTTGTGAAAATTCTGGCTGGCGCAAAACTTCCGATACACCACGCACCATGATTTGTGTAGTTGTTGGGGAACAGTTTCGACGAGTCAATTCGACAAGTGATATTTTTAAATATTCCCCATAGCGCTGAAATTCTTGATCTAATTGACTCCAATCAAGTGCGGCTAATTCCATTAAACTTTTACAGCGTAATTGGCTGTTCAAAAAGTTAGAAACAATCTGTAATTCCCTGTCTACAACTTCTACATCAGGTTTATTTCCTTCCTCTGCTCTGGGTAAATCAATTAATGTTGAATGAGTTTCATAACCATCAGTTACTACAATCAACATTATCTGTCCAGTCTCAATTTGCACTAATTGTAAATGTCGCAATACTGATGCATTATTCTGCGGCATTGTGATTAAACTAACACAACCACTCAAGGTTGCTAAAATTTGTGTCGCTCCTTGCAATAATGATTCTAAACTCCAATCTCCCCACTTCAAACCCCCCTGTAATGCTGCTTCTACCTCTTTTTCTAAACTCTCATTATGCGTGATTAACTGATCTACATAAATTCGATAACCAGAGTCTGAAGGTACCCTTCCCGCTGATACGTGAGGTTGATAGAGCAATCCAGCTTTCTCTAAAACTCCCATTACATTACGAATCGTTGCCGAAGAAACACCCAAACCATATTCTTCCAGCAAAGCTTTAGAACCCACAGGTTCTGCTGTGGCTATATAATGACGTACTGTAGCCCGAAGTATATGTTGTTGTCGATTCGTTAGCTGGACTTGCATAGGGGATAATTTTTGAAACACAGTTTTGATCAAGTTTTAAAAAAATGGAATTTTTTTAAATGCTATTTTCCGATATTCAATAATGATTAAGCTAAGTAAATAATCATTATCGTGTACTGCAATACCTTTACATTTACAAATAGTTTTGTCCTGAGTAAGAGTACTATTTCATACAACAAAATGTGTGATTTGAATACATTAGAAAAGCAATTATTACGTATTTTCCCATGGCTATTTTAAAAATGGGGTATGTATAACTACGAATCACTTATTATTCATCGAATAATAGGATGTATTAGTATACAGACCTTCATCCTTTAACCTTCAATATTGAGGAACTGAAGAGTCAATTAACATCGAATATGCATCAATGCCTCCGGTAATATTTTTCACATTTGTAAATCCTTGAGATGTTAACCATTGACACATTTGAGCGGAACGAACACCGTGATGACACAGAACTAAAGTTTCCCTATGAGCATCTAAGCGAGTTTGAATGTCCGAAGCCCATTGGGAAAATTCACTTAAAGGTAGATTGACAAAACCTTCGATGCTTGCTGTTGTAACTTCCTGCGGTTCGCGCACGTCTACAAGTTGAATAGAAGACTTGTCTGAAGACAGACGTTTTGCAAGTTCTTCTACAGTGATTTGATTTATGGGTTGAAGATTGTTCCCCGTCATGAGGTATTTCTAAAAAAAATCTATATATTTATTATGTTGACAGAAAATTCCCCTCTTAGCATCAGCGTCAGCAGAGGTTTTGAGATTTTTCAAGATAAATT